>NZ_CALNAT010000171.1 GCF_937873925.1 uncultured Proteiniphilum sp. | reverse complement strand
GTCCTGTCTCCGCAACTATCGGACAAGGGCCGGCTTTCCTATCGAAAGCCGGCTTTTTTATATGGAGAGCCGGCTTTTTTGTGTCCAGGGTATAAGAATAGGGGGTCAATCCGGATTCATTTACTAACTATTCACCGGACACCCAAACCAGTTGAAATAAGCATTTGCCTTACTCCCTCCCCCATGAATCATCGAGAAGCATTTTACCTGCACGGCACACCAAAAAAGTGCCGGAACAACATACATGTTGCTCCGGCACTTTTCGTTTTCAGTCAAAAAATCTGTTTATTTCTTTTCGTTCGAGAACGAATACGGAAAATCGGACTTATTGATGCCGCGTGTTTTATTGGGTGTGGCAGACATAGAGAAGTCGATTTTGGCCCCGTTCATCAACTGATCGTGCGTAAAGAAGTTCTTGGTATACTTCTTTCCGTTTAACCTGATATCGGACACGTACCTCGTCTCACGACTGTTATCCGGCGCATTGATCTCAAAGGTATTCCCGTTTTCCAGATGAACGGTCATCTTGTTGAACAGCGGAGAACCGATCACATACTGGTCGCTACCCGGACAAACCGGATAGAACCCGAGTGCCGAAAAGACATACCAGGCCGAGGTCTGCCCGTTGTCCTCATCACCGCAGTAGCCGTCGGGATAAGGTGTATAGAGTTTATCCATCACCTTGCGCGCCCAGTATTGGGTTTTCCACGGTTCGCCCGCATAGTTGTAGAGATAGACCATATGCTGAATGGGCTGATTGCCATGGGCGTACTGTCCCATGTTCATCACCTGCATCTCACGGATCTCATGAATGACTCCCCCGTAATAGCTATCGTCGAACACGGGAGGCATCACAAATACAGAATCCAGCATGCCGGTAAAGGCCTGCTTGCCCCCCATCAGGTCGATCAATCCCTGCGGATCGTGGAAGACCGACCAGGTGTAGTGCCAGCTATTCCCTTCTGTAAAAGCATCTCCCCATTTTGTAGGGCTGAAAGGGGACTGGAAAGAACCGTCTTTATTGCGTCCGCGCATCAGTTTATATTCCGGCGAATAAAGGTTACGGTAGTTCTGGCTCCGTTTGGCGAACCGGTCGATTTCCTCCTGGGGACGATTCAACGCCTTGGCCAGTTTATAGATAGTCCAGTCGGCATAGGCATATTCCAGCGTACGTGCCGCATTTTCATGGATCTTTACATCATAGGGAACATAGCCTAATGTATTGTAATATTCATGGCCTAAACGTCCGGTGGAAGATACTTTGGGATGTACATTTTCGGTACCGTGCAGCATCGCCTGATAGAGTGTTTCAATATCATAGCCGCGCAACCCTTTCAGGTAGGCGTCAGCTACCACCGAAGCCGAATTGTTGCCGATCATGATACCGCGATGGCCGGGACTTGCCCACTCGGGTAGAAACCCGCTCTCCTTATAGGTATTGATCAACCCCTGCTGTATCTCTGTGTTCACCGATGGGTACATCAGGTTCAACAGCGGGAACAGCGCACGGAATGTATCCCAGAATCCGGTATCGGTGTACATATAGCCGGGAAGCACCTCGCCGTTGTAGGGGCTGTAATGGATGATATTTCCCGCCGCATCGATCTCGTAGAATTTACGGGGGAACAGCGTAGATCGGTAGAGGGTGGAATAGAGCGTACGTCTCTGATCAAGGTCGCCGCCCTCGATCTCTATTTTTCCGAGGACTTTATTCCAGGCGTCCCGCCCTTCCTGCTTCACCGTTTCAAAATCTTTTCCCGTCACCTCTTTCAGGTTTTGCCAGGCTTGCTCATAACTGATGAAAGAGGAAGCCACTTTCGCAATCACCTTTTCACCCCGCCGGACAGAGAAGCCTATAAAGGCTCCGGTATGGTTTGCTTCCGCCTTATTACCCTGCTGCCGGATCTCTCCATCTTCTACTACCTGTTTATATTGAAACGGCTTGTCGAACACGACTACAAAATAATTTCTGAAATTTTCCGGCACACCTCCGCTGTTGCGCGTGGTATAACCGATGATAGCATTCTTTTCGGGCAGGATCTCCACTGCCGATCCCCTGTCGAATGCATCTACCAGCACATAGGCCTTCTCCGTTTCAGGGAATGTAAAACGGAAGATGGCGGCCCGTTCGGTCGGTGTGATCTCCGTAGTGATATCATAATCGGCCAGATAAGCGCTATAATAATAAGGTTTTGCCACTTCGCCCTTGTGCGAATACCAACTGGCCCTTTTTTCCTGATCGAATTCCATCCTGTCCGTCATTGGAAAAATGGAGAATTGTCCGTAATCATTCATCCAGGGACTGGGCTGATGGGTCTGCTTGAATCCGTTCAGTTTGTAATCGGTATACGCATACTGCCAGCCATTGCCGATCTTGCGGGTCTGAGGCGTCCAGAAATTCATCCCCCAGGGGACTGCTATGGCCGGATAGGTATTCCCGTGCGACAGGGCAAACTCGGACATGGTTCCCATCAGGATGTTCACCTCATCGACCGGACTACTCTTCGATTGTGCTGCTACCCTCCCGGTATATATCACAGACAGCAGTAGGACGGCCGTAATAACAAATAGTTTTCTCATGTTTCCTTTTTTATCGGTTTTCTTTTTATATCGAGTTGACTAAATCCATTTTCCCTTTACCTTCCAGGTCTACGATCAGTTCACCAAACAGGGTATTTACCCAGGCAAACCAACTCCGGGTGAATTTAGCCGGATTGTCCTTATGGAACGACTCATGCATAAAGCCTGTATCTGCATCCGTATCGCGCAGCATTTGCAGGCAATGCAGGATCTCCTCGTCACTGTCGCTGGTTTGTGCACGCATAATGATACTCATCGGCCAGACCATATCATATCCGATATGCGGGCCTCCGATCCCCTCTCCCGCCGTTCCTTTGAAGAAATAGGGATTGTCTTTGCTCCACACCAGTTTCCGCGTATTCCGGTAGATCGGATCATTCTGTGCGATAGAATCCAGATAGGGCATTGCCAGTAAACTGGGTATATTGGCATCATCCATAAAATAGGTATTACCAAAGCCATCCACTTCAAAAGCATACACTTTTCCATATTTGGGATGCTCTACAATCGCATATTGCTGAAGCGCATTGTTCACCTCGTCGCCCAGCGCCTTGCTTTCGGCTGCCAGTGTGTCATCTCCGACAACTTTCCCGGCAATCTCAGCGATCTGCTTCAGTGAGGTGACGGCAAAAAAGTTGGACGGAACAAGAAACTGGAAGGTTGTGGCGTCGTCCGAGGGGCGGAACGTAGAGACGATCAATCCCACCGGATTGACCGGATTACCATATCCGTCGTTGTTCACTGTATCCAATTGGCGTTCCGTGACCCGTTGAAATTTATAAGGACCAAGACCCTCTTTGCGCTGCTGCTCTTTGAATGTTTTTATCACGAGTCCCATCGCCTTTTTCCAGTCGGCATCGAAAACGGAAGTGTCGCCCGTCGTCTTCCAGTAATTGTAAGCGAGCCTTACGGGGTAACAGAGCGAATCGATCTCCCACTTACGTTCATGCAACATCGGCTTCATTTCTGTGCGGTCGCTTAGCCAGTGCCCTTCCGGATTGGGTTCGGCATAGAAAGCATTGGCATAAGGATCGATCAGGATACATTGCGTTTGACGGTTAATCACCCCTGCAATCAGTTGCTTCAGTTTTGCATCTGACTTTGTAAGCGGCAGGTAAGGCCATACCTGTGCCGATGAATCGCGGAGCCACATGGCATCGATATCGCCGGTGATCACGAAAGTATCGGGCCTGCCGTTTTTCATACTGAAGTTTACCGTTGTATCCAGCGTATTGGGAAAACAGTTCTCAAACATCCATGCCAGTTTCGGGTCTTTTATTTTTGCTTTCACTCTTGTAATAGTCTGTTCTACAGCAACCGAAGTAAAATGCCGGGCACCCGTTGCGGGACGGTTGGAAACAAATTGTTTCTTCACGGCTGATCCTCTCGCCGATGAGGCAGCCCAGGCAGGATGAACGGCCAACGCGGTTAGTCCTACGGCGGTTTTTTTTATAAAATTTCTACGTGTTGTCATAATCATGAGAGTTATTATAATATTTTGGTTGGATTTGAAAATTCTAAACAAATACGAAAAACAACGAGTGGACTACACCGTTATTTCCTCCTAGAGGAACGATTTGAAAAACGGGGACTAAAATAGAAGTTCCTGCGAAGGTACGCAACTATTTTATCCCTATATTCACATTTGATTGTATTTATTAATATTTTGAAACATCTGCTTACCCATACGCATCAAAAAAGTCACTATCACGATTTCTTTCCCCGATTGATCCACCGGATTAAAGGGTGGAATTCTTTTAATAAAAAAATAAGGTTGTCCAAAATTCATATCGTTATTCGGACAACCTTATTTATAGTTGCATTATGACGTTATTAAGTCCTTACCATCCCGGATTTTGTACCAATCCCGGAGTTCGTCTTAATTCATCCGTCATGATGGGAAAGAGATAATGCCTTGGCGTTTCGAACACACGACCTTCCTGAATTTCAAACCGTTGCATTTTATATTTTTTACCATTCACTTCTATTTCCCCATTTTCATCTTCCACGGGTCTCATTCCATGAGACCAACGTTGCGTTTTGGGATAGGGCCAGCTATCTGCATTTACATAAGCATTTTCAAGAGCGATTTCTGTCGGATCATCAGGCTCCAGATATAACCGGGCGTGCCATATACGATGATTCTCATAGAACAATTCCACACGACGTTCCCTTTGTATATACTCGTTCATCAACTCTTTATCCGTTTCTGCCTCCGGCGGAATGGGAGCCATAAAAGAACGTGCGCGTATTTCATTCAGTATAGTATAGATCTCTTCATTGGGGCCGGTCGTCTCATTTACAGCTTCGCAATAGATATACATTATCTCGGGAAGACGCCAAATAGCGGGACCGTTGATTATATGGGATCCGTCCCCCCTGGTCCATCCGTCCTTGTAAAATTTACGTAAATAATAACCTGTGTGGGATGCGTTGCCAAGATAGCTTCCGCTTACAGCATCGTTTCCTTCAGCGGTATTTAACGTTGTGCTCCGATAAACAGAACCATGGTAACGGATATCCCGGTAAAAACGGGGATCCCGCCGGACGCTTTCATACGGATTCCCATCATCATATCCGTCTGAGGCGGCCCTGTCGGCATATATAGGATACCCATACCCATCCGGAGCAATATACTCATACTCATCCACTTGTTGCTGAAGGGGCCGCTGTCTCGCATGTCCTCCCTGCGACGGGGGCAACACATCTCCCGACCAGCCGGTATCCTTGTCCCTTGTTACAAACCAAACCCATTCGCTCTGGATTGCATCCATATCAAAGAACATATTCCATAAACGCCGATGGACTTTACTCTCGCTTGTATTATTGTTGTTGAGGTCCCCGAAATCGGTTCCATCATATTTCGCATACAAAGAATAACGCAATCCCCCGCTGTTATCTTTGGCCTCCATCACCGCTTTTGCTGCCGTTTTAGCAGCTTCCCATCTACTTGGATCATATCCGTATTCATCTTTGTATAACCGTGTATCGTTCGGGAAATTCCCGCCGTTATACATAGGTGTGGCGGCAATCCATCTTGCCATGGCTTTCAATCCGAGACAGGCTCCCTGATCTACACGACCGAAATCCTGTCCTCCGTTAAAGGCTGCAACCCTGGCATATGCCTCATCGGCATCGGCGCAAATACGTTCCACTATTTCATGTGCCGATAATTGGGTGAATGACATATCACCATCAGGATTGACTACATAATCAACATAGGGAACTTCGCCATAAGCACGTAACAACAAAAAGTGGAGGTACCCACGCAGAAAATACGTTTCCCCGACCCTCTTTACAATATCCCCTTCCCGTCCCATTTGCGGATTATCAGGCGTGTTGTATTTTTCCACGCCTTCCAGTATGATATTTGCTTTCCGGATCTTAGTATACAGATCCCACCAATATTGACCTACACTGCTGCGATCAGGCATTCCCTGAGAGGGACCGTAATTACCTATATGAAACTGATGCGGGATAGCGGCTTCGTGGCTACTGGCACTGCATTCATCTGTAATAGCAGCAGTACCGAAGTGATTGAAATATATGAGCGGTTTATTGGCTGATTTAGCTCCTTCATACAAATCTGTAACCAACTGATTTACGTAATCAAAACGGGTGAATACCTCCTGTTCGTTTACTTTATCGTCCGGCATTCTGTCTAAATAATCATCACATCCCGTGAATAGAAGAGACATAGATGCTATTAATCCGGCAAATAACTTTATCTTGTTCATTGTTTTTATCTGTATTAATAAGTTATATCTATTCCAAAATTGAAGATACGTTGTACGGGATACCAGGAACCGTCGCCGCTCCTTGTTTCGGGATCAACGTCAACCTCTTTGAGATTATCCAATGTAAACAGATTCATTCCCTGTACATAGACTCTTACATTTTGTAATCCGGCGAATCTGATCGCTTTTCCCGGCAAAGAGTATCCGATTTCAAAATTTTTCAATCGCAGGTACGATGCATCATATAAGAACAAACTACTTTGTCCGTTCTTATTGTTATTATTGGCTCCGATAGTAAGACGCGGATAAGTAGCGGTATCCTTCGTCCCTTCCGTCCACCGGTTAAGATGCATGGGTTTTACTTTACCCGTCTGATCTTGCTCATACGCCGGAAAATCCCATACTGCCGCACCGTTCAAAAGCACACTGCTGTTCGTCGCACCCTGGAACAAAACGCTCAAATCCAACCCTTTGTATTGTATTCCCAAAGGGACTCCGAATTGTATTTCCGGAGTTCTTGGGTATCCCATATTCATGCGGTCTCCTTCATCATCGATTCTGTCGTCACCGTTCAGATCCTTATAGACGACATCCCCGGGATAGAGGTTGCCCCACGGTTGAAATCCGTTACCGCTGTTCATGGCATTCAGACGATCGGCATCCTCCTGATCATAGACAAAACGGTCGAATACATATACAAAATGTTCATCAATACGTTTACCGGTATTTCTCCGGTATTCCTCATCATAAGGGATTTCATTCATGAACTTTATTTTGTTGCGCGCAAAAGTGAAATTCGGTCTGATATAGTATCTTATATCTCTTCCTATACGTCCGTTCCATCCTATTTCAAAATCAATACCACGGTTCTCTACAATCCCTGAGTTGATAAAGGGAGCATCTTTTCCTACAATATCGGGAAATCCCAGTTTATCCCCTCCGCTTAAGCTGGTGATGATATCATAGCGATACTCATCGAAATAATCAACGGAAAAATTCAATCGCTGCCTGAAGAGTGAAGCATCGATACCGATATTCAGTTTCCGGGCCTTCTCCCAGGTAAGATTCGGATTGGCAAAATTACCTTCCCGTAACCCGCTGAGTCCGCTTCCAAACTCGTTTATACCAAAACTGTATCCGCTACCGCCTACGTAAAATTGCAGATAAGCAAAGCGATCGTCATTGGAATCCGATATTTTATCGCTTCCCACTAATCCGTACGATCCTCTGAGTTTAAGATTGTCCAGCCAGTTTTTCGTGCCGTCCATAAACGATTCTTCAGAAACTACCCATCCTACTGAACCGGCAGGGAACGTTCCGTATCGTTTACCGGGAGCGAAATTCTCTGATCCGTTATATCCGATATTGAATTCTGCCAGGTATTTATTCTCAAAAGCATAGGTCATCCTTCCCGTTATACCTTGATAACGGTATTCCACCCTGTTGTCGTAACTGCGTGTGGAGCGGTTAAATAAAACCAGGCCCGACACATCATGTTGTCCTCCGAACTGACGCAGGTATTCCAGCTTTAACTGATAATAGGTCTTACTCTGCGCAGCGTTATGGCTTAAACTGTTCCCTATTGTCTCATCGGTATCATACCAGGGATTACCCAATATATATCGGCCTTCATAAGAGGGATTATTCATATAGAACGCACCGTTATTTCCTTCCGCCGGCTGAAAGGTGGCATACCGGCCATAATTCGCGTAACCGTCTGCACGCGTTTCAAGCACCCTTCTTATCCAACGTCCTTCTTCGGCATCATAAGAAAATATACCTTCTATTTTTAAGCCTTCGGTAATAAAATCCAGCTTATGTCCTAATGCAAAAGAACCGTTCAAAAAAGTTTTCTTTTCATTTAAATAACCGGTACGCGATAATTCACCCAATATATTGTAACGATGTAAAAAATCACCATACAACAAACCATAGGGATTATTCAACACATAGGTCTCATTTTCCGGATTTTTGTTATCAGGCAGGGTTATAGGCAGATAGGGCGGCTGAGTATTGGCAATGGCTACCACTCTCGAAGCAGTGGTTCCGGGTGCGTTCCTGTCCGTAATACGCGCGCCAAGATCTACTTTCACATAAAAATCTTTGGTAATATCCACATCTACGTTCGCACGGAAATTATAGCGTTTGAATACCGCCTGGGTATCGTATTGTGTTAAATTCGTATGCTTATAATTACCACTTTGCTCATAGTAATTCCCCATCACAAAATAACGCGCCTGGTTCGATCCGCCCCTGACAGAAAGGCTGTAATCCTGCTGGATCCCCGGCTTAAAAGCATACTCGAAATAATCCCAGTTATATCCCAAACCATCCGAATTATCTCCTTTAGCTTTCCTGAAGTTTTCTATGGATTGTTCTGAAAACAGCGTAAGAGAGGAGGGATCGGTATTCGGGTTACTGTTTATCATCGCTTCATTATAAAGCGTGGCGTAATCGGCCGAACCCAAATACTGGGGAAATTTCACCGGATGATTCGTTCCCACGGAAGCTTTAAAATTCACTGTAGCCTTTTCCTGGGCCTGTCCCCGTTTTGTTGTTACAATAATAACACCGTTAGCGCCTCTGATACCGTAAGCGGCAGTAGCAGACGCATCTTTAAGTATTGTAAAAGTCTCTATCTCTTCCGCAGACAAATAACTCATATCTCTCTCAACACCGTCAACGATTATAATAGGGGACTTATCTCCATATGTTCCCATACCCCGAATATTGACATCGGCCACATCCACTCCCGGCTCTCCTCCATTGAATTGATTGACCATTAACCCGGGCATACGCCCTGCTAAAGCGTTATTGATGTTTGCCGTAGGGCTCTGCTTCAGGTCTTTCGTGGTTATAGTCGCCACCGAACCGGTGATGGTTGCTCTTCTTTGTGTGGTATAACCGACCACCACCACCTCTTCCAATGCTTTGCTGTCTTCCACTAATTGCACGGTTATACGATCCCTTCCTCCAAGCGCTACTTCCTGCGGCTGAAAACCTACAAAAGAAAATACCAGGGTTGCATTCGCATAAGGAACTTCGAGCCTGAAATTACCGTCAATATCCGTAATGGTTCCTGCATCGATTCCTTTTACCCGTATATTGACACCGGGAAGAGGGTCTCCCAAATAATCAGTGACGATTCCTGTCACGACTGGTCCCGATTGACGTATGGAAGCAACATTTTCCTGCTTTTTAACCAAAAGAATATTTTTCCCTTCTATTTTTGATTCAATATCCGTGTTGAAAAAAATATCCTCCAGCACCTTGTCAATAGACTCATTATTAGCACTCACTGAAACTTCCCTATGGGTATTGATCTCATCGGAACTGTAAACAAATAAATAATCTGTCTGCTTTTCTATTTCCGCCAGCACATCTATAACAGGCTTATTATTAACCGTTAAACTCACCTTTACATCCTGAGAATTTGCACTCAGGGAACACGTGAATAAAGTAAATATGAGAAGTACCGATACACGTATATTATGTGTGCAGAGCCTTCTCATTTTCTTAAAAATGCTCACTCTTTTCCTATTAATATGTTCCATTATTCATTAAATTAATGTTAGATTATTAATAATTAGTCGTCTTACTCATGCTCTTACATTCTGACAAAACATCTCTTATTCCATAGGCATTCATTTAATTATAATTGTTTTACCCTCCTGATGCATTTCATATGATTATTTTATTTTTTTATTTGCAGATATGGGAATATTTACGATGAGCTAAATGAGCAGAAAGCAAACTTGCCTGAACTGTGCCATAGTGAGCAAATATCTCACTTTAGTGAACGCGCAGGCTATCATGTTCTTTTATGTGAATAATATTTTTGCTCGTTTCATATGAAAATTTATTTTGAATCTGAAGTACATTCAGAATGTGCTCAACTCCGTCCTGAATACGGAATTTTCCGGTATATTTTTTATGTTTTTCCACACTATTTTCTTCTATTATGAATTTGATATCGAAGTATTGCTCTAATACCGGTAGTATTTCATAAATGGATTTATCATCAATAAAAAGAATTCCTTCGCGCCACAAAAATTCATCTTTATTAAAAGAGGTTATATTCAGTTTGCTGTCTTTTCCGATAGCCCGCTCATTCGGCTTCAAATACAGGTCTTCCGACGTTTGCTCCGATGTGACCATCACACTTCCTTTTAATAGAGAGGTCTCAAAAGGCTGTGATCCCTCATAAGCACGGACGTTGAATTCCGTCCCCAGTACTTGTATGATATATTCCTGAGTTTCCACCCTGAACGGACGATCGGGATCGGGAGCCACCTCGAAATATCCCTCTCCCGAAAGTCGTACAGCTCTTTCAGTAGGGGTGAAATGAAGAGGAAAAATAAGTGTCGATTTAGAATTAAGCCATACTTTTGTACCGTCGTCCAATACCAATTCGGCGTATTGCCCGGTAGGCACACTCATTTCCTGCATTCCTGTATCGGATTTCCCTATCCTCCATTTGATGTCTTTGTCCGTCACCTCCTGATAAAAATAAAACAGGACCACGGTCAGTATGCATGCGGCCGTAATACGGACAAATAGCCTGAAGTTCCGCTTTTGAGTTTTTTTCCGTACAACAGGAACAACGACTGCATTCCCCCGCCATATGACAATATCATGTAACCGCCTCAACGCTTTGAATTTCTGCTCATTTTTATCTGACTGTCTGATCCATTCAAATACGTCTCTGTTTTCCATTCGATTGGTATCTCCTTCCAGATATTTTTTTAATAAATCGTCCATTTTTTGCAAAAGCAAGTTAAATCATCATCGTTATAACTAGATGACGTATTACACCCCGGCAACCCTAAACAAAAAATGTGTTTTTTTAAAAAACAAAAAGGAAATAAAATAAAGGAAGGTAATCTTTCAGGTTCTTACGAAATAGATTCAAGGCTTTAGTAATATGATATTCAACACTTTTTACACTAATATCCAACTCCGCGGCAATCTCTTTATTGGAATAATTCTCATAACGGCTCAATATAAAAATCCTCCGGGTTTGCGGAGACAACTGGGCCAACGTCGCATCAATTATACTTTGTATTTCTTTGGAAAAGATCAGACTGGGGTCACATTCCTCTAAAGTGGAGATCCGGTAATTCAGTTCCTCGTTATCCACATTGGAATAATCTGCATGAGCTTTATCCCTGACAGCTTTTTTACGCAGATAATCCAACGATTGGTTTTTCAATAAGGTCAATAAATAAGCGGGAATATTTTCAATCTCTTCTTTCTGCAGTTTCTCATATAACTTTATCAACGCTTCCGAGGCGATATCTTCCGCTACATATTTGTCATGAACATAGGATTTAGTAAACAAAAAGGATTTTTTATAATAAGCACTGTATAATTCAGCAAATCTATCCGATGGAAATGTTTTTTTCATTCAATTGTGTAGATAACTTACGATAAAAATATCAAAACTGTTTTTAATCACATCGGATATTCTTTTCTAAATATCTTCAAACGATCCGCATCAACAAAACCTGTGAATTCAATCCGATCTACTATGCTTCCAGGAAATTTTCGATCTATTTCTTACATATCGACAATCTCTTTTTATATTGTCATAATAAGCCGTGCTCTACAAAAGTAAAACAAATATTCCTTTCTTCTAAAAAACGAGGCTGTATATCTTCTATTTTAACAAATTCAGAATAAATAACGAGTGCAGGTATAAAAAGGCAACTTTGATAGGCAGATAAAAATAACGCTCCCGGAAATATGCTCTATAACTATCCGGATATTACGGGACCATAACTTCCGCGACAATAACCGTCGAAAGAATATCAAGCAACCGTCAACAAGACAAATGCAATAAAAGGTTATTCAAAAATCACTCCTTCTTTTCAATAAATTGAATGGGTAGTTTTTTCCGGAACCCTTCTTTAAAACAGATCAATGTCTCGGTCCTTGACAAACCGAGGGGTTGCAATTCCGTGTGGATGATGCGCAACAGATCCTTGTTGTTTTTCGCAAACACCTTGATCAAAACATCGTACTGCCCGGTAGTATAATAACATTCCACCACTTCGGGTATCTTCTCCAGTTCTTTTACAACATACTCAAAGGTCGAGGGAGAGGTGAGAAAGATACCCACATACGCGCAGGTCTCATAGCCGATCTTCTCGGCATCCAGGAGAAACTCGGAGCCTTTGATCACTCCTAATCCGGAAAGTTTTTGTACGCGCTGATGGATGGCCGCACCCGAAACTCCACATGCCCGTGCCACTTCCAGAAAAGGGATACGCGCATTATCCACTATCATCCTGAGAATTTTTTCATCCAGTTCGTCTAATTCATGATGTGCCATAGATCTGTTTTAAATTGAATATTATTAGTGTAATTGATGTATTACCAGTCCCGAACGCAATTTCGGTTCAAACCAGGTGGTTTTGGGAGGCATGATATTGCCCGTATCGGCAATATCCATTAACTGTTTCATGGAGACGGGGTACAAGGCGATGGCGAGTGCCATTTCCCCGCTATCCACCCGTTTCTTCAGTTCTTCCAGGCCGCGGATGCCACCTACGAAATCGATCCGTTTATCACTGCGGAGATCTTTGATACCCAATATCTCATCCAACACCAGGTTGGAGGTGATGGTCACGTCGAGTTGACCGATGGGATCGTTATCGTCGTATATGCCGGGTTTTGCCATCACGCAAAAAGAGCGTCCGTCGAGATAAAGGGAGAATTGATGGAGATGCTGAGGTCTTTGTATCTCCGATCCGGTGGGTTCGACCGCAAAGTTCTTCTCTAATTTTTGTATGAATTCATCAGGGGTGAGTCCATTCAGGTCTTTCACCACCCGGTTATAATCGATAATGGTCAGTTGGCTGCCGGGAAAGCAAACAGCCATAAAATAGTTGTATTCCTCATCCCCCCTGTGATTGGGATTGTTTTTTGCTTTTTCGGCTCCCACAAGCGCTGCGGCTGCGGAACGGTGATGCCCGTCGGCAATGTACATCGCCGGAATAGTCTCGAAGATCTCCGTGATCCGCCGGATAGCCTCTTCTTCCGGTATCAACCAGAAGTGATGCCCTACCCCGTCGGCCGACACGAAATCATATTCGGGTTGGCGGGCCGTGATCCTGTCAACAATCTCATTCAACCCCCTGTTGTCGGGATAGGCGAAGAAAACAGGCTCCATATTGGCATCGGTGACCCGCACATGCTTCATCCGGTCCTCTTCCTTGTCACGGCGGGTCAGTTCATGTTTTTTGATTTTTCCGGTCATGTAATCTTCCACGCAAGCGCCTACCACCAAACCATATTGAGTTTTGCCGTTCATCGTCTGTGCATACACGTAATACATCTCTTTATCATCCTGCACAAGCCAGCGATTGTCCTGAAACTTCCTGAAATTTTCCGCCGCTTTTTCATATACATCCGCGTCGTGTTCATCTTTTCCTGACGGAAAATCGATCTCCGGTTTGATAATACGGTACAATGATTTCTCATTTCCTTCAGCCTCTTTGCGGGCCTCTTGGGAATTCAGCACATCATAGGGGCGTGATGCCACCTCTTTTACCAGGGTTTTCGGCGGGCGAAC
>NZ_CALNAT010000170.1 GCF_937873925.1 uncultured Proteiniphilum sp. | reverse complement strand
ATGAGAATATAGAGGCAGACTATAATCAGCCTGTTTCTTTGAAGATCCAAAATGGATATATTGAAGCTGTTCCTGTAACTCCCACACAGCAAAACACAAAACTTCAATTGTTGATTCCAACTCAAAACGGAAAAACCATTACTATGGTCGATTACGCTTCCGTGAATAATTGGGATAACGGGAACCATGTTTGCACATGGTTGCCAATAGATGAAAATCAATAACTTCTAATTTGATTACAAAGGAAAATAATCAGTTAAACACAAACAATTATGTTATTCAATTTAAAAAAAATCATCGGAATAGGCTATTTAATGGCATGGATGGCATATCTCCCGACCAATGCTCAACAGATAAACAGCGACCAGTGGGTCGCTACAGATGGGCTTGGGAGAGAATTGCGCAATTATTCGGATACGGGAAGCCCAAAGGATAAATACGTGGCTATGTTTTACTGGACATGGCATCAGGGGAATGACGACACGACAACCACTGTGAAAAACATCACTGAGATTGTAAGAAATCATCCCGAAGCAATGAAAGATTATAACCACCCGGCTTGGGGCAAACGAAAACCGGGATTCTTTTTCTGGGAAGAACCGTTACTCGGTTATTACAAAACCACCGATCCGTGGGTTCTCCGGAAACATGCTGAAATGCTTGCAGATGCTAAGGTGGATGTCGTTTTCTTTGATTGCACGAACGGGTCCCTGACCTGGGGTGAATCGTATGAAGCATTGATGAAGACATGGGATCAGGCACAGAAAGATGGGGTAGAGGTTCCCAAGATCGCTTTTATGCTTCCATTCGGTCCCGTGCCGCATTCGTTGGTTTCCCTCCGTCAACTTTATAACGACATCTATAAAGCCGGGAGATATGAAAATTTATGGTTCTATTGGAAAGGGAAACCCTGTATCATGGCTTACCCGGATAATTTAACCGACCAACAGGAAGACAGGGAAATAGCCGGTTTCTTCACCTTCAGGCCGGGACAACCGGATTATGTAGATGGGCCGGGGAGGGACGACCAATGGGGATGGTTGGAAAATTATCCGCAACACGGGTATATAAAACAAGCCAATGGAAGTTACGAACAAGTGACGGTGGGCGTGGCGCAAAACGCTGCACCCGAAACCAACGGGCATTGCAGCGCCTTTAATCTGCCGGGATCGCAGGGACGTAGTTTCTCCCAAAGGAATGGGTTCGATCCCAGGGTGGACGGATACCTGTATGGATGGAATTTTCAGGAACAATGGGAAAGAGCGTTTGAACTCGACCCGGAACTCGTTTTCGTCACGGGCTGGAACGAATTTACCGCCGGGCAATGGCTTCCCGAACACAATTGGACCGGTGATCCCTTTTCATTTGTCGATCAATTCGACTGGGAGCACAGCCGGGATATTGAACCCAACAAAGGATGGGGAGACAAGGGCGATGTGTATTACCTGCAGCTGGTAGATAAGGTCAGGAAATTCAAAGGCATGTCTCCCCAGGCCGATGTATCTGCCCCAAAGACCATCACGATAGGAAAATCCTCCGGTCAGTGGGACAGCGTATCACCCGAGTACAATCATTATAAGGGAAACACCTCTCACCGCGACCATCGGGGAAGGAACAACACCTATTATGTCAATACTACCGGGCGCAATGATATCGTGAAAGCCAAAGTAGCGAGAGACAACAAAAACCTGTATTTTTATGTGGAAACGGCCGACAAACTAACATCCCCCAAAGACAGGAACTGGATGATGCTCTTTATCGATGTCGATCGGGATAAATCGACCGGATGGAACGGATATGATATTATCGTAAACAGGCAGAGCCCGGACAAGAAGAAAGTGATCGTGGAGAAAAATGTGGGAAACCGATGGGAATGGGAAAAAGTGGCTGAATGCCCGTATGCAGTAAAAGAGAATCGTCTCGAGATCGAAATCGACCGGGATATCCTTTCACTGAAAAATACGAGGATCAATGTTGAATTCAAATGGAATGACAACATGCAGGAGAACGGCAATATCATGGATTTTTATGTAAACGGCGATACCGCCCCCGGGGGACGGTTTAACTTTGTTTTCTCTGAATAAAAAACTTGAAAGAAAATGATGAAATCAAGATATCCCCTTATTCTATCCACGCTTATCTATCTATTCGCCGGAGGCTGTAATACCGGAGGTTCCGAATACCTGCGCTTCGATCTCTCTACTGTCCACCATATGGAAATAGATTCCCTCGAGGAATACGGGTATAGCATAACCACGAAAGGAGGAGATCCGTACATTTCCCTGAAAGGATTGAACAAACCGTTGGGCAAAGAACAATCGGTACTTACCTTTGAATACAGTTCGGCAGAGGGAATTAATTTTCTGGAAGTTTTCTTCCTTTCAAAGGAAACAGGGTCTTTCGGCTCCAACGTCGCCGGCAGCCAAAAATGCCCCGGAATGGAGCCCACCGGGGAGATGGCGGTCTATTCCGTCGACTTAAGTGAATCCATTGAACACTTTAACTGGAACCCGGAAACAGATTTGCTCCGGCTGGATTTCGGTGATCGTCCCAACGCGGAATTAGTGATACGTAATATTCGTTTCCGTAAACGCAATGAGGCAGAAAATGCGCTTGTCATGGAAAAAGAGGCTTTCAGGAACCTCGACAAGCAAGCGAACGACCAATCAGCAAGTTATTTATCGAACACTTACGAGTCCTTTATTACCCGTGTCGAAGTACAGGATTCCACGGTCCTTATAGAGGGGAATTACCTTTCCGACGGTGGTAAGGCAATGCTTCATGCGGTGAAACCGTGGGAAGATATCATCAAACCTGAACAGTTCAAGGGCGAGGAGCTGCCTCCATCACCTTTCTCCATTGAAATGGAAAGGTATGTGGATATCGATGGGTTTCGTTACGACCAGGCTCTCTCCAAATGGGTCGTGACCAAGCATGGTAAAATTCTTTCGTCGGCCAGGTACGCCGATCATATCAAGCCGGAACGAACCATGCCGAAAGGAGTACTTGCCGGAAGAAAAGGAATTGGAGGGTATCATATCGGCAGAGGACACACCTCCGATCTGACCGATTTCCCGGTTACCAGCATCACGGTCAATATATGGATCACCCGCTTCATGTACCTCGAAGAACAGGAGAACACGATAGCGCACGAGTACGATGGCAAGATATACTATTTCAATACCGCCTCGGTTGAGGGATTCGACCGCACGATGCTTGAAGCGTTAAAGCATAACATTATTGTGGCAGCCATCATCTTGGTTAATCCGGAAAGCCAATCTGCCGACCCGGCCATCGGGCGGTTACTCCAGGATGAACATTTCGGAGGAGAGAGTGCTTTTTATACCATGCCGAATATGACCTCCGTGGAAAGCGTCCATTGTTACGCGGCCGCGCTCGACTTTCTGGCCAACCGTTATAACAGGGAAGACAATAAATACGGACGCATCCACCACTGGATCATGCACAACGAAGTAGACGCGGGAAATGTATGGACAAACATGGGGCAGGACCGGCCGCTGCATGTTTTCCTCAACGCGTATCATAAATCGATGCGCCTGTGCTACAATATCGCCCGCCAATACGATGAAAACAGCGAGGTGTTCGCATCATTCACCCATTCATGGGCTGAACCGGTCCCTGTTGACGGGGATTATTCCACCCTCGACCTTCTGAACGGGTTACTCCGCTATTCGGAGGTAGAAGGCGATTTCCAATGGGGGATAGCCTACCATCCCTATCCGGAAGACCTGAACGAGCCAAAAACGTGGAACGACCGATCGGCCACTTTTGCAATGAATTCGCCGATGGTTACCTTCAAAAACCTCGAGGTGCTGGATAAATGGATCAAGCTGCCTGAAAATAAATACCTCGGCACGCAAAAAAGAACCGTCTGGCTATCGGAAAACGGTACGAATTCACGCTCCTATTCCGGGAAGGATCTTGCCGAACAGGCGGCCGGATTCGCCTATGCCTGGAAAAAAATGAAGTACCTCGATGGGATCGATGCTTTCCAGTGGCATAACTGGATGGACGCGCGCGGGGAATTTGGGCTTCGCATCGGACTCCGCAAATATCCGGACGACGAAACGGACCCTGCCGGGAAAAAACCGGTTTGGCATCTTTATCAGGCAGCCGACACCCCCTGGGAAGACAAAGCTTTCGATCCATATAAATCGATCATCGGTATCAACGACTGGTCGGAAGTGTTACACGAAGTTGAATAACTAATATATAATTCAATCATGAAAACGATAAAAAGTTTCTTTTTACTCTGTTTATTGAGCTCCCTCTGCGGAGTAGGATCCTCCGCCTGGGCTCAGTCAATTATCCTCACCAGTGACCAGCAACTGAAAGATTTGACCGATCCTGACAAGGAGATGGATTTATCTCTCGGCTATAACAAGTACGTCCGGAGTCTGAGGCAGATTTGCGAGGAGGGTAGCCGGCAAGGGTCCAAAGAACTTATCATCGCATTCGATGAGTTTTTCCGGCAATACCGCAACGATACGGGTGATAAAAGACAACTTACACCTGATACCGAGGAATATGTGGATAATATCAAGATCGTGAGTGATTTCGCGAAGCAATACGATATGGGACTTTGCCTAAGCCTGCTGAGCCCTCTGGAACTGGGACCCGCTTACAAGAAGCAAACCGGTAACAGCGGACGCTGGCTGGCTTACAAAGTAGGCTTCCGGGATGCTAAAACCGGTAAATTTCACCTTCCTATCTGGCATCAGGTATATTGGACCAATAACAAGGGTAAATCGCCGGTAACTTTGAAAAGCGTGAAGGCGTATGCCTTTAAGGAAAGCGGAGGTTTCGTCCCTTACCGGGTGGTAAAGCCGGAAGATATTGTCCCGTTAACCCGGATCAGGTACGAAGCGACCGATACGATGAACTACGAAGCACGCGGAGTGGGGCAAAGCATCGAGATGCGGCTGCTGCACGTTTCCGGCGAGGAGCCTGAAGTAGAGGGATACGACCGTGTCATGGTAATGCTTGAATATGAAACCCAGGAGATGGATTACTTCAACGCAGACGCCCCCGGCTTTCTCAAAACGTTGATGAAAAAATACCACGATAAAGGGGTGAATCTGACCGCGCTCTACTCCGACGAGATGCATATCCAGCAAGACTGGAGTTATTTTAGCCACCACGAGAACGGACAGTTCAACTCGCTCTATCTTACCGAAAGCATGTCTGAAACATATACACGGAAGTACGGGCAACCCTTCGACGACAGATACCTGCTGTATTTCGCCTACGGTGCACCTAATTACGAGCCGTTTGCACACTCGGTGCTCAACATTCAGTACGTAATGGGGCCGGCTGCGGAGGATATCCACCGTACCTATCTGCTTCGCGACCGTTATTACAAGTTACTGAACAACGGCGTTGTCGACCTTTTCAACGGCGCCAAAAAGTATGCCGAGTCTCTGTTCAAACGTGAATTGAAAACCGGCGCTCACGCGTCATGGGCAGAGAGTCCCACGATCGACCTGTGGAATACCGAGAAACTACCTGCGATCCCTTCCCAGTACGAGTATACCTCGAACTTCGTCTGGAGCAATACGGTGCATCAGGCGGCAGCAGCCTGTTACGATTACTTCAAATGGGGTGAATACCTGCAACCGACGGGTAACGACTTTGCGGAATGCGGTTGGGGCGATCGTAACTATTACGGTGCGGCCATGGCCACATCCATAGGGGTAGTCAATAAATACCCGAATGCCTACGCGGCTGCATGGGGTTTCCCTGCCGAGGCCCTGAAGCGCCGGATGGCAATCAACTATGCTTTCGGCGCGCAACCGCCCCGTGACATCTCCATGATAACGGGGGGAGTCCATCGTGATGTGGATGTACTGACACTCTACCCGTTAAGCCTGGTAGCCGTGGAGGAACGCTTCGGGAGCTGGATGACCCAATATGGCTATACCAATTATCTTACCGCTCAAAAACTAATGGAATGGGGCGAAGTGTTGTCCGATGGCAAACTAAAGGTAAAAGACAAAACGTACGGTACGTTGGTAGTGCTCTTTGAACCGTTGCCGGAAAAAGGATTACTCGATATGCTGGCACAATTCATGGAAAATGGCGGTAAAGTGCTCTGGTTTGGCACCCCGCCTCTGCTCGACTCACAGGGTAAGGATTGTACCGCACAATGGCAGCAACTGTCGGGAATCCGCTACCAACACGACGGGTATAGAGGTGAAATCGCGGCGGGCAAGGAAATCACTTTCAGCGGGAGTTTTGCCGGCGTATCACCTCAAACCATCCTGACCGATTTCCTTGTGGACCGGATATATCCGGCGGATCCAAACGGGAGTGAGGTTGTTGCACGGTGCGATGGTAAAACCGTCGGGGTAAAAACCGATCACGGGAAAGGAGCATTCTACTATCTTGGATTCCGCCCGCGTGACGACCAGTCACAGAGCCTCGGATATGAAGCCCGCACGCTGTTCGAACTGCTTCATGCAGCCGATGCTTATCCCGCCACGGGGCGTGTGGCGAATGCCAACGATAACCCTTCGGTGGTATCCCGTACTTCGGATTACTTTGTAACGACGTTTCCCAACACCACGACGATGGTAGTACGGCACTATCGCACCCATCGCGAAAATTGGCACGAGGGCTTCTCCCGCGATGCCGAAAGGGATGCACAGGCCCTCGCTGTTAACCCATTGCCTACCGATACCATTGAACTCGATAATATGGCTGTCAACGGACACAGGGTCACGTATAACGGAAAACTTTCAATGGCTTTCAGAACGGATGATAAAAACCACCTGACAGCCTTTATCGGCAACCATTGCAAGGACATTATTATCGATGGCCGTAAATACATTTTTGCCAAACAACCCCTGGCGAAAATTGTCTTTATTCCCGAGACGAAAGAGGGAACGACTGTTTACCAGATACAGATTACGGGGACAGGCCAGGTGGCATTGCCCATCGCGCCGGGCGGTAAAACACCGGTGGTAAAATTAGGGGAAAAGATTATTCCGTCGAAAGTGAAGGGAGAGCAATTATTGCTTGATATCGATGGTACCCTGTCGGGAAAATGGCTTCAGGCAACACATTAAGACAGTTAAATTGACAATATTCAAGATTCATGTTTAAAAAAGATACATACTCGCGTTATAGTAGATTCAGCTATCCAATCATCCTGGTTCTTTTTGCTGCCCTATTCCTGTCGATTTCATGTCAGATGAAGTCAAGCCGGGATATCGTGGTCGACACACTGCAGTGTCGGAATTTAACTAATCCCGAAGGAATCGATTTCCCTTTATTAAGTTGGGAAATATCAACTTCGGAAGAAGGAGTTTTTCAAACTGCCTGGGAAATTGAAATAGCTTCCCGTGAAAATCTGCTGCGAAAAGGAAAAGCGGACGTATGGAAGTCGGGAAAGCAACTTTCCGGCGAACAATTCAACATCAAGCCGGAGTTGCCCTTAAAAGAAGCAACCCCTTATTACTGGCGGGTAAGGATCTGGGACAATTCCGGCAGCGTCAGCGGTTGGAGTGATCCTGCCTACTTTTCTACCGGCCTGTTAAGCGAAGCGTCCTGGGACGCCCAATGGATCACCTACCCACGGTCGGAAAAACAAGCCCTACCCTACTTTCGGAAAGAGTTTAGTTTAGACCGGGGTGTTCCGGTGAAAGCACTGGCCTATTTCTGTGGGCTGGGCGCGGGCGAACTTTACCTCAATGGAAAACAGGTCGATTCCACCCGCTTTTTAGATCCCGCACAAACCGATTACGAACAGTATGCATTATACAGTACGTTGGATGTGACCGAGTACCTGCAAAAAGAGAATAACTGTCTCGGCGTCATGTTGGGTAACGGATGGTTTTCACAAAAGGAGGCCTGGGGAGGCGCCCCGTTTTCGTATGGCGACCCCATGTTCCGTGTTCAACTGATAATGTTTTTTGACGACGACAGCCGTGTAGTGCTCCGAAGCGACGAAACCTGGGCCTGGCAAGAAGGTCCGGTTTCCAAAACAAATATTTATTTGGGAGAAAGTTACGATGCGCGCCGGGAAGTAACAGCCTGGAGTGAACCGGGTATCTCTCCCGACGGTTGGCAACCTGCAATACCAGCTTCAAAAAATATTCCACCCTGCCTGATACCTCAACTGACAGACCCCATCAGAAAAAAGGAAGTATTATCCGCCAAAAAGATTTGGAAAGACCCGTCCGGCAACTGGATTTACGATTTTGGCGGGAACGTGGCGGGAATTCCATTGTTGGAGATTCAACAACCGGAAGGTGCCCATCTCACTATCCGCTTCTCGGAAGAAATCGACACGGACGGAAGTTTGAATTTCGCGTCTACCGGTTGGATTCACCATGGCGATATATTCAAGGACGAATATATCTGTAAAGGGAGTCCGGTTGAACGATGGTCTCCCCGGTTTACTTACCACGGTTATCGGTATGCCGAACTATCCGGGATCTCCGGGGAGCCGGATGAAACAACCCTGAAGCTGGTGGTGGTCCATACCGATATTGAGAACAGTGGCTCCTTCGAGTGCGCGGACGAACAGATTAACAAGCTACACGAGATGGCGGTGCGCACGGTGAAAAACAATCTTCACGGTATACCCACCGATTGCCCCATACGGGAGAAATGCGGATGGCTGGGCGATGTGCATGCCTACGTGAAGATGGCCAATCTGAACTTCCGGATGGATAATTTTTGGCAAAAATACCTGGGGGACATCCGTTCCGGTGCTTCAAAAGAGGAGAAGAATACCTTGTTCCATGAAAGGTACAACAACACATTCTATTTTGACGATAAGCCATCCGGAATACCCTATATGATCGCTCCGGGAAAACGCCTCTGCGGGGTGGCATCGCCCGACTGGGGAACGGTGATAGTACAACTCCCCTGGTGGATGTACGTGTATAATGGAAACAAGGCAGTGCTTGAAGAGTATTACCCCATGATGAAACAATGGACGGAATACGTGGGATCACTGGCAAAGAACGAGGAACGTACGAAGAAATACAGTTCGGAAACAACGTCCATCGTTTATCAGGGACTTGGCGATTGGTGTCCGCCCGCGTATAAATCTGCAGACAATACCCCGGTTGAATTCACCTCCACGGCATTCCATTATCTTGATACCCATATCATGGAGCAAGTGGCCTCTCTGCTGGGTAAAGAAGAAGACGCGAAAACATTTGCCTCAATGAAGGAAGAGATAGCGCGTGAGATCGTGGCTATCCTATACAACCCGGTTGAGAAGACCTTCGGCACCCAAACGGCCGACGCCATGGCCCTTGATTTGGGTTTGGTTCCCGCGGGAGATGAAAAGGCCGTCGCGGACGCCATCGTGCGGAACATGAACGAAAGAAGCGAGGGATTCATGCATACCGGAATATTCGGAATAGGCCGGCTCGGAAGCATGCTCGCCCGTAACGGAAACGTTCAGGCAGCATGGAATATGTTCACGAAAAAAGGAGAAAACAGTTTCGAGTGGATGTGGAAATCGGCAAATGCAACCTCCCTTTGGGAGACCTTGCCGGTAAATGAAATAAGTCGGAAATCTGCCGCGGTAGCATCGCACAACCACCCGATGCAGGCAGGCTACGATGTTGCCTTTTTTGAAGATATCGCCGGGATACGTCCCGACCCCACGGGTTACGGCTTTAAGACCATTCGTTTCGAACCCCTATTTTGCGATTATCTTCCCTGGGCCAAGGCAACCATTCACACGCCCTACGGAGAAGTAACCAGCAGCTGGAAAAATGAAGATAACAGGTTCGATTGGGAAATTTCAATCCCCCCCAATTCAACGGGCCTGGTAACAATCCCGTTCGAAGGAGAATTCACCGTCAACGGGAAAACGTGGGACGATCATCAATTCCCGCGGGTAGAATCGCCCGCAGGGGTTGCGAGTTACACCTTCCCTTCCGGTCGTTTTCACATCACGAATTAACAAACAATTAAGAATGAGGAATACTGATATGAGTTTTCGATTGATTTATTTCGCGTGCGCGCTCTTCCTTTCTGCAATCAATCTATCCGCGCATAACAGCAGTACGTTGCCGGTTGTTCCCAAACCTTTGCACGCAACCGTTTCGGGGAATGTAATCCTTTTCGACAACACCTGGACCGTGTACGTTGATTTGCGGGCGACGATCGACACCGCATATATCTCATCCGTCCTGAAAGAACACGGTGTTCACACTCGTTTTACCGACAAGAAAAGCAATGCCGTATTCATCCTGCACATCGATAATAAAATTTCGAAAAATCCGGAAGCGTATCAATTGACGGTATCGGAGAAAAAAACAATTACCGCTTTGGCATCGGCAGACAACGGGTTATTGCATGCCCTTCAAACCATCCGGCAGATTATTTCCTGGAAGGGTAACCAGGTAGCCATTCCTTCCTGCAAGGTCATGGATGAGCCGGCCCTCTCATGGCGTGCATTTATGCTGGATGAGAGCCGGCATTTTCATGGAATGGAAGCGGTGAAGAAGCTACTGGACGAGATGGCCTACCTGAAAATGAATACTTTTCATTGGCATTTGGTGGATGATCCGGGATGGAGGATCGAAATAAAAACATATCCGAAGTTGACGGCTATAGGATCCAAACGCGATTTCTCGCATCGCGACCTATCGCCCGGACAATGGGATGAAAAGTTTCCTGAGAGAAAAATGTTTTATACCCAGGATGAGATTCGCGAAATCGTGAAATACGCCGAAGTGCGCGGCATAAAGATAATTCCCGAGATTGAAGTACCCGGCCATGCATCCGCCTCTATCGCGGCATACCCCTGGCTGGGAGCCAGCAGCAGTCAACAGGACAAAGGAATCTGGGGCGACCTTTACAACGTGACCGATCCCAGGGTAGAAGCATTCATTCAGGATATACTGAATGAAGTGATCGGGCTATTCCCTTCAAAGATCGTCCATATAGGTGGTGATGAAGCCGATTATACCCATTGGCAGAATAATCCGGGGATCGTGCAGTTCATGAAGGATAACAGCATTCCCACCTTCTCCGACTTACAGGTATGGTCCATCAACCGGTATTCCAATTACCTGGCGTCAAAAGATGTCCGCATGATGGGATGGAACGAGATTACCGGTGACAATATCCGTGGTGAAGCGCATAGGGAGGCGAGCCAAACCGAACAGTTGGCTAAGGGAACGCTGGTTCACTTTTGGGATGGGGACATCAGCCTGGTAAACAAAGCAATTGACAAAGGGTACGACGTGGTGAACTCGAACCGCCATTTCACTTACCTGGATTATCCCTACCAGGTCATCCCTTTGGATAAAGCCTATTCATTCAACCCGATCCCCGAGGGATTAGGAAAAGAAAAAGAGTCGAAGATCGTGGGATTGGGTTGTCAGATGTGGGGCGAATTTACACCGAATCTCACCCGGATATACTATCAAACCTTTCCGCGTATCGCCGCCTACGCGGAGTGCGGATGGACAAAAGCCGAAAACAAGGATTATGAAGAGTTCTGCTATCGTATGAAGAACACCGAACGTCGCTGGCGTAAATCAGGGTACTTCAACCGGCAACCCTCCTATTCAAAGCAGGATGACACCTTCACACTCTGGCAACTGCCCTCGCAAATTAACACGATAGGAAACTCTTACGTAATACGTACCGACGATGGCAAGATCATCGTGATGGACGGGGGCGTAACAGAGGAAGAAGGCTATCTCCGTGGATTTATCGCTGCATTAGGCAATAAAGTCGACTGTTGGTTCGTGACACATCCCCACCCCGATCACATCGGAGCCTTGACGCGTATACTGGAAAAACCCATGGATATCGATATTCGCCAGATCTGCCAATCGACCTTCTCGGACAAACTGTTAGACCGGGAACCTGCTTATAAAGATGCAGCGGTTGCCTATTATGAAGCGGCTAAAAAGTCGGGCGTACAGCTAATCGAAGCCGAACCAGGGATGACATTCACGTTCGGCCAGACCTCGTTCAAAATACTGGGGATTAAAAATGAGGAAATAACGGCCAATCCTTATAACAATTCGAGTATGGTAATAAAAGCGGGGGATGCCGTTAAATCGGTATTATTCCTTGCCGACGTGGGAGCAGAAGCGGGGAATAAATTACTAAACGGCCCCTACCGGAACGAACTGGATTGCGATTACATGCAGGTGTCGCACCATGGACAGACTGGCGTGAGCATGGATTTCTATCGCACGGTGAGATTCCGTGCCTGCCTGTGGCCCACCCCATCATGGGTATACGATAATGATGCGGGAGGAGGTTTCAACACGCATACCCTGACCACGATTGAAACACGCGATACGATGGACGCCCTGAATATCACGGAGCACTACTTGAGTTTTCAAGGATTAACAAAGATCGAGTAGTCAAATTATATATGTCAAGAACTCGTATATGCTACCCATCTTCTCAGATCATCGTGAACCAACTATTCTAAATTCAGAGATTCTGCAATATGAAAAATCTATTTTTGAAATACGTTCTTTTATTATTTATAGCCCACTCTATGACGATGATCGCGATAGGTGGAACACCCTTTGAATCAAAACAAAATTTCGAGTCATTGTTTCCCTCGGAAGATCAGGGATATATCCCCTACCAGGTTCCTCCTGTAATTGGTGCATGGTTCTGGGGAGAAGAACAATTTGCACCCGGCGGTTATAAAGAGTTTATCGACATAGTCAGTATGCACTCTCCCTACAATTTATTGACGACAGGTTTCAGGGTACGCGGTAGGGATATCACCGATATCGATGTGCATAACCAGGTAAAGCTGGCAGTAGAATACGCGAATGAAAAGGGGATTAAAATTGCCTTGGAGCTGGATCCTCGAACAGCTATCCGAAAATTCGAGGCATTATATCCAGACGAGCTTCAAGAGTCATTATGGCTCGAGGAAGTGCCTCTTTTCAGCAGCACCCCGGTTGATGCCGTTGTACGGAGTATTAGCCTCAACGATCATATGACAGGAAGCAGGACCCCTTATATTTCGCTGACAGGTTCTTTGAGGCGTGTATATGCTTACCATAAAACAACGGGGGAAATTGATCCGAAAACTCTGAAAGAGATAACGGATGAATGCGAGGTGGTGTTCTCTTCGAGTGACTCGATGGTAGTCCGCCTTCCCGCTGGCAAAGGAGATAAACCATTACATGCTTGTGTGATAGTCACGTATACGCATCTCGCGCCCGATGTTTTTGCTCCGCATCTGATGGAGTTTACACGCCAAATCCTTCGAAGCTATTCCGATATTCCATTGGCAGGCGCCATGCGTGACGAGTGGGGATTTCCCCCCAGCTTTCCTGCCGACCGGATGGCCTCGGGGAACCATTTTTGGTATTCTCAACATTATGCTGCCGCTTATGCCGAAAAAACCGGGGGAAGGGAATTATTGAAGGACTGTTTATTAATGTTTGCCGGCATCAAAGGGAAAGAGCAGGAAAGGTATCTGGCAATCAATCATTACATGGAACTGAATTGGCAGCAAAATAAAATGTTAGAAGACGATTATTATCAAACCGTGAAAGAGATATTCGGGGCCAATGCGGCGGTGGTTACCCACCCTACCTGGTACCCTTACCCCAATCGTCTGGAAAGCAAGAAAAACGGTTTATATTGGTGGGTTGCACGACGCGATTGGGCACAAACGGATGAAATAACCCCTTTTGGCGTACGAACCGCTCTTTCAAAGAAATGGAACAGCCCGATCTGGTACAACCAGTACTATTCGACCGATGGGGCTAATTATGAAGGAGAAATATGGAGTGCTGCACTTGCCGGGGGAAGGATCAATTACCATCCCTTGTATCCAAGCAGCAAAAATCGTCTGGATAAGCACACGCTACTTTTTACCGATAACCTGGTGCAGGCAGAAAGCAAAGTTCGGTTGTTAAATTTTATCAGTAAAAGCCCCTTGGATTGCCCGGTAGCGGTTATTTTCGGCCATGCTGCCACGATGAATACCATGAGCCCGTCATTCGAAGAGGTGGGGATGGAATTGGTCAACCGTCTATGGCAAATGGGCATTCCCACGGACTTAATTCCCTCGAGTGAAATAGAAGGCGGCAGTGTATACATAGACGAAAACGGCTGGATACGATACGGGCCACAGCGGTACGCGGCGGTCGTACTATATAATCCCGAATTTGAAAAAATAACCACTGCCGATTTTTTTAACTCGGCCTCCCGGGGGCAGAGTAAACTCTTCCGCGTGGGCAATTGGACGATGGATTTCGACGGCAATAGCTTTGATGGCAACACTGTTTTATCGAAACAAATGGTTACGGGTAAATCTTTAGATGTTATTTGCTCGTCAATCAACGCCCAACTGAAAAAACAAAATATTGATCTTCAGACTCCGGCAACACGCTTGATAGAGGGATTCGGACACGTTTCTAATGCTCCTCCGGTACAGGGATCTGCACGTTTAATTGATGGCACGTTGATCCAAGTATCGGGAAAAGATAATCCCGCGGGCGACGTGATCCGTTCGGGCAAGAGAGTTGGAAAACATACCGTGAATTTCGACGCGATCGGGGTTGCCGCGGTCCGTCTCGATAAGAACGGAGAGGTGGAGGCACTGGCGGCAGGTGGGTTAAAGTATTTTAAAACCGGGGACTTTATCATTGATTTGGAAGAGCGTATCGATCTTGCGTTCCGGAAAAACGATCGGGGGGAGATCGAAGGGATCATTCAGGGACATGATCGTGAAATCCCCGAACCGTTGTTAGCAATAACAAAGAACTGGACCTTATTAAAAGTTCCTGTCGCGTATCACGAGTAAGTAATTAATAAACGCTCTCATTAGCAACTATGTGGGAACGATTACGTATTCACATTTAACAAAAGGATAGTATGAAACGAGTAGCATTTAAGATGTTTTTGAAGCCGGGATTTGAAGAAGAGTATGAAAAGAGGCATTCCGCGATCTGGCCTGAACTCAAACAACTTCTGGAGGATACCGGAGTGAATGATTATTCCATATTTTGGGATAAAGAGACGAATATTCTGTTCGCGGTGCAAAAGATCGATGGTGAACAATCATCCCAGGAGATCGGCACAACCCCCATCGTACAGAAATGGTGGGATTATATGGCGGATATCATGGAGGTGAACGAGAATAATTCCCCTGTTTCCATACCTTTAAAGGAACTGTTTTACATGGAATAGAAACTCCGCCAAACTGCTTACCCGGTATGGCGAGTTGTCTATCAAATAGGGATTCGAAGTGAATAATAATTTAAAAAACACGCAAATGGACAAGCTGATAAACATTTTACAACAAACGACAGTCATCTTGTTGATGACAGTACTATTTGGGGCGTGCATAGGGTCACAAGAAGGATCCCGTATTCCCGATCCCAAAGAAATCGACAGGAAGTTCGAATACGGAAATACCTATCCCGACTACCGGGATCTGTACCCGGATACCTGGGTTGCGACCGATGCATTAGGCCGGAAGATGCCTTCCTTCGAGGAGGTAGGCCCTATGAAAGATGACAAGCGAAGGGTGGTGGGAATTTTTTACATTACATGGCACACCCAGGGCTTAAAAAATCTGGCACAACCCTACCGTGCCAATGTAACCGCGATCCTCGAAGAAGATCCCTCCGCCAGGTTCGACGCCGCTCACGCGTTGTGGTATACCAATTCATACCACTGGGGTGAACCGGAAATGGGTTACTTTCTGAGTCAGGATGAATGGGTCATCCGTAAAGACATGTCCATGCTTGCCGATGCGGGAGTAGACCTTTTGGTGATGGATGTCACCAATGCCGTGCGCTACTGGGATGAGTGGGACGTTACCTTTAAGGTAATGCAGGAAATGATTGAAGAAGGCAACAAAGTGCCCCGCTTCTGCTTCTGGGCATTCAACGGACCTGTGATCACGGTGGTGCAGGACCTGTACGACCGTGTTTACAAAGAGGAGAAGTACAAAGATCTGTGGTTCTATTGGGACGGGAAACCCTTACTGCTCTACAATGGAAGGCCTGATTTTGACGCGAACAGAAACGGCATCACGCATCCCAACCCCCATTATGATCCTGCGGCAAAAACCGATCCTGATCATCCTCACTATCAGGATCCCGATTACGCAGAAGAATTTTACCTGGATTACACCAAAGAGGTGAAATCCTTTTTCACGCTGAGGACCATGTGGTGGGGTTACTATGAATGGGGAGGCGAACGATTTGTAGGGACAGAAGATAACTGGAGTTTCGGTTACAGTATGGCTGATCAGAGAGTAAAGGCCATGAAGCCCGGGGAACTTCTCTCTCTGCACGACGGAAAACGGGAACAGGCGGCCGTGACCACAGCCCAGCATCCGGTCACGATGACGGACGAGAATATGGGAGTCGGAAAGTCCTGGTCGCGTGAAAACGGACAACCCCAGCTGAATGAATACGACATGCCGGAACCGACCTATGTTCCGTGGCTGGGTAAAACGGTTGAAAACCCTGAAAGTTATGGCATCTATTTCCAGGAACGGTGGGATGAGGCTATCGCTGCCGATCCTGATTTCCTATATGTCAACGACTGGAACGAATGGACCGCGGGCAAGTACCAACCGGATGGAGGAGGCACTACCCCCTGGCTGGGCCGCGACAATCCTTTTTTCTTTGTAGATCAGTACAATGCCGAATTCAATCGTGGCATCCATCCCATGAAAGGAGGCTACACCGACAATTATTATATGCAGATGGCACAAAATATCCGCAAATACAAAGGTGTAAGGCCAATCCCGGTACAACAGGGATACCAGTCTATCGAAACGGATGGGGATTTTACCGACTGGAAAAAGGTTAAAAACGAGTTCCGGGATACCAGAGGCGACACTTTCCATCGGGATGCTCTCGGCTATGCAGGCATTCATTATACCAATACTTCGGGACGGAATGATTTTATCACGGCCAAGGTGGCTGTTGACAAAAAAATGATCGGTTTTTATGTCGAAACAGCAGAAGAGATCACATCCCATACCGGAAACAACTGGATGCTGTTATGGATCGATTCCGATAATAATTCTGAAACAGGCTGGTATGGTTATGATTTTCTGATCAACAAGAGCATTGTAGATGAGAAAACGACCTCGCTGATGAGGTATGATGAAAACGACAGGGAGGATCCATGGAAACTGGTTGCCCACGTGAATTATCATTATACCGGCACTGGGTTGGAAGTGGTTATTCCACGCGATTTGCTTGGGTTGATGAAGGATCATTTTATCTTTGATTTTAAATGGTCGGACAATCCGGCAGACTTAAACGATCCCATTTCTTTGTGTACCGACGGTGACACGGCTCCTAACCGGAGGTTTAATTACAGGCTGATCTGGGAAAAATAACATTCGATTTTTACTGAAAGCTATATTAAACCCCTATTGACGAAAGTTACCGAGTGGTAATTAAAAAAACCAAAACACCACTTGAAAGACTGGACCAATGGGACTTGATTTGAAGGGTTGAAGTCCGGACTTCAACCCTTCAAATTACCAACTTACACAGTTCGTGGGATACTCCCTTTTTGGTTATACTTGTGGGAGGGTAAAATCAATCAACTACTTTAAACCGGTAATCTCCTGAACCGACTTCAAACACAAAAAACTCCTTTTCCTGTCTTAAAAATTTAATTCCCCGGGCTTTTGAAATATTATCCCCGGTTTCTGTGATCTGTTTCATCTCTTTTGCCGGAATATAAACAACGGCACTACTATTTCCCGGGATAGTAATATCCCATTCAAATGAGTTTTCATTTTTTCTCCACGCGCTTTTTATTAATCCTTGCATAGAATGGTGGGAGGCGGTAACATAATCCAAACCATCTACAACATAGGGTTGCATGTGTATATCACGGAAGCCGATACTTCCCGATAAGTTTTGAATGCCGGCCAAGTACTCGTAAAACCATACGATAAGATCCCCCAGAAGCATTACATGATTATGGGAATTCATGGTGGGATCGGCGGTATTACCGTTCCAAAGTTCCCAGATGGTGGTAGCCCCGTTTTCGATCATATACCCCCAGCTTGGGTAATCACGATTGGTCGCTATTTTATACGCTATATCGCCACGCCCATGGTCGGACAATCCGCGCATAAGCCATTGAATACCCACCAAACCGGTACTTACATGCCCATTAAACTCGTTCATGGTTTTATCAACAATGTTAGAAAACACCCGTTCCCCGAACCCTTCCGGAACCAAACCGAATCGCAATGACACTAAATTGGCAGTGACGGTATTGTTACTGTATTGTGCGGTTTCTTTATTAAAGAACCGGCTATTGTATGCTTCTTTAACGAGGGCTGCCTGATTCGAAAAGTCTGTCGCTTCGTCGGTTTTATTTTGTAATAACGCGAATTTTTCGAGCAAACATAGCATGTGGTAGTAAAATGAGGTTCCCAAAAGGATGCCGTCCGTTCTACGGGCCGGATCCGCGGAGTGTATCATCTCGGGAGACTCGGGAGGCATACACCAATCGCCATATAAATCACGAGGCATGATATTTTCCTCCATAAAATTATCACGCATGTATTTCATCCATTTTTTCATGGAATCATAATGCTTTATAATGGGCCTGTCATCTCCAAATTGCTCGTACAACATATTAGCGATAATTAAATAAGCTCCGGGCCATGTCATGTTGTCGTTGTAGTTTCTCCAGTAAGCAGGTGCCACATCGGGAATACTCCCCTCCTCGGTCTGCGCCTCTTCTATATCATCCAGCCATTTGGCATACAGATTGTGATTGTTAAAGATAAAACTTTCGCCATGTGATCCCGTTGCCCTGTCACCCAGCCATCCCATTTTTTCATCGCGCTGCGGACAGTCTGTAGGCATTCCACGGTAGTTCCCGCGAATTCCCCAATAGGCATTTTTATATATTTGATTAATTGTTGAATCAGAAGTTTCAAAATGGCCGACGGTCTCCATTTCGTCGTAAATAACTTTTCCTTCAAAATCCTTCACGGTGGGAACTCCCGGGTAACCGGTCACTTCAACGTAACGAAATCCATGATACGTGAAAGAGGGTTCCCAAAATTCGTTTTCCGCCCCCTTTAAAGTATATACATCGGTTACCCGAGCGTTGCGGATATTACCCATGTAAACCGTTCCATCGTCATTCAATACCTCCGCAAAACGTAATTTTACTTGCTCGCCCGCGTTGCCGTTCACCTTCATACTTACCCATCCCACCATATTTTGTCCCATGTCGAGGACATAAACACCTGGCTTTGGCTCTGAGATGGACTGGGGTGACAAGGTTTCCATGATCTTTATATTGGGATTGAGTTGCGCTTCAAGGTTACCCCGCGGAGCATTTGTTAAATCGACTTTCAGCCAATTGTAGTCATCAAACCCGGCATCACTCCAGCCGGTCATTTCTTTTCTAGCATCGTATTCTTCCCCGTCAAATTCGTTATTAGCAATAATGGGTCCGTTGGCCGTTACTTTCCACGAGTCATCACTAACAACTGTTTGTTGACTACCATCGGCATAAAAAATCTCAAGCTGGAGGATCATCTTGGGATACCCATAGTTCTGGGTGGGTGGAAGCGGTGGAAAAGAATCATCCTCGATGGTACGCATATTAAAAAAGCGGCCGTTTCCCAAAACAACTCCAATAGCATTGTCTCCTGTAGCGAGAAAATCGGTAACATCAAAAGTGTTATACTTTACACTTTTAGTATAATCGGTTGGCGTGGGAGATAATACCTGATCGCCGATTTTTTCGCCGTTAAGGTGTACCTTATAAAGCCCCAGTCCGGAGATGTAAAGCATTGCCTTATCTATTTTTTCTTCATTTTGAAATTCTTTGCGGAAATAACGAGCAGCTAAGCGTGTCTTTCCTTTCAAAATATCACCGGGAAAACTTCTATCAAGGCCGATCCATGTTGCTTTCCAATCCTCATTATTCGTGAACGCCATTATCCATCGCGCCGGCTGGCTCCAATCGGAAGGACCAAGGTTGGTGGTTGTTTTCACCTTCCAATAACAAGTAGCCCTACTTTCAAGAGGTTTTCCGTTGTAAGAAACATTCGTGGATTTTTCTGAACGAACTAATTTCGAATCCCACAGGTCTCCCTCATCTGCGTTGAGCTTTTCAAGTGAAGAGGCTACCAGTATATGATACCCGGTTTGCTTAACTCCCCTGATATTGGCATCAATTTCCCAACTTAAAGAGGGACTGTCAATATCAATGCCGATAGGATTCTCCATGAATTCACCTCGCAAGTTGCTTACCCCGATTTTTGCTTCCTGAGCACATGCTTGAAGAAGAAATGGGATTGTCACGAAGCATATCATTACCTGGCAGAATGTTCTTTCTTTATGATGCCTATTATTCGTTTTCATTATTCTGATTTTTGACAGGGTTAAGTGTATATTAAATATTGTGTTAAATTCCGTGTTAATAACCGTAGCTGAAATTTAATCTGCCTAATGGAGCGCTATCGCCCGTGACATAATAATCCATTATATCGTTGAACCGGGTTACATTATCAGCCACTTTAAACTCGATGGAGCAGTTATTTTTCGATAAGCCCAGCAACGCGAGGGGAATTGCCAGTTGCAGAACATTTCCCTCAATACTATAATAGGCGTCGCCGGCATACTCCCAATGATATCCTCCTGTGGAGCGTTCTACGGATGTTGTATTAATTTTATCCGGTTTTCGATTTATCACGAACTGATATCCTTCGAAAGAAGGGGGGCCTCCCCCTGTCCTAATGAGAACATTCATCCAATTGATATCTTCACCATTATACGGAGTGATGTCATCCAATGTTTGAATCATGAAGTAGATATTCTTTTCATCATGTACAACTTTAATCTTCGCGATATCGTTACGGTTACTATAATCGGTATATCTGCCTGTAGAAGCAGCATCCACGAAATCCCTACTTATGGCATCGCCTGCAAAGTCAACATAAGTAGCCTGTACGTTGCTCCATATTTCTCCCGGGCTTTCATGAATGTCAATCGTTTTGTTTTGATACTGATAGTGACTGCCTTCCACGAACTTGAACTTTCTCACATTTTTAACAAGTTGCATATAAAAGTTGTCATTGTATCCTCCCTTCATCATTTCTATATCTCTCGAAAATTCGGGATTATATACATCCACGAAAAACACTTCGTTCGCTTCATTTTTATACTTTATGGCCATCCATTCATTGAAAGAAGTAACCAAGACGTTGTTTATTGAATCTTTTTTTTCATGAACGGCATCCCACATGGTTTGAAAATTTGCACCGGCAGCCCACTCTTTTTCAACCTTTCCGGTTGCATTATTATATCCTCTGCTACACTCCGGATGCATACTGCTCGCGTAAATGACCGAATGGCTATGTTGAGCTACCGGTACTGCCACCGAGCCGTTATGATTCCATTGTGGGTATTGCCAACTCATCCAGGGGACAGCATCCGGATTAAAATCACCGTTTGGCCATTGAGATTCTCTGACATCAAAATATGCTATCATTTCCGGTATAATATAATCGGTGAACGAATGGAATTTTGTCATATCAGAAGCATTGGCATTATTCTCCGTTATACCTATCATTAGAGGTTTTCCGTTGGGTTTAAACCACAAGCGCTCGTATAACCCGTCTTTGTAAAAATTTTCGTATATCCGATTTACTGTTTCTCCTGATCGCGAATTGGTATAAAAAACGACTTTAGGCACGTTAAACCCTTGTTTTTGAAATTTCAACAATACTTCGAACAGGTTTTTAGCCGGATTAGGATAAATGAACGTGTTGGTAGCATCAATACAAAGATAATCGATGGCTGCATGGGTGAGTAACTCTATATGGCGAGTCACTACCCATGGGTCATTCATATTATAATATCCGTATAATGGCTCTCCCCAAAAATGAAATTGATTCAAAGGGCTTTCGGGTTCCCCATCGGGATTCAAAAGTGCTGACGGGTTATCACTGAGCAACCTGCTTATATCATAAACTCCTCGATTGTGCTGTCCCAGCCAAAGCGAATAAAATAAACCGACATACTTGGTTTGCTTTTCCGTGGAAGAACAGACTTCAGACCGTCTGCCCAAGGCATCAGTACCGGATAAACCCAGTATCGAATATTCGACCTCATTTACATTTCGATTGTCTTTAATCCGATTTGTTCGTTTAGCCGTACACGACATCAGAACAGCAATAAGAAAGAGTAAGCCAATTGAATTTTTCATACTTTTAAAGAGTAAAGATAGTCACGTCATTCATCCTAATCCATACTGATTTAACTCTGGAATAATACTTTACGCATAAATCGGGAAGTAGCAATAGCATCATTCCTTTCAACCAGTTCTTCTAGTTCTGCATAGTTCTCCTCAACAATTTTTTCGAACTGGCGTACCCACTTGATACTCTCTCCGATGGCATCTATTGCATCTTCGCGATAAGGATACTGATCCATGGACAGCCATCCTTTGTATCCGGTTTTCCTCAAACTTAATAATAAGTCTATATAGACTGTACTGTGCACAGAACCTACAATCATATCATCATCCCATGACCCGTGATTGTCGTTAAAATGCATATGGAAAAGTAAATCTCCGGCACGTTTTGCCAAAATAACAGCTTCGGCCACATTTTCCCCTGCATAAAAACCGTGGCCGGTATCAATACATATTCCTACATTATCACAACCGGTTTCTTTTGCAGCGAGAATCGTATCGGCCATTCTGGCATGGAAAGAAAAGTTACGCGGCTCTTTGGGCTTATACTCTAGAGCATACTTCAAGGCAGGAAACTCCTGGGCCAACCGTGTGGTTCCTTCGCGGAGCCATTCCCGTTTCTGATCATAATTGGTCGTCAACAGGTAATCATAGCCATCCTGAGCCATCCATAGATTGACCACTTTACAGTTCATCTCAAGGGCAATCTCGCTCATTTGACGCAAATAATCGAGTGACTGCTGCCGGATTTCAGGATCGTTGTTGGTAATAGTGCCCCTGGCATATTCTTTTACGGTGAATACATCAGGTATAATTGAAACACAGGTTTTTCCATAGTCTTCCATTCGTTTTTTCATATCCTTCACGTTATCCGGACGAATGTCCCATGTCCCCACCAGTTCAATACCTTCCACATACGGGATTTTAGCCGCCTGAGCTAACATTTCCTCTGTACTTGGATTATCTTTGTAACCTTTACAGAAACGATCACAGGTATTTCCCAAATTACCTAAAATAACTGAATACTTGTACATAATAATTTTTGTTAAGAGTTAATATAAATGCTATTGTTATTCATAAATCTCCGGAATATCAATCAGCGTACGCTCGTACATTTTTTGTCCGCCTTTTTCATTCGGGTGATGATAAATCTGCCAACCGTAACTATTTGAATAATCTTCCCAATACATAAGCGATTTATCTACCTCCCTTCCATCCCCATTAATTGAAGTAGCCATATCAAATTTGCAGCCTTTAAGACCTAATTTTTCTCGCACCTTTTCTATAAGCTCATTATTTTCAATTTGCGATCCACTTTCATTACCTGGAATATTATTGAGAATCGGGATAGCTCCTTGTTCCTTGATATAATTAATCAGCTCTGTTAAATTGGCTTCGGTGTTACCACCATTGGTTCCTATGGTCACCATCACATATTTTGCCTTGATATAGGGCAATTCATTTTGTATGTAATTAAGCACCATCGTGATAGTTCCTCCGCCTCTTCCACTGGACATAGCATTACCGTTCAGCCTGCTGATGACCATCTGCGTCCATGCCTTTGGAAAATCCGTGGTCGGGAAATATCCTTCCGGTTGAGTGATTGAATCTCCGTACATCAACAGGTTAACCGATTTTTTTAACGCGTAGACAGTAATTTGCTTTATCAGTAAAGAGGAGCCTTCCACCAGTCCAAAGCAGTAATGGTCCCATTGCATTCCAACGGCGAATCCTTTTTGCAGAGCACCGGCACCAAATCCTCCTTGACCGTCATTGGTAACTGATATCACAACTTCTTCACGGGTTTGTATATCGATAACACGAACTTTTGCCTGTTGATAAATGTGATAAATCTCAACGATATACTCCCTGTTCCCTTCAAGGAAAGGAACATGCTGCTCACTAACCGGGTCTGTAGCGATAGAAATACGTTTATTGGGTACATCAACAAAAGCATTAAAGTCACCTTCGCTGCTTTTAAAAAGGGCTTTAGCATTATGAGATGGTTTTATATGATACCGGATCATTCGCTCGGCCAATGCATAAAATTTATCGAGTTTCACAACATTTCCTTCTTCAGTTACATTCAACCCTTCCGTGGTATATTGAGCCACACCATTTAACTGTAATTCCTGAATGGGGGTATTGTTGATTTTTATATCGTACAGAATACTTCCTTGTACAGGTTTAGCAGCTTCTATTGTTATAGGAATATCCACGCTAACTGTCTGGTATTTTACAGTAACCACTGCTTCTCCAACAGCAATCGCCTCTACTAACCCATTAACGACAGTAGCCACAGATTCATCAGATGATGACCATTGAAAGGCGGGTTGATGGGCAACAGAAGGAACCGAAAATGCTGTAATCTGCTCTGTATCTCCAACCTGCATGGTCAAAGACAGCTTATTCAGATGAATATTTTCCAGCTTGTATCCTTCCTCTATATTGCTTTTCCCACATCCACCAGAAATTAAAGTTGGGAAGAAAAACAGTATGATATGTAGAAAGACCCTGTATTTGTAGTTTATCATATAAATTTCTGAATTTATCGAGCCGTAATGGTCGCTCTCTCTGAAACTAAATTGAAATGGTTTACGGTTTCCACGCTTATTTTCGTCTTAACGTTTCGTGTTCCCGTAATCACGAACTTCATATCAAGCACTTTCACGGGAATGGTATTATCTCCGTTAGTGTCAAATGATTGATAAGCACCGGTTTCTGGTAAAGTTCCTATAAGAATATCATCTTTGTAGATGTTAAATTTCAATATACCTGACTCCATATCCGCATCGGCTTCCCATGTAACCTCTAACATGGTTTCATTTCTTTTCACCCTTATATTATAAGGAGATGGTGGCGGTGTTTTATCGACGACAGTACCGGTTGAGACAAACTCCTGCCAATTTCTTGCCGTTGATTCATCAGGAAATACGCACATACTGCTTTTGTCGCCGGAGTAGTCTGACTCCTTATATATTTCAAGCGACAATGTATCTCCCAACCACGTATGATTGGGATCGAGATCCTGCAAATCGAGAGAATGATCGTTTGGCAATCGTTGTTTTAGGGTTGCTTCAAAGAAAGGGATTGCCATATAGCGAAGATAACTGAAATTATGGTTTTGACCTTCATTATAGGCAATAGTTACCGGAGCATCCATTTCGCGCAGTTTGTGAAATGTATTCAATGCGGTTGCCCAACAAAGAATTTCCGGTGAACCGTCGTTAGCCCCCGCGTGACGTAAAAGTAACGGAACTTTGGCTGCATCTGCTGTATAGTCCCATTGAGGGTTCCTTGCAGCCGAATAAGAAACAATCGCCAAAATTCGTTCGGGATGATCCCGTAACATCGCAAGTGCCCAATACCCCCCGGCAGAATGCCCCCACAATAACCATGGAGCAGTTTTTAACTCCGGATGCCCGGTTTGAATGGCTATTTGCTCCAGGACTTTAAAAACAGCAGTGGCGCTACCCGAGTTTGGTTCATTCCATACATGACAATCGCCATACAATGCAGTTTCAAGAATTGCCAATTTCCATTTCTCAGCAAATGCCTGATACTGTAAATCATAAGGCCTGGTAATGCCAAACTGCTCCATGGTGCATCCGTGTTGTAAAATAAGTACGCCTTGCAACGGACCGGAAACCTCAGGTATGTACACTCCATATTCGGCACGATTAGCAAAAGGGCAATCCTCCCCTTCCAATACTATTTTAAGAATAGTGTCATTCCTACTTTCCAGGCACTTATTCGGGTTTACCGAAACGACTCCTATACTTAATCCTTTTTGATAAGAGGATAAGATGCATCCAAGCAGAATAAATAATAGAACTTTAGGTCGATTCATTGTTATTAAAATAATGGCAGGCAGGTAATAGCCTGCCATTATAGAAGATAGTTATCTCGTTAGTAATTCAAAACCATTAATATTCATATCGCTCCAGGGAATACCGGTTGCTCCAAAAATATCATGGGTGTTATAGACCACACCAATTGTAACATTCGATGCTTTTTCAACAGTAAACGGGATTGTATTAACCGATTTTTGATTAGCAACCAAATCGCTAAAACCTAACACCTCGGGAGCGGAGGTCACCTTACTGTAATCAGGCATCGTTGTCCCAGTAGCAATTACGCCATACATGTCAACACAATCCGGGCTGGTTGTATGTGCTACGTCGATATTCAAAACATACCTACCTGGTAAAATATGGCATGTTTGATAGATTTTACCGTTTGTAACTAAAGAAAGTCCCCAAACCGCGGCACTCCAAACACAGAATGTTCCACCAGAAGTGTCAAAGCTTATATAAGCATTGTTACTATGCGTCCACCCCGTTAGTTTTTGGAATCTTCCAGCACCTACCAACGGGAATAAGTCCGACCCGTCTCCCTGGAATGGTTGCTTTGAATTCGCTAATACGGGGAGATTTTCTCCGTTTATCCCGCTAACATTTAAATCATTAAACAGATCCATTTCAGCTATTTGCGCACCGGCGATTTCATTATGATTATCAAGAATAGATATTTTGAAATAGCGTGATACAACTGATTCTTGAAATTTGAAAGTTTGTTTATGACTATTTGCTTTGAACCTCCCTTCTGATATTACTGTCCAATTTTCGTTATCATTGCTAATTTCAAACTTGAATCCTTTGGCAAAACCGGTATCTCCCGGTTCTTGTGCCTGAACAAAATGGAACCCATCAAATTTCTTTTCGCTTTGCATATCTACGATAATCCAATGCGGCATGGATTCATTTTGTGAATGCCATAGGGTCGCTGCCTCGTTGTCAATTATATTACTTGCTTTTCTGGAAGGATCTTCGTCAGAAACTGTTAAGATTGTCCAAATCTCCTTTTCAAAGTTTTTCATTGCTGCTTCTTTCGCATCAATTTTAGGAGCAGCAAACTCGTCGATAAAATCAATTGTTGGCTTATATACAGTATAAAAATAATAAGTTTCACTTAAATCAATGTTATCAATAACAATTGATTTATGATCTCCTGGCATCGTTACGCTATCCTGAACTCCAGATAAATTTGTATATAGAACCCTCACCCCTACTTCATCGGGATTTCTGTTATCAAAAAACATTTCTATAGAAGTGGGAGAAATTGTTCTCTGGCTCAACAATTTTCGATTAATCAAATCTTTTTGATAATTTTCTCCATAGATGGTGACTTTTACCCCTTTTGGGTCAGACGTCTCTCCCTTATTATTTAACGTTACTACGCGAAGAATGACCTCCCCTTCCGGTAGTTCCTCTACAATTATAGTTTGCGTAGCCTCGACTTTATCGATTGTAAATTCTTGAAATTTACCGCTTCCGTAAAATATTTTCCCAGACATTGATTCTGCCGGGGCCTGAAATTCTACTTTTGCACGGTATTTTCCGGAATGTGCTATTAAATCACCTACAACCGGCGGTGTATTGATTCCCTCTTCAGTACAACCTATACATAACATTACAGAAGTAAAGAGAATTGAAAATAAATATGTTATATTTTTCATGTTGAATATACTTAATGATTTACTATCCATTTTTTCAAATTATTGCCATGCTTCAGGCTGCGTCATACTTACCAACTTCTTAGCATCTTCCAGGGGTATCGGTAATACAAGATATTTATCTGAATAGGATTCATAATCCCGTATTTTCCTGCGTTCATAATGGAATATTCCATCGTCATCTTTAGTAATTCTCATTCCCGTTATAAAACGATTTGTTTCATTAAGGATCTTCCACCTCCGTTGATCATGGAATCTCCATCCCTCAAGACAAAACTCCACACGACGCTCATTACGAATACGTTGTATAAGGAAATCATAATTCTTCTGAAACCCGGGAACGTCTTCAATTTTAGGCTGTAATGCTCTTTCTCTTATGATATTTAACAGGGTTATTGCTCCATCAAAATCGCCTAATTCACACAACGCTTCCGCACGATTAAGATAGAATTCGGCTAAACGAAAGAACACCCAATGGGTAGGTTCGTTTCCTTTACTCGTTCCCGGCCCCCAATACTTGATTTGTTTGTCTTTGCGACTGTAATATCCGGTGCAAGAACGTTGAGTTTCCTGCGAAATTACATCATTGAATCCATTTCGTCCACCCACGAACGTTTCAACTATAAATGGTTCCGTGCAATTATAGGGCACCCCGTAATCGGCCATATTATAGAGTATATTCACGTAAAAACGGGCATCTCTGTTTGAATAAGGATCCCCTCCCGGCTCTTCGCTATATCCCAGTGCGGCAGCTTCCGGAGTGACAGTAATTTTGGTTCGGGTGGCATCATCATAAGTAACAGGAAAAGCCCCATTCGTCATTTCAAAGCAATCGACCAATTCTTGCGTGGGAGATTCCCCACAATTCCATATATGCGAGATAGATGCATAAGGATAAGTACCCACATCCACTCCATTCGTGTTATTAATATGTGAATTATCGGACCAGGACCGCCAGATGATCTCTGAAACGGGTGTTGTAAATGCACCTACAAATAACTCTTTATATTCATTCATTGGTACAAGGCTATAGTCAGACATGTTTATCACATCTTGGGCTGCATCGGCAGCACGCTGCCATTTATCGCGATCTTTTTCAGGATTGTTGAGGATACTGGCATTATTGAGTAAGACGCGGGCCCGAATAGCGTACGCAATACCCTTATCAACACGCCTTGCCTCACTTGCTGTTTGCCTGTTTGGAAGGATTCCGGATTCAATCACATCCATCAACTCCTCGGATATCTTGCTGGCTATTTCATCATAGGTGGGCCGCTTGAGTTCATTCCAATCTCTATACGTTGCTTCAAATGGCTCCTCAATCCAAGGTAGTGACCCATAAAATTCCAATAGATTCATATAAAACCAGCAGCGAAGTACGCGTGCTTCCGCTATCCAGGTGCTCCGTTCCTGTTCGGTAATAGCAGTTGATTGCGGTAAATACTTGATGGCATTATTCGCAAAGCGAACACCTCTCCAAAAATCAGGCCATAACTGTTCTGGGTTGGTATGCCATGCCCAGTTAATAACAGGATTGCTCAAGGACAATGATCCATTATGCCATTCATAAGCATTATAAGTTGCAGCCCAAAAAGCATTGTCCGTTAACGCCTCTATTGGGTTATGCACAAAAGAAATTTGGTCTCTGGAAAGATAAATTTCTCCGTATGTTTCATCGATAAGACCTTTGCTACGCTCATAATTGCTTAGTATCTCCTCAATTGTAATCTGCCCGTCGGGAGTTTTATCGAGTACGCTTTCGCATCCATATTGGGATGTAAGCCCGATTATAATAAATAAAAAAAATATTTTTTTCATTGCTTCCATATATTATAAGATGAATGTTAACTAAAATGAAATATTTAATCCCATATTATAGGTTTTGAATACAGGATACAAGAGCTCGTTATTCTGCTCCGGGTCTTGATACTTCACTGGGTAGTAATCAAAAGTAAGCAGGTTTAAGCCATTCACATATAGGCGAATAGACGAAGCCCCGATTATTTTAGCTATCCCGGACGGAAATGAATAGCCTAGTTCTACGTTTTTCAATCGGATATAGCTTCCATTTACTTGCCAAAAATCAGCTTGCAATTTACTGGCATTGCTGCCGGGTTCTAAACGGGGATAAGTGATTTTTTGTCCGCTGTCGTACCGTTCTTGGCTCCATGCCTCTTTATGCCATTCGTTGAAGTTATTCGTTTCCCATATTTTTTGACCTGTCAGAAAATAACTTCTTGCAGCAGCACCTTGCCACATCATGCTGAAATCGAAGTTTTTGTGCTGAAAGTTGAGTCCGGCGCCAAACGTCCATTCCGGTACCTCGGGATCCCCAATCGGGACCATATCTTTTTCATCGATTATGCCATCGCCATTTTGGTCTTTATATTTTAAATCACCCAATTTAGGAGCGGCACCCACGCCCGATTGGTCATACCAGTCTAATATATCCTGTTCAGTATTAAAAAAACCGGCGGTTTCATACCCGAAATTTTGACCAAGTCGATATCCGGTACTTCGCAGACGATAGGCGTAATCCTCTGGCAGCAGGACTTCACTTAAATAAATGATTTTGTTCCTGTTAAAGGCACCATTGGCTCTAATATCCAAGCGAGTTTCCTGAGTAAAGGATTTTTGATAGGTAGCTGTCAATTCAAATCCCTTATTTTCTATCACGCCGGCATTAATTTGAGGGATAATTCCCGAAACGTGTACTCCACCCGTTCCGAATAATCCGGTAGGAATTAATCCGGTAGCCGGAATTAGAATATTATTGCGTTTTTCATAAAATATGTCGGCTTCAAGACTAAAGTCATTAAAAAATCTGGTTTCAATCCCCACGTTGTATTTGTTGGCTTTTTCCCACACGAGTTCATGATTGCCAATTTGCGATTCATGACTTCCGCTCCACAAGGTAAGAAAGGCAAATCGTGCTCCTCGCATATTGTCGTTCCCTACTTGGCCGTATGAAGCACGGAGTTTGGCAAAAGAAAGCCAATGATTGGTATCTCTCATAAAATGCTCTTCAGACAATACCCACCCCACTGAAAAGGAGGGAAAAAAGCCCATCTTATGTCCTGGAGCGAATTGTTCCGATCCATTGTATCCAAAATTCACTTCACCCAGGTAACGTCTGTCATAGCTATACGTGGCTCGACCTACCAGTCCAATGTAATTATAGGGCAACTCGATATTAACTACCCGTTGGTAACGGTTTAACAGTATCATTCCTGTAACATCATGTTTGTCAAATGCCCGTGCATAATTTAACGACGCGTCTATGTTAAACAGGTTGTTAAAAGTCTGGTATTGAGCATCCGTTAAAGTGCTGTTCGGGTTTGTTCCCGTGGGCTGATAGGAAACTGAATCGGGGGCCGCGGGATCTTTTACAGCCTCGTAAAGTTGGAAAGTCCGCTGCCTTACTTGCTGATTACTGGAAAATGCATCGTAAGAAGCCACTACCCTGGCCGATAAACCTTGAGTGATAAAGTCTAAACTCTGTTCTACTCCCAACGTGGCAGTTACCTGATTGGTTTGTGTATTTCGGAATCCCGTTCTATTCAACATACCGTAGGGTACATTATTGATATTTCCTCCTTTTAGGGAATTTGTCAACACTTCTCCATCAGGGGTAACGTCATTGTGATAATTGCTCGGTGTTTGCAACAGAGAACCGATAACAACTGAGTATGCATTCACGTCATTCAAGTACCCGGCATTATTTGGAACGACCACCGGATCATTTTTTTTCTGCATATACCCACTGACGTTAAGGAACATTTTTAGTCCTTCGGTTAAGTCAATATCAAAATTTGACCTGAAGTTTACCCTATTGGCTTTTGATTTAGGATCATAATCATAGTCGGGGAATTTTTCGGTTTTGAAGATTCCTTCTTGAAACAGATACCCCACGGTTGTAAAGTAACGCATTTTTTCTGTTCCACCACTTACATTCACGTTTACCCGTTGCATGGGTGAATAATCCCTAATGAATTCTCCCACGAAGTCCCGTACAGGATATAACGCGGGATTATCCCCTAACCGGTAACGTTCTAAGCTATAATTGTCATAGATAGGTGGTCGATTATTTTGAACTTCCACCTGATTTCTCAATAATGCATAGTCATAGGAAGAAACCATTTCGGGAAGGCGGGTAGGTGTTTGCCACGATTGTTCGGTCGTGACATCAATTACGGGTTTTCCTGCTTTACCCCGACGAGTGGTAACAATAATGACTCCATTTGCACCTCGTACACCATATACCGCCGTTGCAGAGGCGTCTTTCAACACCGTAATTGTCTCTACTTCCCGGGGATCGAGTGCCTGAAAATCTCTTTCTACTCCATCCACCAATGTCAAAGGTTCCTGTCCGTTGACGGTGCTTCTTCCCCTGATATAAAAATCCATTGCTTCACCTCCCGGAACCCCGGAACGTTGCAATACAGTCAGGCCCGGTAATCGACCCGCCAATGCAATACCGAGGTTTGACGCGGGTGTTTGCCTTAATCCAACTGCAGATATAGTCGATAATGCTGCAACCACACTCTCTTTTTTCTGCTGTCCATAGCCAATAACAACCATTTCCTCTAATTCAGTGACTGCCTCTTGCATAACAACATCAATGACACGACGATTTCCAACGGTTACTTCCTGGGGCTGATAACCAATAAAAGAAAAAATCAAGATAGCATTATCACCGGGCACGACGATACTATATTTACCATCGATATCTGTAACAGTACCTTGACTTGATTCTTCTACCTGAATAGTTACGCCGGGTAAGGGTTCGTTCTGATTGTCTACAACAACACCCGAGACAGTAAATTGCTGATTTTGTTTAGCGGAGAGGGTGAAAGTACACAACAACGCTAACACAGCCCATAACATACACATCTTTGTTTTCATGATCATAAAAATATAAATATTAAAATACTACTCTAGTCTCTCATTAAAACTGATTAACGATCTATGTGATACATATAGCTCAATCTCCCCATTGGCATTACGCTCCCCGACTTATAGTAATCCATTATGTCCGTGTAATTGGTTACTCCCATGGCTACTTTGAAATAAAACTCAAGGCTGTTGTCCAATCCGATAGCAGAACGGGGAATAGATAGTTGAATTGCATCATTGGTTTTCGTAAACTCCCCCTTCGCGACAGGTGATGTTTTAAACCCACTTTCCAATTTTTCTATAGAAACTTCATTATCCTCGATGTTTCTTCCTATAACATATTCATAGCCTTCCCAACCTTTTAATGAGGGGTCACCTGTGCTTATGAAAATATTCATCCAATTATCATTTCCGTTGTAATCATTGAAATTGTCTTTCCCTTTCAAGTATAAGTATATATGGTCGTGATCATGGACAACTCTGATTTCAATTAACTTATTGACTGGTTCTGCTTGGGTATAACGTACCGAATTCGATCCGCCAAAAGCATCTCTCGCGATAAACTTATGATCTGTATTCCGTGCAATATATTTCACGTTGTTCCACTGTGATAAGCTGGCGTATATATCAATTTTTTTAGGTGTATTTGGCGCGGGTTGCTTATCCTTCACACCCTTGTAACGACGAATATTTGCTATTAGCTGCAAATAGAACGCGTCTTGATAACCACCAGTCATGGGTTCAATATCTCGCGAATACTCCTTATCTACCGCATCACATAACATATATTCCCCATCATAGGGTTGTTTGTACGCGATCCATTCATTCCATCCACCCACAGAAATCACAGGGGGATCAATGGCAATCGCATGATCCCATTGTGATTGGAAAAATGTTCCTTTATCTACATCCAGGGAAATATTTTGCCGTGTTGATGGATCCCATCCACGCCCCCAATTAACCCAGTTTGACCGGCTTAAAGAAAAAGACATCGGCACCATGGGGTGACTCGCCACGGTTACGTTCATAACTCCCGACCGTGTATGTAAAGGCTGCGGAAACGTCCACTCTACCCATGGAAATCCGTCCGGGTAAACCGGATCAAAAGGCCATTGAGGCTTCATAAAATGGAAAAAATTCAGAATTTCAGCAGATAGGGTTCCCGGTTGATAACTGGTGTCATTTCGAGATTCTGCCTCTCTTAAATCATCTTCCGGATTGGTATAAGCGATAATCAATGGTTTACCGTTGACTCTATACCATGTGTCGGGAAACCGATTGGGTTGATACAGTTCTTTGTACAGCGATCTAACCGTTTGGAATGAAAGCGAGTGGGTATAAAACACAACTTTAGGCGCGTCCCATCCCTCTTTTAGCATTTCGTCTATAACCGCGCATACTTTCAAAAACACATTGGCATAGATGACCGCGTTGGTAGTGTCAAAAAATATGAAATCAATACCAGCCATGGTCAACATCTGCATCTGTTTTCGAATTACCCACTCATCTTCCGAATTGTAGTATCCCCATAAAGGTTCACCCCAATAATGCGCTTGTCCATTTGGGCTGATATCCGGATCATGATAATTAAAATCAGTCAGAAGTTTTAAACCGTTTGGCAGTGCCAAAATCCTGGTTGCATCATATATTCCCGTCGCGTAGGGCTGTCCGATCCATGGCCAATAAAATATGCCGACTTGCTTGTCTTTTTTAAACTCTGAAATTACATCAAAACTACGTCCGAAGTGATCAATTCCAACAAGATTGAAACTGTTGTACTTACTGGTTGGGGTGCTTTCAACAGTTTCCTTCTCATCGTTATCCTTATTGCTCTCGTTTTCCTCCTCACTATGCTCTACAGGTAATATCGGCCGTGGCTGGGCACACCCCATGTAATTGCAGTTCAATAATATTAGCAAACAAGTAATAAATGTACCGAGTTTTCTCATTAAATCCTGCTTTTAAATTGATAATTTCCCGAGCCAACTTTTAGAATAACATACCCGTTTTCTTCTTTCAAAAATGAAATTTCATTTATTGAAGATATACTCTTCCCATTTTCAGTAACGCTCTTCGCGTTCCGCGATGGAATATGCATCAAAGCAGTCGTATTGGCAGGTATGGTAGCGTCCATGACAAAGCGATCACCTTGTTTTCGATACGAAACTTTGATTGCGCCTTTAACGGTATCCAACTCCCCTTCTACAAATGTTAAGTCATTCATGATATATGGCTTGATGGTGAATTGTTCAAAGCCGGGGTAAGTAAAGTCGGGAACAATTCCTAAAATATATTTATAAAACCATGAACCAACGGATCCCATCATTGGATGGTTGTGGGAGTTCATGGCATCACCTGTGAGATACTCCCAGCGCTCCCATAGTGTAGTGGCTCCATTTGCCAACATAAATCCCCAACTTGGATAGGTGGTCTGTGTGGCTATTTTGTAGGCGACTTCCGCGTATCCGTTTTCCGTTAAAACTTCCAATAGATATTTAGTGCAAAGGTTTCCCGTGGTAAGGTGATAGTCATGCTTCTTTACATCGTTGACCAAATTGGATAAAACGCGAGGAGCTTTATTTTCATCCACCAAACCCATATAGAGGGCAAAGGAGTTACTTGCCTGATTGTTAGATGCATATCCTCCTATTTCTTCATTCCAGTATTCGCGATTAAATGCCAGGGATATCTCCCCGGATAATCGTTCATAATTGATGGCATCATTTTTTCGATCTATTACTTCCGCCATATCAGACAACAGACGGGCACAATAATACAAATAGCCTGTGGATATTAATTTCCCAGGAGTATCTCTTGAAACACCCGAGCCATTTGGATCCATGAGGAAATCGCGCGGGGGGCACCAATCACCATAGTAACTGTAGTCAACAATGCCATCTCTTGTTCTCGAGTACAAATAATCAACCCAAGCTTTCATTCCTTCAAAATGATCAGAAAGGATGCGTTTATTCCCGTAAAACTCATAGCATTTCTGAGCCAACAGTAAGTAACTGGCGGATACAGGGTCAGCAGGTCTGGCTCCAAATAAGAACGGGGCAACGCACGTAATAGTTCCTTCTTTATCTTGGGTGTCCTGAATATCATCCATGAACTTGGGATAGAAACGCGAGAAATCGAAATTATAGATCGCCTGTTCTATCCTAACAGTAAGGTCATTGAGCCATCCCATACGTTCATCCCTCTGGGGGCAATCGGTCGGTACGCTATGCAGGTTACTGGCTTCTGTATTCACTACCATCCGATGGATATCATTCAGGAGGGGATTGCTACAGTGAAATGTTCCTGTTCTTTTTACATCCGAACGAACCACTTTGACGATTATATCGTCGGGCTGAGGTGGATAGGGGAACCCTTCCACCTGTATGTATCTGAATCCGTGGTATGTAAAAGACGGCTCCCATGTTTCTTCGCCTGTTCCGCTAAGGATATAGCTGTCTTCGGCTTTGGCATTCCTAAGATTCTCCTGGTTAACAAAGCCATTTTCATACAATGTTTCCGCGAACCGGAGGGTAATTTTGGTGCCGGCTTGTCCTTTCACTTTAATTGAAGCCCATCCCGCAAGATTCCGGCCGGCATCAAACACATATACTCCGGGCGAAGGTTCCTTTAATAATACAGGAGTTATCTGGTCCACTATTTTTATGGGATCGATTTTTTGTGCAACCATCTCCCCCACTGGATCATCGGTATTATGTGCCCAGGCCCATTGTTCATTCATAAGTCCCGGGGGAATCCCTGGTTCGTGTAGTTGCGGGATGTCCAGCCGGGCATCGTACTGCTCGCCGTCGAATATGCTTGAATACATCACGGGCCCAGTGGTTACGGAGCGAAACCTATCCGACGTAAGTATCTCGGTCGTGTTGTCCTGATAGTTTATTTCAACTTGGATTCGTAATCTTGCCGTTCCCAACCATCCGGGTGCTACGGGAATAACAATACTATTGGGTTCGGGCAGTAAATGATCGGTGATATCGTAAGTCACATAATATACTCTTTTGCTATAATTGCTTTGAGCCGGATCAAGGACGTGGTTACCCACCTTTTCACGGTTTATGAACAATTCATAGTACCCCAGGCCAGCTATATATGCTCTGGCTTGTTTGATTGGTTTCGGCGGAACAAAAGTGCCTTTAAAGTATAAAACCCTGCCGGGCATACCGGGAGCATAACCGATCCAATTTGATTTCCAGTCATCCTGATCCAACAAACCCATCTCAAAGGAGGAAGGCTCGGACCATTCAGACACGGCATTTGTATTCTGCCATACTTTTACTTTCCAATAGTAACGTTGTCTGCTGGTTAAATCGTCTCCGTTATAGCAGATTCCGCCTGACGCCGATGAATTTACTTTCCCGCTATCCCAAATGTCGCCGTTATCAGAGTGAAGGTTCTCTAAAGACGAAGATATAAGGATCCTGTATGCCGTCTGCAGAACTCCCCGTCGACCGGATTCCAAACGCCAACTGAATTGTGGAGTCTGGTCTATTCCTAAGGGACTCGTTTCATATTCCGACTTTAGATCAGTGACTTTTAGATTCTGAAACTTTTCCTTGCCGTTTAAATCAGAGAGATGGAGTGTAAGTAATAATAAAGACAAGATAAAACAACATTTTTTTGTTTTCATCCAATTAATCTTGATAATTTTTTAAAATTAAATAACTTTCACCGCAAATATAGCCTCTATCCGGAGAGCAACCGTTGTAATAACTGTTCGTTTTTTTGTACATACTGGTTTATTTTCACCAACTCTTGTCATTCTTGTTTTTTTATTGTACAAACTATTCTTACATGAAAAAAATAGTTTGTACCTTAACGTTTGAAAACTTCATTGACCGTATGAAGAGAACTAAATTGATCGGTGAAATATGTGTTTTAAAAAAATACTTTTTATTGCAACAACAATTTTCTATTCATCCGTCATGAACATCTTCAGTGTGTCGGTTCAGGGGCATCCGGTTCAAACAATGCAGAATTCAAACCTTTCGCCCGACATATCGTTCCTTGATGTAAATGCTTTTGCTCAGGACTCATTAGGATATATGTGGATAGCCACATTAGGCGGATTGAACAGGTACAATGGATATGAATATCAGCATTTTTCACATATCCCATCCGACAACACGTCTCTCGGGAACGATTTTGTATTTTCCCTGCTGATAGACTCGTCACAGAATTTCTGGGTAGGTACCGCTAACGGCGTAAGTTCTTTCGATTTGGAGACAAACAAGTTCAATCATTACGCGGGTACCATTACTCCCGTGTATTCCTTTTTTGAAGACCACACCAGACAAATCTGGGCGGCAACGCCGTTAGGTCCGGGTATGATTGACAGCGAGAAACAAACAGTCTCTTTCCCATGGGAACCACAGTTCGTGAATCTGTTCTGGGAAGACGACACCCATCGTTTATGGATGGGATTAAACGAAAGGCAAGGATTAGCTGTTCAAAAGGATAACATGTCTTGGGAATATTATACCTTGCCCGGAAATAGAAGCGTAACTTGTATATACTCCGATCCCCAAGGTATATGGTGGTTAGGAACAAACGCGGGAATTGTTCTTTTCGATCCGGCATCCCATACTTTTAGAAATCCGGAAATTTCGACAATACCTGAAAACACGAAATTAAACAGAACACAAATCAACTTCATCAAGGAGGTGGAGCCTCTAAAACTGTTAATCGGCACTGCAACAGAAGGTTTCTTTTACTATGATCTCTTATCTCAGAAATTGCAGCATAATATGCCCGCGCGTTTTAACCCCTTTTATTCCGCGCAACTGCACACCTGTTACATTGATAAACAGGGGAATGCATGGATAGGAACATACGATAAGGGGTTTGTAATAGGCAACAAGCAGTCGGATTGTTTTAACGTTGATCATGTATTAAGTAATCAATTCAAGGGAAAGTTTGTTACACGTGTAATTGAGGATGAAAGTAATCATTTTTGGATAGCGACCCGTTATGATGGACTATACAAGTACAACCCCTCTGAAGGGTTTATCACATTTGAAAATCAGAATTTATTCCCGGATAAAAATGAATTTCTTGAGGTGATTTTTATTGACTCCGAACAACGGATCTGGATCGCTTTTGAAACGCAATTAATAATAGCCCGTGCAACGCAAAAAGGGCACATTAACATTATCAAGCGTCTGAACATAGAAAATGTAAGAGTTGTAAAAGAAGATCAAGGGAAAAATATATGGCTGGGCACTTGGGAGGGATTATTCAAAACGACTATTACGGATGAGCAAGTAAAGATTGATAAGATATGTTCATCCAATATTCCTGATATTTGTATTCTGAATTCGGGCGATATACTGTTTACCGCGTTTGGGGAAGGGATTTTCAAGATCCGGAATGAGGATCCGGTTCCTCAATTGCTTGATTTTCCGGATGAAATCAACCTAGTAACAAGTACCAGCGTGACCTTGTTTGAAGACTCGCAATATCGTATTTGGATGGGAAGCTACGGAAACGGAGCCGTTTGGTATCTCAATGGCGCGTATAAAAGTTTCTCTAAAGAGAACGGATTACCGAGCAATAATGTACTCTGTTTTCAGGAAGACTTAAACCGGGATATTTGGATAAGCACATCCCATGGGATATCACGACTTAAGATCACGGAGGATGATATCATTATTTCTAATTTTTTTAAGAATGACGGTACTTTGGGCGATCAATACCATGAAAAGGCGGGATGTAGGAGTTCCGACGGGCGAATATTTTTCGCCGGTAACCATGGGCTTACTTTTTTCAAGCCGTCCTCCATTGTCCCCAATCATAACCCACCCTTGATCAATATCGAGGACCTGAAAATATTTAACCGAAGCGTTCAACCGGCATTGAAGGGATCGGTCTTAAGCAAAAACGTCGCACATACTACAGAGATTGTCCTCAATCATAAGCAAACGACCATTTCATTAGATTATGCGGGAATAGACTTTTCAGCTCCCGCTAAACTTACCTATAAATACATGCTAGAGGGTTTCGACAAGCAATGGAATGAGGTGGGTGGTTTTCGCAGAGCCACTTATTCTAATATTCCCCCTGGAAAATACATATTTTATGTCAGCGCGATCAATGGCGATGGCATCGAAAGCGTTTACCCGGCGAGCTTGCAAATTACTGTGAGACCAGCTCCATGGTTCTCATGGCAAGCATGGTTGTGTTATTCTGTTTTGCTCTTGGCAATGATTGTCGTGGTATTACGGTTCTGGTTCAACACAAAAATAAACAGACAATTAATTGAAATGGAGCATAATGAACGAATGCGGGAAAAGGAAGTTTCAAAAATGAAAATCAACTTTTTTACCAATATCTCTCATGAGTTCCGCACCCCCTTGACACTCATCTCCGCTCCTTTGGAAAAACTTTATACAACGGCGAAATTAGAAGATCAGAATTTAAAATTATTGGATACTGTTTATCGCAATGTGCAACGAATGTTGCAGTTGATAAATCAATTACTGGATTTTATAAAAATTGAAAATGGGGTTTTATTATTGAATGTTCAACAGGCAGACATTATTCGGGAGCTTCAAAATATTTACGAATCATTCCTTTATTTAGCGGAAAGAAAAGGGGTAAAACTATTATTCGATCCGCATATTTCCAGCAAGGCTATATGGATCGACACCGATAAAATTGAGAAAATACTGTACAATTTACTTTCCAATGCCATAAAGCACACCCCCGGGAACGGAACAATAGAGATCTTCACCTGCATGCTGGAAAGAGATGAAATCATCCAAAAGTATGGTGAAACCATGGAGACCAATTGCAGCTTGTTTATGGAGGTTACGGTTTCCGATACAGGGCCTGGAATTCCCGAAAATAAACTCCAAGAGCTATTCATCCGATATCGTCAGATTAATGGCTCTTCGGGGCTCAATCATGATTATAGTGGAAGCGGCATTGGGCTGCACTATACCAAAACGCTTGTTGAGAGCCATAAGGGGAAAATATGTGCCCGGCTCAAACCAGAAAAAGGAATGGAGTTTTCATTCATTATCCCTGCAAAAGATGTTTATTCGGAAAAAGAGAAGGTAGAAATACAAAAGGATGCTTTCACCGTAAATACGCCCAAAGTACCATCGATTCTAAAAAGTGAAAGAAGCGGAACAAATCAAAAGCAGCGTTATTCCATTTTAATTGTCGAAGATAATATAGAATTAATGGATTTTATATCGAACTTGCTCTCCGAAAAGTATCACATATTAGAGGCTACGGACGGCGACCAAGGCTGGGAGCTTGTACAAAGTGAATCTCCTGATTTATTGTTAAGTGATGTGCTCATGCCCGGGCTTTCGGGTTATGAATTATGTTCACATGTTAAAAAAAGCCCGGAATACTGCCATATTCCCATTGTATTACTCACCGCTAAAACATCCATGCCCGAGCAGTTAGAAGGGCTTGAGCAGGGTGCGAACGCGTATATCTGCAAGCCATTTAATTCCGATTATCTTTTATTGACTATCCACAATCTATTAAAGAATAAAGAAATATTACGACAGTTTTTTTCCACACCTCAAAAAACAGTCCGGGATCCTCTACCGGTAACTTTAAACAAGCATGACCAGATGTTTATGGACAGGTTAACTCATTTGCTGGAAAATAAATTGTCCGATCCCGATTTAAATATAGACTACATAGCACGGGAACTCGGATTTAGCCGAACTGTTTTTTATCGAAAAATAAAAGGACTCACGGATATTTCGCCGAATGATTTTTTGAAAAATTATCGATTAAAATCTGCAGCAGAAAAAATATTAAACGATATGGCTTCACTCATTGAAGTGGCAGAGCAAACAGGGTTCCGTTCATATTCGTATTTTTCAAAATCGTTCAAAAAACATTTTGGAACAACACCTAAGGAATATCAAAGCAGGGGGAATAATTTCTAAATGAATTTTCTCCGCATAATTCTTGGAAGAAGCTGGTTGTGATCTAACGACAACCAAGAAAGCTACCCGATTATCTCTGTAATGAATGGTGGAGAAAGGATGTAGCCCCACCTTGAAATAAACAAAAATTACAGTCTATATATCATTTTTTGTAGTTTTAATAAAAATACAACCATTATTTTTGGTAAATTTAATGAATTGTTTCTCTTTACCTCATACGACTAAATATTACAAAATTGTCAAAACTGGCTCAAACTGATCTGGAATAATCAATAAGTAATCATGAAAATTAAAGTTGAATATAGTCCCTTGAATAACTTACTTAATACTACAATATATGAACTTCAGAAAATCATTCTTTATCGGAACAATAATATTTTGCGTAATCTTTGGATTACCAACGTGCAAAAACACGTCTAAAGAGAATGGTCCCCCGGAATCGGAATACACCGTGGCGGCTTTTTACTGGCCTGCATACCATTACGAACCCCGTGTGGAGTTTCTCTTTCCTGAAAAGCAAGGAGAATGGGAAATTATTTACAATGCTGTACCCAAGGAGAAGGGACATCAGCAACCAAAAGTTCCCCTCTGGGGATATCCCGATGAAGCAAATCCTAAAGATATGGATTTGAAAATATCCACAGCGCTCGAATATGGTGTGAATACATTTATTTTCGACTGGTATTGGTTCGAAAAAGCACCTTTTCTGGAAAGTTGTATCAACGAAGGGTTTCTTAAAGCAAACAACAACAGGATGAACTTCTATCTTATGTGGGCCAATCATGATGCCACAACATACTGGGACGTAAATAATCCCCGTGTAGACTCTGTTTACTGGGACGGAGAGGTAGACAGAGAACAGTTTGACATCATAGTGGACCGGGTGATTGCAAACTATTTCAAAGAACCCTCCTATTTAAAAATTGATGGGGAACCGGTTTTCTGTATCTATGAGTTGAATACGCTGATAAATGGACTGGGAGGACCGGAAAAGACAAGAGAGGCGCTCGATTATTTCAGGCAGAAAACTGTGGCAGCCGGTTTTCCCGGACTCCATTTACAGAGTATTTTGTGGGAAGCGCTACCCTCGACCATTGAAGGGGTCCCCGGTGATCCGATCAGAAGTCAGGATGATGTATTGAGCTATTTCGGTTTTAAAAGTCTGACTAACTACTGTTGGGCACACCTTCAGAACCCTGATGGCGACTATGAGGTATGGGGAGATGCTTCCACCGGTATGTGGGATCGTTTTAAAGATCAGTTTTCCATGACCTACTTCCCTAACGTTACGGTAAGTTGGGACGCCAATCCCCGATTCCCTTTCAAAGCAGGATATATCAATAATTCGACACCTCAAAAATTTGAGAAATACCTGATAAAAGCCAAAAATTATGTCAACCAGAATGATATTAAGCCGAAAATGATCACCATCAATGCATGGAACGAATGGTCCGAGGGGAGTTATCTGGAACCTGACACCGTCTGGGAATACGGTTATCTGGAAGCCGTAAGAAATGTATTTGGCAGTGTCAATTAACTAGCTAGTTACCAGCATAATTACATAAACATATGAACCCAATTATCAATGGCAGTAACGAACAGTGGATGAGACTCTATATCAACAGTGACAGAGATCGCACTACCGGATAGATGGGATATGACTTTCGAATCAACGAAGGGAAGAATTTGCAACGCTATACCGATGGCCGGTGGAAAACGATCAGCAATGCTATGGTCAAAACAGAAGGGAACAGGCTAATGTATAGTTTTCCCCTGGAGATACTTTCCGATCATCAGGGAAAACTTAATTTCGAGTTTAAATGGTCTGACAATATGCAAATGGAGGACCCGATGGATTGGTATCTCAATGGCGATGTAGCTCCGGAAGGACGATTTAATTATGTTTATGAGACAAAGTAAAATCTCTATCGATGCCCATTCAGATAGAAAATCAGGGAATTTAAAAGAACTTTTGTTATCGACGATTCCTGTTCTTCGTATGAAATCGAAAGGGCTGCACAAACCTCCGTTGCGTTGGACAAGTTGGTAGAAAAGCACAGATTGGGTTCAATGACGACATTATAATGCCCGCATAAACAGAAACGAGTATGAGAACATCATCACGTCTGTGATAGCAGGGAATACTTTATTAACCGGAAAAAATATACCTATAGCCGGAGAATATGAAATTAAAAAGAACTTCTACTCGTCCGTTACACAACCGTGCGATGCATCTTTTACCAGTTTAGCATACTTGTACAGCGTGCCGTTAGTCACTTTTAAAGCAGGTTGCTTCCATGCTGCGCGGCGTTTGTCAATTTCTTCATCGGAGATTTTTACATTGATGGCGTTTTCTACTGTATCGATCTCGATAATATCATCGTCGTGAACCAAACCGATTAATCCTCCTTCGAAAGATTCAGGTGTAATGTGACCCACAACAAATCCGTGGGTGCCGCCGCTAAAACGCCCGTCGGTGATTAAAGCAACGGTTTTGCCTAAACCGGCACCAATAATGGCTGAGGTCGGTTTCAGCATTTCAGGCATACCGGGGGCGCCTTTCGGCCCTTCGTTCTGGATGACTACAACATCGCCCGCCTTTACGCGTCCGTTGGCAATCCCCGCGATAAGATCTTTTTCTCCGTCGAATACCCGTGCCGGGCCTTCAAATCTTTCACCTTCCTTGCCGCTGATCTTGGCAACACTCCCCTTCTCGGCAAGATTGCCATATAAAATCTGTAGATGCCCGGTGGGTTTAAGTGGTTTTTCGAGTGGAGCTATTATATCCTGCGTTTCAAAATCCAAGTCGGGAACTCCTGCCAGATTTTCTGCAATTGTCTCACCGGTTACAGTCAGGCAGTCGCCATGCAGCAATCCTTTTTGCAATAAATATTTCATCACGGCCGGGATACCACCTTTTTTATGCAAATCTTCCATCAAGTACCTGCCACTGGGCTTAAAATCGGCAAGTACGGGTATTTTATCACTGAAAGCCTGAAAATCATCCAGCGACAGCGGAACACCTACGCTTCGCGCCATAGCTAAAAGATGCAGAACGGCATTGGTGCTTCCACCCAAGAGGATAACAATCGTAATCGCGTTTTCAAATGCCTTTCGGGTCATAATGTCGCGCGGTTTAAGGTCTTTCTCCAATAGTAAACGGATATACTTTCCTGCTTCCAGGCATTCTTTTTTCTTCTCTTCACTTACAGCCGGATTACTGCTGCTGTACGGCAAACTCATCCCCATCGCTTCTATGGCGGATGCCATGGTGTTTGCCGTGTACATACCACCGCAAGCTCCCGGGCCGGGACAACTTCGTCTTACTATTTCTTTAAAATCGTGTTCATTGAGTTTACCGGCAATTTTTTCACCCAATGCTTCAAAAGCCGATACAATATTCAAATCCTCTCCTTTGTAATGTCCCGGAGCAATGGTGCCTCCATACACCATAAGGGCAGGCCTGTTCAACCGCCCCATGGCTATTAATGAACCCGGCATATTCTTGTCACACCCCGGAACAGCAATAAGAGCGTCGTAGTACTGTGCTCCGCAAACCGTTTCTATCGAGTCGGCTATCACTTCCCGGCTTACCAACGAATAACGCATACCGTCCGTTCCATTGCTCATTCCATCACTCACCCCAATTGTGTGAAATATCAGTCCTGCCAGATCATTTTCCCACACCCCTTTCTTTATTTCAGCGGCCAAATGGTTGAGATGCATATTACAGGGATTTCCGTCGAAGCCCATACTTACAATGCCTACCTGGGCTTTTCTTAAATCTTCTTCGGCTAAACCCAATGCATAGAATTGGGCTTGTGCTGCCGGTTGTGTAGGGTCTTGTGTGATTGTTTTTGAATATTTATTTAAATCCTTCATTTCTTGTTTTGTATATAAAAAACTGTAGTCAGCTTTGTTTTCATTCATCCACATTTGTTTTTTAGGTTGTCACTGGTTGTATCACTTGTATGGATATAATTCTAACAGATATCGCGCGCTTTTGTTGAATTTAGTTAGAACTTAAAAGTCGATTATTGCCGACCTTTTCCAACGTATGAAGTTCATGGAACATCGGGGAAGCGGATTCGGTAAAGTTATTGATGCAACAAAAGCTCTTCCGGCTTATACAGATAAGTTCATGGCTGAATTTGAAGCGAATATGAGAACATCATCAACTTTGTCGTATCCTATCTGGGATTGCCGCCAGAATCCCGAAACGAATGAAAAGAAGATCAAATAAAAACCATTCAAACACAAAATGGTATGAAACAAGCATGAGAACCATTCTCACACAAGAAAATGGTTAAAGCAAGTTCCATACACCAAAATAAAAAAAGTGAAATAATGGTATGAAAAACTCACGGGCAAATGTGGGGTTGGAAATACCGATTCCCTGATTCGGAAAATTAACGACATAATAGCATGAATAAAAGAAGCTCCCATACTATCCATAACACTATTTTAACATGAAATATCATTTTCCACAGTTTTCATGTCATTTTTCACGGCTGCAAGGGATATTTTTCATCTAATTTTACAATATATTTAAAATCGAATCGGTTTTAAACATAAAATAACATGACACAAATAAATTCTA
>NZ_CALNAT010000169.1 GCF_937873925.1 uncultured Proteiniphilum sp. | reverse complement strand
AATGGTTTTTACCTGACTCTAACTCATAAAAACGACTAAAATAGCCATATTATTATTTCCCCCAAAGTTAAGGAAACAATTTGTTTTTAAAAGGAGAACCTCTACCTTGTTTTGTATTTTTTAACACGATTTTCCTGTTTAATAACAAATATTGGACTGAAGCTCCTGGTTTGTACGATTCTCTTTATCGGAAAGCTTTCACGAAGCAAATTTATTGCAACATGGCAAAGCCGAAGGTCTCAATTTTTTCCATAAAGATGCTGAAAATGCCAGCCAGCAAAATGCCAGCCGTACAGAATATCAGGCTTGCTTTGTTATACACATCCGTTTGCAATGCCGGAATCGGATGTTCATTCCGATCGATGAACATTGCCTTTACTACCAGCAGGTAGTAATAGAGCGAGACAATGGTGTTAATGACCGCAATCAGCACCAAGACATAAAATCCTTGTTCCATGGCTGCGGCAAAAATAAAGAATTTGCTGAAAAATCCCGCGAGCGGCGGAATACCTCCCAGGGAAAACATCGACAACATCATCACGAAACTCAACATCGGATTGGTGCTGTACAATCCCTTGTAATCGCCGATATTTATTTTACCGGTGCGGTTTTCGATAGCGGTGACCACCCCGAAAGCCGCCAGATTGGAGAACAGGTATACAAATATGTAATACACGAGTGTGGTCATGCCGAATGCCGTTCCCCCGACAATACCCAATACTATGTATCCTGCCTGGGAGATGGAAGAGAATGCCAGAAAACGTTTTATGTTTTTCTGGCGAATGGCGAACAGGTTGGCCAGGGTGATACTCACAATGACCAGTCCATACAGGATGCCCTGCCATTGCCCGACGAGGTTGCCGAATACTTTGTACAACAGCAGCGCCAACGCAAACAAGGCTGCTCCTTTCGATACTACCGAGAGGTAGGACGTGACGTTTGTGGGAGCGCCCTCGTATACATCGGGTGTCCACATATGGAACGGGACGAGTGAGATTTTAAAGAATATCCCTGCCATAAAGAAGACGAATGCCATTATCTGAAGGGTGTTGGCACCAATCAAAGCAGGTATATCGGCAAAGTAAAGCGTACCTGTCGTGCCGTAAAGGTATGAAATCCCGAACAGCATAATCCCTGACGAGAAAGTAGCCAGAAGAATGTATTTGGCACCGGCTTCCGCTGATTTTTTACTCTGCTTCTCCATGGCGGCAAGCGTTCCAATGGGGATGGAAGCCATTTCCAGACCTATATAGAACAGAAGGAAATGACCGCTCGAGATCATAAAATAAAATCCGAGCAGGGTGACCAGTGTAAGAAAGTAATATTCACCCCGTTTATTGCTCAGTTTCTCTCCGTTGAACGCCTCTGCCTGAAGGAATATGATCAGGGTGGCGATATTGAGGATGGTTTTGACTACCCCTGCCATGGGGATATAAGTGTACATGCCACCGAATGCCGTACCGGCTTCATGCGGCAGTAAATGTAGGACCGTATGTATAGCGAACAGGGTGAGGGTCACCGGTTGAAAGTATTGCATTCCTTTCCTGCCCGCTATCAGATCATATGCTAACAGGGAAATAATGACTACCACTAGCGACACCTCGCTACGCATACATAAAAAATTACTGAAATTCTCCATTTCCTTCGTATCTGTTTTTTACTTTATCAATCCCACACTTTCATTCAACATATCGGACAGTCCCAGGGGAAACATACCGATATAGGCGATTCCCGCGGTCAGGATCACTACTGCCAGTTTCTCATACCAGACGGCATCGGTAAGTTCGTTATGGTGCGGATTTTGCATAGGCCCGTAGAGAAACTTGCCGACCATCCGCAGGATGTAGACCGCAGTAACAACGATAGACGATAGGGCAATTACCGTTAATACCCTTCTGAACAGATCGGCATTTTCGAACGAACCGATGAAAATGGTCATCTCCGATACAAATCCACTGAGCCCGGGAAGCCCCAACGATGCCAGCCCCGCGATTACGAATGCTACTCCAAGGAAGGGAATCACCCGCATCAGTCCGCCCATTTCGGTGATCATGCGGGTATGCGTCCGTTCGTAAATCGTCCCTATCAGGGCGAAGAACAAAGCTGTCATCAACCCGTGCGAAAGCATTTGCAGTACGGCGCCCGTCATGGCTGTCCGGGTAAGCATTAAAACGGCAAAAAGCACCAGATTACAGTGACTGACGGAGGAGTAAGCGTTGATATATTTCAAATCCCGCTGGTGTATGGCCGCCAAAGCACCGTAGAAAACCCCTGTTGCGGTGAGTACGAGGAACAAAGGGGCCAGTATGTGTGCAGCATCAGGCATCAGGCAGATAGATACACGGAAGCATCCGTATCCCCCTAATTTCATCAGCACGCCGGCATGAAGCATTGAGACGGCGGTAGGGGCCGAAGCATGGCCGTCGGGCGACCATGTATGGAACGGGAAGAGGGCGCCCAGCACTCCAAACCCTATAAAAGTGAGTAGGAAGAAGAAAAGTTGTTTATCCAACGGAATATCGATATGGGCAATATCGGGTATATTCATGCTTACCGCCCCGGCGCTGAAATAAATTCCCAGGATTCCCACGAGCAGTAACGCGGAAGCGCCCATCAGCATCAGCGTGAGCTTCATGGCGGAGTACTCTTTTTTTCCGCTACCCCAGATGCCGATCAACAGGTACATGGGGATAAGCGCTATTTCATAGAACATGAACATGGTGAACAGGTCGGTCGTTATGAAAAAGCCGAATACTCCCAGCGAAAGCAGACAGAACCACAGGAAAAACTCTTTGGTAAGCGGTTGGATCTTCCATGAGATGAATGTGCCGGTGAGTACGATCACCGAAGAGAGACACAGCATGGCCACCGACACCCCGTCCACGCCCAGGGAAAAGCCTATATTCAGCGGCTTATACCACATGTGGGACGATGTGAGGAGCATGGTTCCGGTGGCTCCACCGTTCCCGGCAGTGATATAGCGTATCGCCAGATAAACGGATGCCGCTGCCAATGCCGCACTACCGGTTACCATTATACTCAGCACCTGTTTGCGGTTTCTTGCGGCAAACAAGGAAAGTAACATAAGTACCGGTATCAGTATGAATATTGTTAAAAAGTTCATGATCTATTATTTTAATGTGCCAATGAGACTAATGTGCCAATGAGACTGATATGTCAATATGCCAATGTAATAATTGTTTTGCCAATTTGTTTTGTTCTTTACTCTTTACTCTTTATTCTTTATTCTTTATTCTATAAAATCGCCAATACCGTAATCAGTAGCGTACTTAACAGGAATACCCAGGCATACCATTGCACGCTTCCCGACTGAAAACCCCTGACAGCTTCGGATGTACGTGTCGTAAGCCATCCTAAGCCATTCATGGCTCCATCGATCACATGGCGGTCTAACCAGGCAAACGGGCGGGATATGCCGTTAAAAATAATTTTCCTGGTAATGAACTGATACACTTCATCTATATAAAACCTGTTCCAGGCGGCTTTATACAAGCCGCGTGTCTTGTCTGCAAGCCGTGCCGGACGTCGGTTTTCTTTCCTGTAGAGAAATGTGGCCGCCCCGATTGCTGCCAATGCGACTAAAATACTGATAACAGCCACAGTGGTATCTAAATGAATGATATATTGTGTATGGTCGGCGGTTACGAATTTCCCGAAAGGAATAAATCCTCCGGCAATGGTGAGAAGGGCTAAGAACATAAGCGGGTAAGTCATCGACCGGGGACTTTCATGCGGCGTGACATTCCCGTGTACTTTGTATTCTTTGCCCCAGAAAATGCGATAATAGAGGCGGAACATGTAAAAAGCCGTCAATCCTGCCGTGAGGGTCATCCATATCCCCATCCCCGTACTAAAGCCATAGGCGGCGGTCATGATCTCGTCTTTGCTTACAAACCCGGAAAAAGGAGGAATCCCCGCTATCGCCAGGCAGGCTATCAGGAAGGTGATATGGGTGACAGGCATATATTTCCTTAAACCGCCCATATCTTTCATTTCGTTACTGTGCACGGCATGGATAACAGAGCCGGCTCCAAGGAACAACAGCGATTTGAACATGGCGTGGGTGAACAGGTGGAACAGGGAAGCCATATATCCCAGCCCGCCGTGTGCATGTTGCCCGAGTTCCCTACTTGTGCATACCCCGAGCGCGACCATCATAAATCCTATCTGGGAGATGGTGGAAAAAGCGAGTACCCGTTTAATATCGGTCTGTACAATAGCGATGACCGCAGCAAACAGGGCGGTAAAGGCACCCACATAGGCAATCCCGTGCAGTACTTCCGGAGTGAAACCGATATAAATGGGAAACATCCGTGCCACCAGATAGACACCGGCCACCACCATCGTAGCTGCATGTATCAGCGCCGATACGGGAGTAGCTCCTTCCATGGCATCAGGCAGCCAGATGTGAAGGGGGAACATCGCCGATTTGCCGGCGGCCCCGGTGAATATCAACGCCATTGCCCAGGTAAGGGCGGAGGTACCTATAAAAGTAGAACCCATAGAACGGTTGAGAATAGCGCCGCCGCCCGTCATCAGAGTGCCGAAATCGAATGTCTGGGTGAAGTAAGAGAGCACCAGTATGCCGATAAGGAAAAAGAGATCGGCAAAGCGGGTAACGATAAAAGCTTTTTTAGATGCCGCCACTGCCGCCGGTTTAGTATAATAGAACCCGATAAGCAGGTAAGAAGAAACACCCACCAGTTCCCAGAAAATATACATCTGGAAGATATTGGTGGCCAGGACTAAACCCAGCATAGAGAATGTGAACAATGACAGGAACGCATAATAACGCTGGAATCCTTTTTCCCCTTTCATATATCCCATGCTGTAAATATGCACCATCAGCGACACGGTGGAAATTACCACCAGCATCATGACGGAAATAGGATCGAGCAGGATACCCAGGTCGATATGCAATTTCTCTCCGACATGCAGCCATGTGAAATTACAGGGGACGATAGTCTGCCAAATGCCGTTTATATTTTGGGTAGTAAAATAAGCGTAGGCGGTATAATATGACAACAGTGCAACCGTCGCAAGGGTTACGGTGCCTGCGATCCCGGCGACAAGCGGCTTTAATTTCGTGCCCGGTAAACCGATGGCCAGAAATGAACACAAGGGTAGCAGCAGAATAAGTATTGTATAGTCCATATCCGTTATTTCTTCATTTGTTGTATATTATCGACCTCTGTGTTGCCGAATTTCCGGTATACGTTGATGACGATAGCGATAGCGACTGCGGTTTCACATGCCGAAACGGCAATCACGAACAATGCATAAAACAAACCCTCCATCCGTTCGGGGAACAGGTAACGATTGAACGCGGCGAAGTTGATATCGACGGAGTTCAGGATCAATTCGATAGAGATAAGGATCATAACCAGATTTTTCCGGGTAAAAAAACCGTAGATCCCGGCGAAAAACATAATCAGGCTTACGATCAGGTATGCCGCTAAGGGGACAGCCGCCCCGGATGTATTTACTATGAATTCTCCCATATACTTATTTATCTAAATCCTTATTATCGGTAGATTCAACACTCTTCTCTTTTCTCGCGATCATGATGGCGCCGATGATACAGGCAAGCAATAACAAACTGATTGCCTCAAAGGGAAGCAGGAACTGGTATTTTCCGGTACCCAGCATCGCATACCCGATATCCTGCATTTTCATTTCGTACTCTTTCACGTAACTATAAGTACGCGTCACATTCTGTACAATGATATACCCACATACAATCAATCCGCCAAAGGAGAGTAACATCGATGATTTTACTTTCCGGTTCGTTCGCCGGTCAACGATTTCGCCCGGTCTGTGGGTAAGAAAGATAGCCATGATAAACAGTACCATGATGCCTCCGGCGTACACGGTAACCTGTACGGCAAAGAGAAAATGGTAGTGAAGCATCAGGAATAATCCGGCTGTGGCCACTAGTACGAACAGCAGATAGATTGCCGAACGGATGATCCGTTTACTTGTGACGGCCAGCACTGAAAACAAGGCTATTGCGACTGCCAAAATGAAAAATATAATTTGTTCCGCCATAATTCAATAAATTTAGTCGTTTTCAAATTTTATTGCACTTTTTCTCGCGATAACAGAAGACGAATTTATTCGTATTATGTAATATCGCTTGACGAAAAAGTTTATTTTTTCTTATCTCTTAATTTCGACCCCGGTTTATTCAGTTGGTGAACCAATTTATTCCTGTCGAATACCGCTCCTTCAAAGTCGTTGTTGAATACAATGGCGTCGGATGGACAGGTGATGACACAGAGATTGCAGTAGGTACAACTTCCGTAATCCCAGATATGCTTATCCAGGATTTTTTTCTTTTTTCCTTTTTCCGTTTCAATTGAAACGGATATGACCCTGATAGTGCCGTTGGGGCAATTCATCATGCAAATGCCGCAGGCTGTACAGGCATGTTCATTGTTTTCGTCGTGCGGCATGATAAGCTCGGCACGCCAGCGGTCGGATATGACCAATGTTTGCCTGTTTTCGGGGTATTCCATGGTCACTTTCTTCGTCCAGAACTCTTTCCAGGTGACACCCATTCCTTTCAACAGCGATTTCAGTGCCGTGAAAATTCCGGAAATATATTTTGTAAATGATTGCATATCGTTATTTATCCATTATCATTTATCCATTATCATTTATCCATTATCATTTATCCATTATCATATTCTAACCTATGGAGTAATTCCGAATATATTAGGAAATAGGCCCGTTAAAGTCCATCCGGCCAGTACGGTTACCACCATGGCGATGATATTTACCAGGTTGATAGGGAGAAGATATTTCCATTCCAGATTGAGCAGCAGGTCGATACGCAAACGCGGGAAAGACCAGCGCACCCATAAGCTGATGAATACAAGCATTGCTGTTTTCCCGATAAACCAGACGTACGAAGGGATGTACCACATTATCTGATTGAACGTATCCATGCCTTTTAGCTGGAAGGGCATCCATCCGCCCAGAAAGACGGTGGTAGCTACGGCGGCGATAATAAACATGTTGAGGTATTCGGCCAGATAGTAGAAGCCGAATTGCATACCGGAGTATTCCGTATGATATCCGGCAGTAAGCTCCCCTTCCGCTTCGGGTAGGTCGAACGGTGCACGGTTGGTCTCTGCATGCCCCGAGATAAGATAGATAACAAATGCTACTATGGCCGGTAGGTGTCCATTGAAAATATTCCATGCATAACGCTGGTTCTCCACGATCTCCGACAGTTGCATGGTGCCGGTCATCACCACCACGGTCATCAGTGCGAACGCCGCCGAAAGCTCGTAGCTGATGAACTGGGCGCCGCTTCTCATAGCCCCGATCATGGAGTATTTGTTGTTGCTCGACCAGCCTGCCAGCAATACACCGATGACTCCCAGTGAAGAGACGGTAAGCAGGTAAACGATCCCCATATTGAAGTCGACCGCTTGTAATCCTTTACCGAACGGTATGGCGCCGAAGGCCATCACCGACGAACATATCACAAAAAAAGGAGCTGCATAAAACAAAAACCTGTCCACTCTGTTGATATGGATAATTTCTTTGATCAATATCTTGATCATATCGGCTATACTCTGAATGGAACCGTATTTACCGAGGCGGTTGGGCCCTAATCGCGCCTGGAAAAAGGCGGTTATTTTACGTTCCGCATAAATCAGTATCAACGCGATTACGGCATAGGCAGCTAAAATAGTGATGAGTACCAGTATGCTTTCTACCAATGACGCCCAAAATGGCGGCAGATTATTCCTGAAAAATATATCAAGATGCGAGAGCAGTCCTGTCAGTTCTAATGGTTGATTATAGTTCATAGGATTAAAACTATTCGTTTTTTGAGGCTTACCTGTCTATATCGGGTATCACGTAATCCATTGAACCGCCGATGCCGATAAAGTCAGAGAGAAGCTCCTCCTTACAGATCAGCGGCATCACGGAAACGGCTGCCATCGAGGGTGAGCGAAATTTCACCCTGTAAGGATACTTTTCGCCTTTACTCTCTATAAATACACCGAATTCTCCCTTGCCGGTCTCCACATTTTGGAAATATTGTCCTTCGGGCAACCGGAGGACGGGTTTTACCGTCGCCAGTACATCGCCTTCAGGAATATTGTCGATCAATTGTTCGATGAGGTGCAATGACTCCTCTATTTCTTCCAGCCGGTTCAGATAACGCGCGTAGGAGTCGCCTTCGAGCCGTATAACCTCCTTAAATTCTATCTGATCATAGAGGGAATAAGGTTTATGTTTCCGTACATCGCATGACCAGCCCGAACCTCGCCCGGCAGGACCTGTCACGGCATAACTGATGGCGTCTTCACGGCTGAGGCGTCCCACGCCGACCATACGCCTGAGTACGATGGCGTTGTGTGAGAAGAAATCGTCATATTCTTTCAGCTTTTCACGCATATAGGGGATAAATGCGTTCACATCTTTCCGGAAATCGCCGTAGATATCGAACATCACCCCTCCAACCACGTCCTGGTTGATGATAAGCCGGCCCCCGCAGGTCTTGTCAAAAATATCCAGGATATATTCACGTTCCCTCATGCCATAAATAAAAGCGGTGGTAGCGCCCAGGTCGTTGCAGTGGGCGGCGAACGCCAATAAGTGGGAGCTGATACGGTTCAGCTCGTCCATGATAACACGGATGTATTGGGCGCGGGGCGGCACTTCAATTCCGGCAGCCTTTTCCACACACATACAAAGCGCATGGCGGTTGATATTGGCCGAAAGATAGTCTAAACGGTCGGTGAAGTGCAGTATCTGTGGATAGGTAAGGCTTTCGCACAGCTTTTCGATTCCGCGGTGAATATATCCGCTTTTCACATCGATTTTCTTGACGATCTCACCGTCGAGCGCCGTCCTGAAGTGCATCACCCCGTGTGTGGAGGGGTGTTGCGGCCCTATGTTGATTATATAATCCTCCTCATCGAATATCTTGACGGTACTTTCCATCAGATTCCCGCCGGCATCTTCCATAATACGGGGAGCAATGTCAACAATTTCTTTATTTACTATGGTAATGGGGTTGTGCGCCGGGTCGCCATCATAGTCTTTGCGCAGGGGGAACCCCTTCCAGTCGTCCGACAGGAGGAAGCGGCGCATATCGGGATTGTTGATAAACCGGATACCGAACAGGGCATATACTTCCCGTTCATTGAGATGGGCCGTTTCGTACATATCCGTAACCGAATAGAGAAGCGGATTATCACGATCGTCTGTTGCCGTGATGACCACTATTTCTTTGCTCAGGTCTCTGGAAGAGGAGAGGAGATAGATAACCCCCAGTTTATCTCCCCAATCCATACCGGTAAGGCTGATCAGGTAATCGAAAGGGAGTGCCTCGTGGGCATAGAGGGCGCTGATCAGAGAATGTAACTGTCCGGGTGCGACGGTGACGGTGAGTTTCTGTTTTTCTTCGATGACCGCGTCGCTTACCGTTTCCGATACAACCTGTTGAATATCTTTCATACGATTATTTATTTAGAGTAAAGAGTAAAGAATAAAGAGTAAAGACGATTTACTGATTCACTCATTAGTCTCATTAGTCACATTCGCACATTAGTCTCATTAGTCACATTCGCACAAATATGCCTGTTTCCGAAAAATTTTTCGACCTTCACCTTGCGTTGCAACTGGAGTAAGCCGTAGAAGAGTGATTCGGGGCGGGGGGGACAGCCGGGAATATAGACATCCACAGGGATAATTTTGTCAACGCCGTTGACAACGTGGTAGGAGTTTACAAATGGACCTCCCGATATGGCGCAGGCTCCCATAGCCACCACATATTTCGGCTCTGCCATCTGGTCGTACACGCGGCGTATAAGCGGAGCCATTTTATTGACGATCGTGCCGGCCACTACCATCAGGTCGGCCTGGCGCGGGCTGTTACGTGAGACTTCCATTCCAAACCGGGCGAGGTCGTAATGTGCGGCAGCCGCCGCCATAAATTCAATACCGCAACAACTTGTGGCAAAAGCCAGGGGCCATAAGGAGTTGGCTCGTCCCCAATTGACCATCTGGTCGAGTTTGCCTACTATTACTTGGGTGCCGCCGGCATTGAGCTGGTCGATATACGCTTGCAGCGTGTCGTTGTCTTTGAACTCTTCGGCAGGGAAATCCTTAATTTTTATATTTTTTACGTCCATTTTAAAACACCCTTTTTCCAGGCATAGGCAAGTCCTAAGCCCAGGATTACGATAAAAATCAAAATACTGACCAATCCTGCCATTCCCAGATCCCGTACTACTGTTGACCATGGAAAAAGGAAGATTGTTTCCACATCGAACATCAGAAAAAGAATGGCATATAAGTAATATCCCACCCTGAACTGCATCCAGGATGTGCCATGCGTGGGAAGCCCGCACTCATACGGTTCCCCCTTCTGGAAATTGACGGATTTTGGGGAAAGGAGCAAAGCAATGGTTATGCTTACCGTTACCAGAGTAATGCCCGTCAACAGGACCACCACGAAGAGTGATAAGTTATCCATGAAAATATTATTTTGTTGTGATTGTAATAAAACCCGTCTCTACGTCCTTATTGTCATAAGGACGGAAGTTGAATTGTCCGGAGCCAGTAAAAACAGCCGAAAGCAGAGTAAATAGCTACACCTGCACAGGAGCGCTAAGTATTTTTACGAAAATCAGTGAAGATCGATGGGAAGGGAGTAAATAACCGTGTTCAATGTCCCTGACAACAGCCGTGTCAGGTATCAGTAAAAATTATGATAGGGGTATATGATCTTTGTGATAGGAAGTCCTATTTGGATATTTCTAAAAAAAGATGAATAGAAATGTACAAAATTGTTGATCTTTTCTTCAATAACGAATAAGTCGAAACAGTTTCCAAGAAAGAGATAAGAGAAATAGACGAAGGCATTCATCACTTCATTGGGGCAATTGGAGGGGGAAAACAGATGTTCCATAACCGAATCGCGGACAAATTTCGGAAGTTCGGTGTTTGCTTCGATATTATCTTTATAAACATTCTTGTTATTATCGTACTTCTGTGGTGTTAAGCCTGCCGCTTGGGAAAAATGAGTATCAGCATGTTTCTTATCGGAAGAAGAGGAATACAGGAAAGTATAAAAAGTGCCGGTCGAACTATCATAAAACATAAACTGTCCGACTATCGACTGTAAAGTGATGGAAACACAAAACAAATAAATAAGAAACTGTTTCACCATTAAACAATAAATTTTTTACATACCCCGTACAGATTAAATCTAAAAATTGATTGTGTCAAACCTCAATTTCAAATCTATTTTTTGAATTCGCGTGCAAATGTAATGAATAAATATGACTTCACAAGATCTTATGGATAAATAACAATTATTTCACCTGCAGGTGAAATAACTTATGCAGCTTGTCCCGTTTCTGTGACATTCTTCTTGTCGGAATGAGTCGTTATTCGTGCGAGGCCGATGAAAACGGCTGAAAGCAGGGTGAACACATATGCCTGAATGTAGGCGATCAATAACTCTACGAAATCGATGAAAACGGTAAAGATGATTGAGACAAGGGTCATGGAAGCATTGATGGCCATGCCCATACCTGCCGTGATAAAAATAAGCATCGTCAGCCCTAATACGATGGAGTGCCCGGCCATCATATTGGCAAAAAGACGGATCATTAATGCGAACGGCTTGGTCAATGTTCCTATGATCTCTACTACCGGCATCAGGGGAATGGGTATCTTGAGCCATGTAGGTACATCGGGCCATAAGATCTCTTTGTAATATTCTTTCGTGCCGGTCAGGTTGATTATAAGGAACGTAGTGGCAGCGAGAACCAACGTTACGGCTATGTTGCCCGTGACGTTTGCGCCTCCCGGGAAGACAGGAATTAATCCCAGCAGATTGTTCGTGAAGATGAAGAAAAAGACGGTAAGCAGGTAGGGGGCATATCTCTGGTAATCTTTGCCGATAGAAGGTTTTATCACTTCATCGTTAATGGATAGCACGAGCATTTCGATCATTCCCGTGAATCCTTTCCGGGGTTTCATCGGGTCACGCTTCAGCAAGCGGGCTACCCCCATAATTATCAGTATGATCAGAAGAGAAGCAAACAGCAGGGAGGCGGCATTTTTGGTGATTGAGAGATCCAGCGGGCGGGAGATATTGCCACCGGCATGCGTTTCTACGATTTTCCCTTTGTGTTTTCCTTCCGATGCGATTTTAAATCCATGGTAAGAAGTTGTCCCGTGTTGAAAACGCGAAGATGGGAAAAGATGCCATCCGGTGGTTTTACTATAGAGTATCACCGGGAGAGGGACAGCAATATGCTTTGTGCCGTCGCTCACGATCTGCCATTCATACGAGTCGCTTAAATGTTCGGAGATAAACTCTTTTGCATTCAATTCCTCTGTTCCGTTACGCTGGTTACCGCCACACACCGGAGAAGCAGTGAGGAAAAGAACGGCTAAAAGACCGGATATATATAATTTTCGTTTCATTGGTCCATATGCTTCGGGGAAGATTTTTGTTGTTTGTCTTTATATTTAAAATAGAGTTCCATTCTGATATAGATGTATGTTTCCCAAATCAGGTTGATAAGATAGAAAACCACAAAAATAATCGCGAAATTACGAATGTGCGGCTTGTCCAGGAACCAATATAGGAGTATGATGACCACCGACATAAATATCTTGATCATACGCATAAGCATATAAAGATTGACTACCTTTTTGGGTTCGCCGACGGGGGTACGTCTGAACCGGTAAATAAAAATAATCCCCATCAGGTAAAAAAAGAGAGGGATAATGTAGTAGTAGTCGACCATTATCTCGGGAAAGAAGTTGTCCAGAATGAACCAGATGCCGAATCCGGTGATGAGCAACAGGGTCGTGTGCACAATAAGAAAATATATTGCGAGTTTTTTCATCTTCAATGAATTTCATCAATACAGACAGTTATTTTATTATTGTGCATTTCCATCAATCCATCCGTTACTTCCATCTGCCGGATCTCTCCGTTCACCGTGAACGAAAGCATTCCTTTGCCAAGCGTCGAAATGATCGGGGCGTGGTTGTTGAGTATCTGGAACGATCCCAATGTGCCGGGTAGAGTCACGGAGTCTGCCTCTCCGCTATAGAAGACCGATTCGGGTGTAAGAATTTCCAGTTTCATCTTATCAATTACCAATTACCTTTTCGCTTTTAGCTTTTCACTCTTCACTCTTCACTCTTCACTCTTCACTTTACCTGCTCTGCTCCATCAGCCTGTCGCCTTTTTCAATGGCTTCCTCAATAGTTCCCACGTTCATAAATGCCGATTCGGGGTAATGATCGAGGCTGCCGTCAAGGATCATCTTGAATCCTTTGATGGTATCTTCAATGGAGACCATCACGCCGGGTTGTCCTGTATATTGTTCGGCCATGAAGAAGGGTTGGGAGAGAAAGCGTTGCACCTTGCGGGCACGGTTGACCGTGAGGCGGTCTTCCTCCGAAAGTTCTTCCATACCCAGTATGGAGATGATGTCCTGCAGTTCTTTATATCGTTGCAGTATTTGCTTTACCTGCATGGCAGTATTATAATGCTCTTCTCCTACGATAGGGGGAGTGAGGATACGCGACGACGATTCCAGGGGATCTACCGCGGGATAGATCCCCAGAGAGGCGATCTTGCGGCTGAGTACGGTGGTAGCGTCGAGATAGCTGAATGTGGTGGCCGGTGCCGGGTCGGTGAGGTCGTCAGCCGGTACATACACGGCCTGGATCGATGTGATGGAACCGTATTTCGTAGAAGCGATACGTTCCTGCAGCGTACCCATCTCTGAAGCCAGTGTGGGTTGATAGCCCACGGCGGAAGGCATGCGTCCCAGCAGGGCCGATACTTCAGATCCCGCTTGTACGAACCGGAAAATGTTGTCGATAAAGAGCAGTGTGTCGCTGCCTTCACCTCCCCTATCGCGGAACGATTCGGCCACCGCCAAGCCGGTAAGGGCTACTGATGCACGGGCGCCGGGAGGTTCGTTCATCTGACCGAAAACCAATGTGGTCTGGGATTTTTTAACCTCTTCGTAATCGACCTTGCTCAGATCCCATTTACCCTCTTCCATCCCTTTTTTGAATGCATCACCGTACCTGATAACCCCTGACCCGATCATTTCCCGGAGCAGGTCGTTGCCCTCGCGCGTCCGTTCCCCTACACCTGCAAAGACGGAATAACCGTTATGTCCTTTGGCAATATTGTTGATCAACTCCATGATGACGACGGTCTTTCCTACGCCGGCGCCTCCGAACAGGCCTATCTTTCCACCCTTCAGGTAAGGCTGGAGCAGGTCGATTACCTTTATGCCCGTGATAAGTATTTCCTCAGAGGTGACAAGGTCTTCGAATTTGGGTGCCGGACGATGGATAGGATATTGGTTCTCACGGCTGAGTTCCGACAGGCCGTCGATGGGACTGCCGATCACATTGAGTAATCTTCCCTTGATCTGTTCTCCCACGGGGACGCTGATAGGGCGGCCCAACGCTTTCACAGAAAGGCCCCGGCTAAGGCCGTCGGTACTTTCCATCGCCACGGTGCGGACAATATTCTCGCCGATGTGGTGTTGTACTTCCAGGAAAATATTCTGGCCGTCGGAACGTTTTACGTAGAGGGCATCGTCAATAGCGGGCAGTTTTGTTTCCTGCGATCCGGAAAGTTCAAAATGCACATCTACCACCGGCCCTATGATCTGAGAAATGTGTCCGTATAACGCTGACATAATTATTGGGATAGGGTTTATAATCAATGATGGTCTTTGGCAAAGGTACAAAATAAAACGATTGTGCAAATAAATTAAATTTTATTTGCACAACCGCTGAAAGAGCCACAAGCGAGACTTGAACTCGCGACCTACGCGTTACGAATGCGTTACTCTACCGACTGAGCTATTGTGGCTTGTAAGGAGAGTGCAAAAGTATAAAAAATAATGATACACACCAATCCCTTCAGGCTTTTTATTGTAAAACAAAAAACGGATGGCCAAATGACCACCCGTTTTTTTAGTCTGATAGATAATCAATTACTTTTTAGCTTCAATCTGCTTTTTATTTTGCTGGTTGAGGATGAGCTTGTAGGCGACAGGAGAAGCTACGAACAAACTGGTAACCGTTCCTACTACCACACCTATGAGCATCGCGAAAACGAAACTCCTCACGGCGTCACCCCCAAATAAAAGGATACAGATGATCACGAGGATAGTACTCAACCCGGTGTTGATGGTACGGGCCAGCGTGGCGTTCATGGAGTCGTTAAAGAGCTCTCTTAATCCCCGTTTCGGATAAAGCTGCCGGTACTCACGCACACGGTCGAACACCACCACCTTGTCG
>NZ_CALNAT010000168.1 GCF_937873925.1 uncultured Proteiniphilum sp. | reverse complement strand
CGCGCGGAATAAGAAAGGCAAGCATATGCTCTTCATATTCAAGGTCTATATTAGCTTCAGCACACTTTTCTGCAAAATTCTTCCATGCCAAAGAATTTCTGTTTGCATTGAAAATACTAAAAGTATTTATACCATTGTCCTTTGCTATCTGTATGTAGTCAATCTTGCTTGGATTGCTCACATCGCTCCAACCGGCAACAATACCTCGCATCTTAAAAAAGGGTTCTTTATCTCCTCCAGAAGGATTCTCGTCATCCGGGTCCGGATCCGGATCAGGCTCCTTTTCTTTAATTAAAGACTCCCAATCATCGACTACAAATGTTGAGTGAGGTTTACTACAAGCTACACTTAAGAATAATGCAGTTATAGTTATTACAAAAAGAGCGGAGAAATTTTTTTTCATTGTCTTTTATTTTTTGAAGTTGTAAAGTCCCTGACCATAATCGTTGACAAAAGATATATCTTTATATGTGTTCACATAGTAATCATCTATCCATGCTCCATAACAAGAGATATTCCTGATACCATAATTGGCATAGGTTTTAAGATCGTCCAGAAATACTTCTTTATTAAAGTCTAATTTTTTTTGAGGTTTCTGCCAGCCGCTGACGAGCGAAACATCCAACCAATACTCAAGTATTTGTGCAGTCTCTGCAGGAAATATATTGAGATTTGCTTCAAGCATATCCAGATACTCCCCATGCGACCATTCTACCCCTTCCCTGCGAGCTTCACGCACACTCAGAGGAATATCCCATCTGCGGTAGAAAGGAGCAAATTCCAGGAATATATCCTTCTCAGGTTTAATGCGGGAAGGTGCAGGCGTAGTTTTGTCATAAGCAAGATGCGCAAGCTGAGCCTGTGGGTCAATCTCTTTAAGCGCCTTTATTATCGTATTTTCAAATAAAAGTCCCTGGTCAGCGTCATTTAAATCCCTGCATTCATTACAATAGCATTTTTCACCGCCATCATATAACCAGAAATAATACTTATGATTAGTAGGAGCATTTGCTTTTCCAAGCTTTTTAGCATTTTCATACACAATCGCATGGGCTTCCCTGTTTGAAGGACAACCGTTGAAATCAGGACGACGAACCCCTTCTTTATCCATCCGGAAGTATTCAGGGTGACTTTCGAAAAGTTTGCGTGGAAGTAACCAGGGCATGGCATGTTCTTCATACACGAAATCGAGCCCATTATCAACGAATTTTTGTTTCATTTCAGCATAAGCTTCACTTTGATAATCATAACCAGATACACTGATAGTGTTCAATCCATTTTCTTTCATCTTCACAATCCAATCAATTACATCAGGATTGCTCACATCGTTCCAGGCTAATAGGATTCCTCTTGTTTGAAAAAAAGGCTTATCGCCATTTCTTTTGTTCTCCCCACATGAAGAGAGCAAAAGAAATGACAATAATAATCCTATGTATATATGAATCCTCATAATTAAATCTAAAATCTTTTATTCTTGATAAGCAGGAAGATATATAGATGCCATATCTACAAGTTGACGCTCACCATTTACAACATTTCCCTGGGGAAGAAGTCCGTAAGCAGACCAGTTGTCAGCTCCATTCATATTCTTTACGGCAATCCTGACTTTATTCCCTTTAATTCCAAACCAACTCCTAAGCATTTGGATTTCGATACGTCCTATATTTTGGGTATCAAGGCTGCCTGCTGCAAAAATAACACTCCCATCATAGGTGCCACCAAGATTTCTAAGTCCTGAGAACACATTGGCTCCATGCTCTCCTTCATATTTGTAAACACCTCCCCACGAATAAAAATCATTGTAATGGTCTCCGTCATGAAGCCCTAATTCAATATAATATTCAAGTCCCATATGTTTATCATCATAGGGAGGATAATATGTATCATTATCTATTGCAGCTACAATAGCGCCTGTATTAGGATCTCCGTCAGCGTCTACATACATGTCAAATGGCATGTTGAAATCAAATCCCGGGTCATAAAACTCCATATAGACAAAGACATATTTTCCGTTTGCGGCAAGTTTGAGATTTTTCATTGACTGATACAAAACATCACCTTCCGGTAAAGACCAGCTTTGCACATTTGGGTCTTTCCAATCATCGAAATCTCCGTCAACAGTAATGGCTACTGCAAATGGATATAAAAGGTCAATTTTTATTGACTTTACAGTACCTGCAAATCCGTTTTCTACAGATGCTATCTTCAGTGTAACCGGATATATTCCAGGAACAATATTGGCCGGAACTTTTACGGTAACATCTATCTCTGCTTGTGTTTGACCTGCCGGAATTGTTATCTTATTTTCATACTCAGCCTCTGCTTTAGACTGAGGGTCTGTCTCCAGTGTTACCACAACAGGAACTGTCGTTGCTTTTGAGAGGGTAACTTTTAATTTGGCTTTTTTGTCACCTGCAAATGAAGGATCGGCATAAAGATTCACCTCCGGTTTGAAAGCGTATGAAAGGTTGATATAGGCCACAGCCTTTTCTCCGATTTTTGCGCCTTCTGCCGATTCAATTTTGATGGCTGTCTGATAGTCTCCCGATTTCAGTCCGAGCACATCGGCTTCCACATCAATTGTAGCGCTTGTTTTTCCGGCAGCAACAGTTACTTTTTTGTCATAGGTAGCCGGCACATTTGTTTTACCGGATTGTACATCTGCTTTTGCCAGTCTTACTTCCACATCTTTCCCACTTACAGCAGAAAGAGTAATCGTTAATTTAGCTGTCTTTTCAGCATCGAAACTTTCGTCAGCCGAGATGGATACTGTTGGCTGATTTTCAATATTGTCCGGATCTTTTTCGCAAGAAACAGTCAATATGCCAAGTGCTAGAACTAATGTAGCAATAATATAAAAGAAATTTTTCATAATGATTCGAATTATAAGTTGTTAATAGTTATTTGAATACAAGATTTACCATCCGGGATTCTGTTCGAGCGCTCTATTTTTATCAAGTTCCTTCTGAGGAATTGGGAATAGGTAATGTTTGTCAGGATTAAATATCCTGTTCTGGAAGACCGGATAGGTTATATTTCCATCCTCATCAACCATTACACGGTGTACTGCCTTATTATCTACCACTTCAGCAATCATCCAACGGCGTACATCCCAAAAACGATGATTCTCGAAAACGAGTTCTACTCTTCTTTCGTGACGGATTCGTTCACGCATCTGCTCCTTGTTCAACCCTGCAGGAAGCTCAATGCAGTTTGCACGGGTACGAATTGTATTGACGAGTTCATATACCATGTTTGTCGGGCCTTCCGCTTCATTCAACGCCTCTGCATAATTCAGGTACAGTTCTGCTGTCCGCATTATGGCAAAACGGCGGTATGTCCAACTTGCATGTGTTACAAGGTTATGGTTCTGATCAAGGTATTTATTGGTAAAATAGTTTGTACGAATGATAGAACCGATGTTTATATTATCCTTACCATTCGTTGAGATGTCAATTTGACGTCCCTGGAGCATTGCACCGTGATACAATATACTTGAATAGAACCTATCATCTCTTCCTACCCACGGATGCTTCGGATCATATCCCGAAGTTTCATCTATGATTTGTTGGTTATCTGCCGTATAACCTAATACAGGAACTTTTCCTGTGGCCTTCATTTCAAAATCATCCACAATTTCCTGAAGAGGTCCGTCTACATTATATGCATTATATCCCAGTGGCATAGCATACATATCCCACCAAAAGCATTCATAATGTTCTGAATTCTTCGTCCATATAACCTCAGGTTCAATGCCTGCTTTATTAAAAAGGGAACTATATGAAAGAGACAGGATATGGCCATTTTTCAAAGCCATTCTCAGCGCTTCGCCTGCATATTCGGCAGCTTCATTCCATCTGTCTAAATCATTGTTTCTATTCCAATATTTGCTTGCCCAATATAATTTGACCTGGGATTTTACTACAGTCGCAATTAAAGAGGTGAATCTTCCAAAATTTGCATCATCGTGCCCAGGAGGAAGGTGTTCAATTGCCATGTCCATATCATCAAGAATCTGCCTGAGGGTCTCTTCTGCTGATGCCCTTTTTATACCCGTTGTTGATTCTATGTTTCCCGGGTCAAGCACCTGTGTGATAATAGGAACTCCTCCCCACTGTTTGAACAGGAGGAAATAGTAATAACCTCTAAGTCCATATGCTTCGCCGAGCAGCCTTGACCTACGGTTACTTGCCCCTCCGGTACTTAAGTCCTCAGGAATCAGGTCATAGTTCTTGATGAACATATTACACCTTCTGATGCAACCATAATAGTCCTGCCAATTTCGTTCAAGAGGCATTTGGGAAGGGTTCCAGCTTCCTGTATTGATATCAAAAGGAGAAGTCTGGTAACCTGACGCTTGCTGAAAACCTACCTCGTCTGTTGCGCCGCCAAGTTTATAACGACCTGTTAAATCTTCAGTGTTATACTGAAAATCAGGTAGATAAATATAAGCATTATTGAGGTACCGTTCAGCGGTTTCAATCTTTAAAAACAGTTCTTCTTCAGTCATATTATCCCCTGGCGCTCTTTCAAGAAAATCTACACAAGAAGTCGCAGAGAAAACCAAAAGAAATAGGAGGCTTATTTTAATAATATATCGTTTCATAATAATTCTTTTCAGTTAATTTCACTATATGTCAAAGCGAAGTCCTAAATTAAAAACTCTTTGTATGGGATAGGGAAGGGTGCCGGAACCTGCTGATTCAGGGTCCCTGTCCTTTAACCACATCCTGTCCCATACCGCCACGTTTTGGGCATTAATATACACCCTGGCATTCGGCACACGTATCTTCTCCAGTAGAGAAGCCGGGAGTGTGTAACCAAATTCAAGATTTCGAAGTTTCAGATAATCAGTTTTCATCAGATTCTGATCCGAGAGCACAGTGTTGTTTGCAGTAGTGTGTGGTACAGGAAGTAAAGCATTTTCTTTATTGGATTCACTCCATCTCTGCAGGTTAATAATACTACTTGGATAAGCCCATAGGCGGGCAGTTCCTCCCAATGAACCGTTGAACATCATACTAAAGTCAAAATGACGAAAATTGATACCGATTGATAATCCTCCTGTAAATGTAGGAACTGAAAAACTTTTAATAGGAACACGGTCTGAAGGATCGATAATACCATCATCGTTTTTATCAAAGTATTTAATGTCACCCGGAATAACAGGCCCGAAGTTTTGAACAGGACTATTGTCAATATCAGCCTGATCCTTGAAGAAACCTATTGCATGATAACCGAGGGAATACCCTATCTCATAACCACGAAGGTCCTGATAGTCAAATTCTGGTGTAGGCTGATCATTTTCAAGTACCTTATTTTTGGCAAATGTTCCCTGTATATTCGTGAAGAATGAGAAATCCCGTGTCAATTGCTTGTTAATACGCATTTCTACTTCAAAACCATGGTTAAATACTTTTCCGGAATTTCGCGGAGCCACATTTAATATACCGATGAAATCGGGGACACTCCCAGCTTCGGTAAGAATATTGTCACGGTGCTCACGGAAATAATCTACAGTGAAGTTGAGGGTATTGCCCTGGAAAAGAGAAATATCAATTCCGACATTCATTTTTTTTGCTTTTTCCCATGTGACAAAAGTATTACCGACTTTTGTTTCGTTATGTCCTCCGGCTGACAATGTACCTCCGTTAGTTGTGCCGAAATAATAACCTGAAGGGAATATAGAACCAAGTCCTCCACCAGGTCCAAACTCAGTTATATACAGAAAACGCTGGCCTCCAATCAGGTCATTTCCTACTACTCCATAAGAACCTCTCAGTTTGATTATTTTTATCCGGTCAAGTGAATTGAACCATGGTTCATCACTGATGACCCAACCGGCAGAGAAAGCAGGAAATAGTCCGTATCTACGTCCCGGAGGAAAGTTTTCTGAACCATTATATCCAAGGTTGAATTCAGCAAAGTATCTGTGAGCATTGTTATAGGTGATTCTGGCGCTAAGTCCCTGGTATGCATACATATATTCAGAGCTTTGAATATTTTTGAGTGTACGGTTACCCAATAATTGACCACTGACCTGATGTTTTCCGAATTCTCTGTCGTAGTTTAAACGCAAATCAGTATAGGTAAACCTGGAAACACTCGACCCGGTACTTGCAGCAAGACGCCCCTTCGTGGAGTAATCCTGATAGATGGCTTCCCCTTCCTCATCAGGTCCCCGATACCAGAACTGTTCGAAAGTCTGTCTCCAGATGCGATTCAGACTACTATTGTTTTCAAAACTGAAAAACCCTTGAACACTAAGTCCCTGTGTAATAAAATCGAGTGCATGCTTAGCCGAAAGTGTACCAGACATCACATTGGTACCGTTGTTGTAATAACCACTCTGAGTGATGACTCCGTATGGATTGTTCTGATAGGGTATTTCAAGTAAACTACCGGCGGCTAAAGTTCCGTTAGGATTCCATATTGCTTGTGAACCCGGAAGCCGGGAGGTGATGACATTGAACACATGAGTGAAACTTTCACTTGGCCCTATTCTTGTCTCCAGACGACCTGCAAGATCAATACGGATATCGAGCATTTTAGTCGCTTTCACATCAACATTCGACCGAAAATTGTATCTTTCATATTTAGAGCTAACACCATAATTGGATTTAAAAATATCTTCATGATTTAATAATGTACCTTGATTGATGTAACTTCCGGAAATAAAATAATTAACTTTATGATCTTTTCCGGCTGATCCTGAGATATTCACATTATATTGCTGTTGCTGCGAATAATCTCTCAGGACCACATCGAACCAATTCGTATTGGGATACAGATACGGATCGGAACCGGATTTAATTTTATCCAGCACTTCATCGGTGTAACGCATAGGCTGTCCGTCGTTATAATCAACAGTCCTGTTATATAGGGCCTGTTCATAAGAACTCAATGTCTTTGGGAGACGGATCGGTTGTTGTACTGCTTGTTGAAGAGTGAAAGATATTCTGATCTTGTCATCACTCCCTCCTCCACGCCTTGTTGTAACGACAACTACCCCATTTGCTCCCTGAATCCCATAAAGAGAGGAGGAGGAAGCATCCTTCAAAATGGTGATAGACTCAATTTCATTGGGATCCAACATGTCTAGGTCGGCTTTGTTGCGTGGAAGCCCGTCAATAACGACAAGAGGTGCGCTTGAACCGTATGTGCCAAGGCCACGTACATATAGGTTTGCAGCGTCTGCTCCAGGTTCTCCTGAACTTTGGACAGTGATCAGTCCCGGTAGCTTGCCGGCAAGGGCATTACTGATATTGGCTACCGGGCTTTGGATAAGCTCTTTGGTTTGGATGGTAGAAACCGCACCAGTAATCGAACGTCTCGTTTGACGGTTGTTCATACCTACGACTACGATCTCCTCCAAATAGGTTTGACTTTCAGTAAGAACTATCAAAAGCGGTTGGGATTCTTTACCGGTAACCATAAGTTCCAGGTCGTCAAAACCTATATAAGAGATTTTGATTGTTACCGGATACTGTGGGACTTTCAATTCAAAGTTACCTTCGATATCCGTAACTGTCCCGTTTGTGGTACCTACCTCGAGGATATTACCTCCGATGATGGATTCTCCGTTTTTATCGGTAATTTTCCCGGTAATTATTTTTTTTGTTTGTTGTTGAGGTTGAGGTGATAACGCAGGGGTAACTTCTTTCCGTTTATTGATCAGAATATACCGATCGTTGATCTTGTATTCATAGATAGCGGGAAGCGCTTGCTCCAGTACCGTTTTAATGTCTGCATTTTTTGCTTTGACACTCACTTTTACCGATGTGTTTACCTGATCGTTGTTATAGAAGAATTCAAATTCGCTTTGTCGGCGAATAGCGTCGAAGACTTCTTCCAGTTTCACATTCCTGAGATCCAGATCTAACGATGTAATCTGGGCGTAGCTCTGCCCGGCCCACACTAAATTGGAACTCAACAGCAAAAAGAAAAAAACCAATTTCATGATGCAAAACAGTTTCTTTAATTCCCGCAGGGGGAATTGTTGTTTAAGTCTCTTTTTTTTCATAAATTTGAGCGCTTTAAATGAATTGTTGATTGATAAATTTTAAAAAGGTAACAGTTTTTTTAATGCATTAAGGCTGCCCGAAAGGCCTAAAATCGGGCAGCCTTCTATATTATTTTGTACAGGATTATTTTATCTCCTTCGGATCTGTATTGAATGTCTGTAACCGCCTGTATCTGATCCAATAAATAATTAAGAGGTCTTACTTTCTCGGCGCTTCCGGTAAACCGCATTTTTCCTATATCCGAACTTTCATATATGATCCTGAAATCATACCATCTTTCCAATTGGGCAAATATTTCGGTTAAAGGCTGGTTTCTGAATACGAACTCTCCTTTTACCCAGGCAGTATACACATCCGTATTTACCTGCTGAACGGATATTTCGTCGGATAATTTATCCAACCGGAAATTGTGTTGGGGGTTTAACAGAAAGGTTTCCTGGTTTTCCGGCAGATGCACCCGGATGCTGCCTTCTACCAAAGTGGCATTGACATAAGGATTTGTCTTGTATGCATTGATATTAAATGATGTGCCCAGCACTTCTATTGCGAGATCCGGAGTCTGGATAATAAAAGGCTTTACGTCTTTTTTCACTTCAAAATACGCCTCGCCCAACAATTCCACACGGCGGGTATCACCTTCAAAGTAGGACGGAAATGTTAATTGCGATTCCGAATTGAGAAATACTTTGGATCCGTCTGATAGTACCAATTCATATTCGCCGGCTTTGGGTACATAGATCGTTTGCTGTTCTATTGTTTTTTTGACCGGTGTTGTCTTTTGAAAACTGATAACGCCCTGGCTGTTATTCGAAATGATTATACCATCCTCTTTTTTTACTTCAAAAGATTCGGACAAGTCGATCTTTTCACCTTTCATTGAAAGGAGATATGCTTTTTTGGAACCCGGATCAAAAATGTTTTTTTCTGTTTTTTCGGGGGGAGTTGTAGTTTCATGAAAAATGAAATAACCGCCGACTATGCATAGCGCAATGACAGCCACAGAAGAAATAGCGTATTTGAACCATTTTTTTTGATACAAGGGCATTTTTCTTTCGATATTCAGATAAAGCTTACTGGAAATATGATTGAAAACCTTATCCTTATCAAATAGTTCTTCATCTTGTCTTCCCTCTTTTAATGACCGGTAAAGCTTTCTGTTTTCTGTATCTTCATGAAGCCAACGTTGAAAATGTCTGTCATCTTCAGGTATCTCTTCACTTAATACCTTTAATAACAGTTTCCATTTATCCATACTATTTTTTTCTATTTTCAACATATTGGATGCTTATTTATACGATAACACAACGATTTTGAAAAAGTATTATTTAAACCGGATCTTTATCCTATTTTTTCTTTTAAAATCCGATAAGCTTTAGATACCTGTACTTTAACAGTGTTGACGGATATACCCAATAAGTCGGCAACTTCAGCGTATTTTTTCTTCTCCAGGGTCGTCATAACAAATATTTTTTTACATCTGTCGGGTAATTCGTCAATGGCCTTCAGGAGCAACCTTTTTAATTCTTCAATATCTTCATCGCGTACATCGTCGTCAATCAGATCTATTGTAATTTCATAACCATGCACAAAACGTTTATTATCCCGGAGATAATTTAAGGATGCGTTGTAAACGGATTTATAAGCATAGGCTTTAAAAGAACAATTGTTAGGCAGTATATCCCTCTTTTCCCAACAACGGACAAAAAAATCCTGTACGATATCTGCCGATGCCAAGGAATCGCAGGTTATCTTATAAGCCCAGATGAAAAGTCTGTCACTATAGAGATAGAATAACCTTTTAAAGATTTCTTCATCACCAGCCTTTAATTTTTTTATCAACCTGTTCTCTTCGTTTTTCATACGATCAAACTATTTATTTTCAAAGGTATCGTATGGAACTATTCCATTAAGCTAAATGAGCAGAAGCCATGTAAAAGGAAACACGAATACTTATGAAAAGTATTATTTAAAATTTATCTTTAACATTTTTTGCGTGCAGGGTCATTCCGGGATTTCCGGAATGATATATTGCAAATACTGCGGAGGGACAATATCCTGTATTGTTCATGGTTATTTTTTCAGTAATAGTATTTCATTTGTCCCGAAAAATGGCAGGACGAAAATATCCGGACAACGAAGTCATTACAACCCTACCGAATCCCTGTAAAAATCGAATGCTTCGAATAGCAGTTCCTTGTCGGTCGTCTGGTCGATCCGTACATCTCCAATATTGCCCAACAGGGTGAAATGGATAATGTCGCCTATATTTTTTTTGTCATGCCGGGCTATTTCGTACAACGTTTCATAATGGTCGCACGAGAGGGGGAAAGCACCGTAGTTATCCCGGATAAAACGGACAGTCCTTTGCAGTTGCTCTTTCGGGAAGCCGCAAAGCCGATGAGATAACCAGAGCTCAACAATCATTCCCCATGCCACGGCATAACCGTGAGGAACGGGTCTCTCTTTGGTCATGGCAAAACTCTCGAAAGCGTGGGCTGTAGTGTGCCCGAAATTCAATGCTTTCCGGATATTTTTCTCGTAGGGATCTTTTTCCACAATATCCTGTTTGATCTTCACCGAACGGAAAACCAGTTCGTTCAGTTTTGAATAATCGGCCTCATCGAAAGAATAGGTCAGGATCTCTTCCCATTCTGCGGTGGAGTGGATCAACGCATGCTTGATCATCTCCGCATATCCCGACAAAATAGCTGCCTGATTGAGCGTATGGAAAAAATCGGAAGAAATGATCACAGATTCGGAAGGGTAAAAGGCGCCGATCTCATTCTTATATCCCTCGAAATTGATGCCGGTCTTTCCGCCTACGGCCGCATCGACCGCTCCGAGCAGTGTGGTGGAAATATTGATATAGCTGATACCCCGTTTGAAGGTAGCTGCGGCAAATCCACCCAAATCGGTGACCATGCCCCCTCCCAGGTTCAATAGCAATGAATGGCGTGTGGCGCCGTTCTCGGTGAGGAGTTGCCATACTCTGCTCAGGTTTTCAATCGTTTTGTTGGTATCACCGGCAGGAATCACAATTTCCTTAGCTTCCCGCAACAAAGGGGTCTCTGCAAGCAGGGGAAGGCAATGAGTGTGTGTATTTTCGTCTGTGAGAATAAATAGTTTGTCGTGTCGGATGTTTTGAATCGCTTTCTCCACATCGGTTGTAAGATGATCGCTTTTGATGATTTGCTGCATAGCTTCTATTTCTAATCGGTTGTTACTGGGTTTTTGTTGCTTTCAGGGCGTGATACAACTCTTCCTGAATACGCTCTCTGATGCTGAGCGTCGAGAACCGGTTGGGAGTCCGGGAAGGATTTACCCTGTTGGAAAGGAAAATATAGATCATGTGGTTCGCAGGATCGATCCAGAAACTCGTGCCGGTGAATCCTGTGTGGCCATATACTTCGATGGGGGTTCCCGGGCTGGTCGGACTGTATCTGCTGTTGGTGGGATCGGGTTTGTCGAATCCCAGGCCGCGGCGGCTGATACTGCTTTTCGTCGTTGTAAAGAGTTTCACCGTCTCTTCGCTCAGATAACGCTCTCCTCCGTATTCTCCCCCGTTCAGCCACATCTGATAGAGTTTGGCCAGGTCATTGGCATTGGAAAAGAGGCCTGCGTTGCCCGATATCCCGCCGAAGAGGGCCGCGCCCTCATCGTGTACGTAGCCCCGCACATGCTGCCTCCGGAAAAAAGGATCGTCCTCAGTGGGGGGGATTCTTTCGATGGGTATCTGTTTTAATGGCTGGAAGGTGGTAGTAGATGCTCCCAGCCTTTGGTAGAAGTTTTGTTTCATGTAGGTATCGAGATCCATTCCCGAAACAGATTCCACGGCCTCCTTCAATAGCATGAAATTGAGGCAGCTGTATCGGTAGCTTCCTTTTCGGTTTAACTGGGTGTTGATAATCTCCTTCAACAACTTGTCGTGCATTTTGTTGCTTGCGTATAGTCCTTTGGCCACGGGGAGATGAAATTGCTCCGATTCCCGGGTAGAGATCAGGTCGGGTAGGAATTTGTAATCGGTGCGGCCCCAGGCGCCTGCATAGCGGGCGTGGTAAACCGCCGATTGCCGGCCGAACAGCGAACCGGAGTAACTGTTTTCATCAATGGCCGTGGTGTAGTAGGGAATAAAAGAGACTACTCCCGTTTCATGCAGCAGCAGGGATCGTACGGTGAGGTTTGCCTTATTGCTCCCCCTGGTTTCCGGAACGAATTTACTGAGGGGATCCTGAAGACGTATCTTTTTCTCGTCATACAGTTTCATGATGGCAGGAAGGGTGGCGGTTGTTTTGGTGACCGAGGCCAGATCGTAGACCGTCCCGTCCGTAACTTCAGGGCTGTCCCGGTAATCAAACTTGCCGAACTCCCTTTCATAGATGACCACCCCATCTTTTGCTACGAGGATCTGGCATCCCGGGTAGGCTCTCTGCCTGACTCCTTCCAATGCGATACTCTCTATTTCGTTGAACCTTTCGGAGGCCAATCCCACCTCTTCAGGCATGGAATAACCCAGACGGATCTTCTTTGTATCGAAGCCCGTGCCTTCCTTGATTACACCGGTGGATACCGGAAGCTTTCCACTGATACCGATCCCTCCGAAAATGCCCTGTGCAGCGCTCATCTGTGCAAAATCAGAGGCATCATAGGCCATGATGACTGCTGCTGCGCTGTCGACCGAAGCCTGAAAATTATCCAGCCTGTAGGGTGAGGTGAAAAATGCCAGTACTGTCTTTTGATCTTTCGTGAGTTGCTGTAACGCTGCGGCATCAGCAGCATTGTCTGAATGGACGGAGATAATGATGAGGTCATAATCTTTCAATCCTCTTATCTCGGACAGGGCCGCGACGGATTGAGCGCTGAAAGTGGTTACGGGAGCATATTTCTTCAGGTATTCGTGAAACGTATTATTGCCTGTAGCACCAATGGACAGGGCCGCGATCTTTGTCATGTCGAGTTTCTTCACCGGGATCAACTCTGTCTCATTTTTGAGAAGCGTGACAGCGCCATCGTAAATCTTTCGTTGTATCCATTCGGCGGAAGGGGCATTCACGCGGCTGTGAACGGTGGGTGTATGAATGGGAGTGAATTTGTTTGCTCCGAGGATGTATTTGTAGGAAAGTATCTTCCGCACTTTTTCTTCGAGGAGCGGTGCAGGGATCATACCCTCTTCGACCGCTTTTTTCACAGAGGCAAACTCTCTCCCCTGGTTTATAACCCCCAGCATGACGTCATTGCCGGCCAGCAGCGCTTTTACACTTGCGCCGGATTGGTCGGAGACGCCTTTCATGGCCATACCGTCGGTAAAGGTGAGGCCGGTGAAGCCCATCTCTTCTTTGAGAAGGCGTATGCCGACTTCGGGTGAAAGCGATGCGGGCATTCCTTTTGTCTCTAATGCCGGCACATTCAGGTGTCCTGTCATCATTCCCGACAGTCCGGCGTTGATATATTCACGGAACGGAAGCAGTTCCACCTGTTCCAGCCGCTCGCGGTTGTGGGCGATAGTCGGCAATGTCTTGTGCGAATCTTCCGAAGTGTCGCCATGTCCGGGGAAGTGTTTGGCTACCGCCATCACGCCATTTTCTTCCAATCCTTTTGCATAGGCAATTCCTTTCTTTGCTGCGTTGACCGGATTCTCTCCGTAGGAGCGGCTGCCGATGATGGGGTTTTTGGGATTACTATGCACGTCGAGTGAGGGGGCGAAATTCACATGGATGCCCATCTCCCTGCATTGGCGCGCCACCTCTCGTCCGTAGAGTCTCACCATCTCTTCATCCTGTATGGCGCCGATAATCATGTTCCGGGGATATTTCGGGGCGTCTGTTAACCGCATGGACAAACCCCATTCACCGTCGAGGGCGATCAGAAGGGGTATATCGGCAATCTGTTGGGCATAATTGGTGAGATCCGCCTGCTGTGCCAATGTCCCTTTCGAGAATAATAATCCTCCCACTTTCTGGTTCCGGATATATCCTGATATTCGGGTCCTCCACCCGCTGTTTGGTTCCACGATAGGCATAAAAAGCTGTCCCACCTTTTCGTCGAGGGTCATTTTCGCGTATACCGAATCCACCCATCGGCTCATTGCCTGCTTATCCGCCTGTTCATACAAGCCGGGAGTCACCTGCGCCGATACCAGCATCGGGCATACAACAGCAATGCATAAAAACAGTATCTTCTTCATTATTGCTTCCTTCATCTTTTTATCACCTAACTCTCTTTTTATCTCCTAATCATCAAATTATTACATCAATCTATTCATCTAACCGGCTTTCAAATAATTGACAAGTCATTCCATCATCAAATCGCCACGTCATCACCTCAGACTGATTACCAATAATCCTCAAATCCTCACATTGTTAAATCCTCACATCAACCTAATCACCTTTCCGCCTTTCCACTTTTTCCAATTGTACATCTATTCTTCCTACATAGATCCCTCGTCCGTTTGTCTGATAGATCATAACCTCTTTGTTATCCATATTTTCCCGTATCTCCGGGTTTTTCATATAGGTATGGCTATGCCCGCCGATAATCAGATCGATATTGCGGGTGGATTCTGCCAGTGTCATATCCTGCTCATAACCGAGATGGGAAAGACAGATCACCATATCGCATGTATGTTGTGTGCGGAGCTGCGCAGCCAGTTTGTTGGCTGTCTCCACAGGGTCCAGGAATTTCATCCCCTTGTAATTGTTGGCGGCAATTAATCCTTGCGGCCGCACGCCGATACCGATGACACCGATCCGGACGCCATCTCTTTTTAGGATGATATAGGGTTTGACAAGTCCTGCCAACGCTGTTTGGGAAAAATCGTAGTTACTGGTGATGATAGGGAAATCGGCTTTACGTACCACCTCTTCGAGCACCTCCATCCCGTAATCGAACTCATGGTTGCCCAATGTGGCGGCATCGTACTTTATCAGGTTCATCGCTTTTACCTCCACCTCCCCTTTGAAAAGATTGAAATAGGGGGTACCCTGCAGAAAATCCCCTGCATCCAAGAGGAGTACATTTTTGTTCTCTTTTCTTACTTTGTCCACATAAGAGGCCCGTCGTTCCACCCCGCCTTTGCCCGGAGCCGTCCTGTCGGTTTCCGGCAGCGGTTCGATGCGGCTGTGGGTGTCGTTGGTATGGAGAATGACAATCTTCTTCTGTGAGAATACCGGAAAAGTTAATAATAGAGCGAGGCAGAGTAATATAAAGTTGTTTGTTGAATTCATACTTGTATTTGATTAGTAGATTTGCAGATGTGTTGATTTGCTGATTATCAATAAATCACCGAATTATCACATCAATTAATTTTTCACGACAATACGCCCATCGAGTACGGATTCGATCTCGTCTCCTCGTCGGGTCTGTTCCTTTACCCAGTCGATCATCACATCGCGTAGTGTGATGCCGGTATTGACATTGGCAACGGCATCGCGGAAAGCGCTCATGTTGTCATTGCCTTCGGCCAGGTAATCGAGTGTGACAATATGATAAATTTTATTTTTATCAATGGGTTGTCCGTCGATGGTGACACTTTTTACTTTTCTCCCCCCGATAATCAGCTTCACGTTCGATGAGATACCTGCCCCGCCTATGCGTGCATAGGCATCGAACATCTTTTCCAGGTCACTTCCCTTCAATTCCAGAAAGGTGATGGTGTTGTCGAAAGAGTAGATCTCATAGAGGTTGCCGATAGTCACCGTTCCTTCAGGCAGGGTGGCGCGGTGTCCGTGGACATTCATTACTCCTATATCCGCCCCGCCCGGCAGATGCTCATCGCCATACGCCTTCATTACATCCGACGTGAGGTTTGTCAGCAGACTTTCAGGCCTTTTATAATCCATGAACCGGGCAGACCTGCCGATCACCTCATTCATCTCCCGGTCGAGCTCCGTTTTGTAGGATTGTACAAGCGCTCCCACCTCCCCGTGGGAGGGGGTGTCGAATGAGGAATTCATCTCGACAAGGGTGCCTGACATTTCCACGATCCGGTATTGCTGATTACATGCAAGAAGCAAAATCGCCATCCAGGCGATCCATATCGTTTTTAATCGCATACTATATACAATTTAAGATATTTGTGAGTTTCGGTAAGCAACTGTTGCCTCCGATCTGTTTAGAATTTTATCCGTTGAGTCGGTTTGTCCACAAAAGATGGCCGACCGTTATTTAAAACAGGCCAAAAATACATTTTTTTACCTTGTGCATCAAGACGTGGATGAAAAATAAACATTAAATTATGTTTTATGCGGCAGATTGAAGAAAATTTTCTACCTTTGCATCCGCTTTACGTAATCTCTGTCGGCAACAGGTCGTTATATTGCGTTCAAAAGGGTTAATAATTAACATAAAGCTTGATAAAGATGGATTTAATAAAGATCGCGGAAGAATCTTTCGCGGGCGAAAAGAAAGAATTTCCCTCATTCAGGAGCGGCGATACGATCACGGTCGCTTATCGTATCGCGGAAGGGAACAAAGAACGTATACAGCAGTATCGCGGAGTGGTGATCAAGATCGCCGGCCACGGGGACGCTAAACGTTTTACCGTAAGAAAGATGTCCGATAATATCGGAGTGGAACGTATCTTCCCCATGAACTCTCCTTTCATCGAAAATATTACGCTGAACAGCGAAGGGAAAGTACGCAGGACAAAACTCTACTATCTGCGTAAACTGCGTGGTAAAGCCGCCCGCATCAAGAAAAAAGTGTATTGATGATGTGCAGGTGAAAAAGATAGATAAGCTCCGAAGTTTCGGGGCTTTTTTGTTTTCTGAAAATCGATGGATGTTTTGTATTTCGACTTTTTTCGAAAGAATCATCAAAAATCAGTATCTTCGCAGAGGAGATCGGATTTGTTATTGATGAAGGAACAATTTGAAATCCCCCATCCTCAATCCGTAATCAGGACATGCTTCACAAAACAGAAGGTATAGTACTCGGCACGACTTCCTACAGCGACGCTTACTCCATCGCGCATCTTTTTACGCGCGATTTCGGCAGGGTTTCCTACCTGTTGCCCATGTCGCGCGGGAAGAAACCGAAAATACGGACCTCGCTTTTCTTTCCATTGTCGGTGCTGCATATGGAAGTCGAGCATATGCCGTTGCGCGAAGTGCAGAAACTGAAAGATGCGGAGAGGCAATTTCCTCTGTACGAACTGTGCACGAACATGACAAAGGTGTCGCTTGCTTTTTTTATTTCGGAATTTTTATCGTTCATACTCCGCGAATCCGGCCACAATGAACTGGCATTCGATTACCTGAAAAATTCGGTGGAGACGCTGGAGGCCGCCGAAAAGGGATTGGCAAATTTTCATCTGGCTCTTATGATGGGACTGACCCGTTTTCTGGGGATCTATCCCAATACGGAATTTGCCGGGGAGCACTCCTTCTTTGATCTGCAGAACGGTGAGTTTGTGGTGAATGAACCGAGACATTCTTATTATCTGAACAGGAGAGAGAGCTCCTACCTGCGCGATCTCTACCGCATCCATTACGGTAATATGCATCTTTTCAGGCTGTCGCGGAATAACCGCAATGTGATTGTGGACCAGCTATTGGATTATTACCGATTGCATGTCTGTAATTTCCCGCCGCTGAAATCGCTCGAAGTTTTACGGGAAATGGTATAGCCCTTTATCTGTACACCTGAAAAACGATCACTCTTCCCGTAGGTTCGATCCTGAATAAATCTCCCAATGATTCATTCAACGACCCCTGCCACCAGTTGGTCAATACCCTTCCGTGGACCGGATACAGCAGGTTATAGGTGGTCAGCGCTTTGGGATCGATGGCGAAAATGGAAACCTGTTCTCCTTTGTAGCTTTTAAACTCTGTGGAAGAATGAATGGGAGTAAAGATACCCCAATCGGTGACCATGACAACTTTTGCTACCTTTTCATATTCCGCCAGCAGCGATATATTTCCGATGGTGTGGTCTTCCCGTTTTCCGGTTCCTCCTACAATGACAATCTCATTTCTCCCATTTTCGACGCAGAACCGCACTGACTTGGTGAGGTCATTTATTTCCTGGTCGGAGTCGGGATGGAGGATTCCGGCAAAACGAACTTTATTCTCTTCCGAGATGGAATCGCAGTCGCCCACAATGGCATCCGGCATCCCTCCCCAGGCAATAAAGTCGTTGACAGCCCCGTCGCAGCAGACAATATATTCTGCCTCTTCGATATAGGAGAGGGGTATGGGATGCCTGGGAAACCGCCCGTTAGCAATGATCACCGCCGCGACGGCCTTGTTTCTTTCCATCTTTTACAACTTTAGCACAAAGGTATAAAAGAAGAGCTGATGAAAGGTGAACGCCGGCATAAATTCTCGTATTGCTTAACGAAAGAGTTTTGTCTCACTATTGCCTTTCCAGTCCCTGTTCCAACTCAATTGCCCTAGGAAACAGGATGTTGTTCTCCAGATGAATGTGGCGGTGCAGGTCCTCTTCGAACTCCTCCAGCAGGCTCAGTGTTACCCTGTAAGTGTTGCAGGCATCTTAAGGAGGAGTGTAGTTGTCGGTCAGCTCACTGATCCGTCTGAACCGATCCCCTTCTGCGGTATGTTCCTGCTCCATCTGGTCGATATATGCGGCAGCCGAGCCTAATCCCGTCTGCGGTTTCTTTCCGTCGGATAGTTGAGCTTTTACCAGCAGTCGGATATAGGGAAACAGCATTAACTCCTCTTTTTTCAGATGTGCCGAAAGATCTTGTGCCGAATCGGAAAAGAGTTGTTCCACCTCTGTTAATTCGGGATGGTTACCGCTGTGGACACTCACGACTTTTCGGAGAAAGGGGATGATTTCCGGAATCTTCTTTTCAATATAGCGATGGTGTGTTTTCTCTATATAATCGGCAAGAAGGTCCGGTGGGAACGCCTTGACATCGAGATCCCCAGCCTCCTTTTTGTTTATCGTCTCGGAAAGCTCATCCACCAGACTCTTTTCATCTATCTGTTTTTCACTGCATGCATCGGCTATGGTCCTGTTTCCGTTGCAACAGAAATCGATATTGTATTTTTTAAATATCGATGCTGCCTTGTAGTTCTCAGCTACAATTTTTCCTACGATACTTTGACTGTTTATTTCCATAATAATACCTGTTTTATAGAGCTTCCCCCGCCCTCCGTTTGAGAGGATCGGGGGAACTGCTCCGAGGATTCATAATTATTGCTTATTTTTCTTGAGGGTTAATGTATATACAAACCAGAAGAGGGTAAGGGTTCCTATCGCAAAAATGGTATCGCCCAGAATGCGTAACCATTTGAACACACTCACCAGCGGTTGCTGCATGAATTCGGCGGAACGGGCATACCACATCCCCTCCTTTACACTGGCTACGGTCTGCATCAGTCCGACCGGCAGCAGGCTCAGTACCACCATCAGCAGTAATCCGATATTAAGCGTCCAGAAGGTGAAGGAGATCAGCTTATCATTCCACTTCCGTCTCCGGTACATGCTGCGCAATACGAACAGGATGAGCCCGATGCCTAACATGCCGTAAACGCCGAAGAGTGCCGCGTGGCCGTGTACCGGCGTGGTATTCAGTCCCTGCATATAGTAGAGGGCGATGGGCGGATTGATGATGAATCCGAAAATCCCAGCTCCCAGGAAGTTCCAGAATGAGACCGAAAGCAGGAAGTAGATAGGCCATTTGTAATCTTTCAGCCATTCGGTTGCTTTACTCATCCGGTAATTGTGATAGGCTTCGAACCCGATCAGTACCAGCGGGACTACTTCAAGCGCGCTGAATGTAGCTCCCAGGGCCATTACTGCCGTCGGGGTCCCGGTGAAGTAAAGATGGTGGAAGGTGCCCAGAATACCCCCTGTCAGGAAGATAACGGTGGCAAAAAGCACATTGTTGGTCGCCGATTTGATGCCGAGCAACCCCATACGTGTGAATAAAAAGGCGGCAACCACGGTGGCGAACACCTCGAAGAAGCCCTCCACCCAGAGGTGGACCACCCACCAGCGCCAGTATTCGGCTACGGCCAGGTTGGTTGTCCTGCCCCACATCAGTCCCGCGCCATAGAATAATGCGATGGCGGCGCAGGAGATCAGGAAGAGGATCAGCAATCCTTTTTCGGATGTCCCCTTTTTGATGATAGGCAGGATGGGGCGGATCATCAGCGCCAGCCAGAGGAAGAGTCCCACTACCAGAAGTATTTGCCAGAAACGTCCCAGGTCCACATATTCATAACCCTGATGACCGAACCAGAAGTTATTGACAAGGTCGAGCCGCTGCATCACCCCGAACCACTGCCCGATCAGAGATCCGGCCACTACGATAAGCAGCGCGATAAAAAGGAGGTTTACCCCCAATTTCTGGAATTTCGGGTCTTTTCCGCTCAGCGAAGGGGCGATATATAATCCGGTAGCCAGCCATGCGGTGGCTATCCAGAAGATGGCAAGCTGGATGTGCCAGGTGCGGGTGATGGAATAGGGAATGAATTTCGCTATGTCGATGCCGTAGAAACCATCCCCTTCCACCCCGTAGTGTGCGGTAATCACGCCCAGCAGCACCTGCACTAGGATCAACAGGTTCACTATCCAGAAATATTTTTTTACCGCCCACATCGATGGGGTGATGGTCTGGTTCATGAGCGGGTCTTCCATCGGTCTGAGCGTCTCCTCCTGCCGGGTACGCGCCTGCACAAAGATCATAATGCCAATACCCAGCAGCAGCATGATAATGCTGAATCCTGTCCAAAGTACCAGATCGCTGGTGGGAACATTGCCTATTTGTTCGTCCGGCGGCCAGTTGTGGGTATAGGTTACATCCGAACCGGGGCGTTCCGTGACACACGCCCATGAAGCCCAGAAAAAGAACTGCACCATTTTTTCCATCCTCTCCTCCGATTTGATGGTGTTTTTTGCGATGGCGTAGTCGGCCCGCAGTTTGTCCAGAGCCGGATCGTCCATGAAGAGGCCGGCATAATGTTCCTTGTTATGCAGGAAAGCCTCATACCGTTCGCTGCTGATGGTAAGCGTGCCGGTCGCTTTATCGTAGGTATTCACCCTGAGGAATTCCTGCAGCCTCGATTCCATTGAAGCCCGGTCGGCAGAGGACAAGGTATTGAACTCTTTCCCGTAATCGGCCTGGGACCATTTGCTCAGGAGATACTGCGCTTCCCGGTGCAGATAGTCGGCTGTCCAGTCGGGCGCCACATAGGCGCCATGGCCCCATACGGTGCCTATCTCCTGTCCGCCGATGCTTTGCCAGATATTCTGGCCGTCTTTGATATCATTGCCCGTAAATAATAGCTCGCCCCCCTCATTGGTCACTTTTTGAGGTACGGGCGGCGCCTGTTGGTAGATTTGAGTGCCGAAATACAATAATACGGCGAAGGACAGACCTACCACCAATGCAAATGCAATCCATAATTTTTTCTGTGTCATACTGAATCATTTTTAGGTTTAAACTTTATGATATTATCCGGATTGATCTTAAAAAATGAAGGCCCGTTATGAACAAGCAGACAACCTTGATCACCTCTGTTCCCACATAATAAAAATGGAGAGGCGATGCCGGTACTTCAGCCCCTTGCTGATAAAGCGGAATGCGTGCATCCAGAGCGGGTAGTAACCAAAGGGTCTGGATGATGAGTACCAGCACTGCGATCAGGAATAATATCCGGGGCAGGTTTATTCCGGATCGATGGAGCAAGAACAAATCCACTGCCATAAGAACTGCAAATACCCACTCCACTTTGTTCAAAGCTTTAAATACCAGACTGCCGATACCCAGTCCTAACGGTAATGTTATCCCGGGCGCCCTGAATTTCAGCCATGCCTCCATGAAACTGATGGCGCTTACAAACCCTATCCACAGAAAAACACCGGGTAATGCCAGTATATAATATTGAATGTCTTTCGTTTGCATATTTTTTTAGTTTAGTTCTGAGGGGTGGTATTTATCTTTTTTGTATTCCCGACAATTTTATCGGAAATAGCCGGAAAAAATCAGCGCTTCAACAGGGTTTCCCTGTTTTTAATCCCCACGGCCAGTTCATAGGCAGTGGTCTTGTGCAGCACACTCCTCATCTCTTTCCTGATTTCTTCCACAGAGTGATGCATGGGGCAGGGATGTTTTTCATCACACTGGTCTAACCCCAATGCGCAACCTTCAAAAAAAGTATTCCCGTCGATAGACCTGACGATATCGGCCATTGTGATGTAATGCAGGTTTTCACGTTTGATCTCAAAACCTCCATTTGGGCCTGTATAGGATTCCACAATGCCGTTTTTTGACAGCAGCCCCAGTATCTTTCCCGTAAAAGCCTCAGGAGAACCGATATGCTGTACGATATCACCGATTTTAACCCTTCTCTCCTTCAATGATTGAGAGGCGATATAGAGAGTAGCCCTTATACCATATTCACAAGCTTTCGAGAACATGCGATGTTTTTATGCCAAAGATATATCAATTTTCCTATTTCCGATAAAAATGTCGTAAATATTTTTTTATTCGATTTATCAATGGAGGGATTACCAAATAACGTTCAGTAGAATTCTTTTAGATTAAAAGCCTTCACTCTTTACCCTTTATTTTAAAACAATCCTGATATCTGGCTGTTGTATGGGTAAATATTTAATAAAACATAAAAGGAGGGCTTTTTCAAACAATAGGATTGAAAAACTGTTTTTATGTAGAATCGTTCTAACTTATTAAAGGATACACAAAGAAATATATACAACGTTTTCGTTACGCTACATGAGCAGAAGGCAACTGACAGGGTCAAACCTGTCTGCATTATGCCATAGCGGGAACTATTTCTTTAAGCGGGTACATAGGTAAAACTTGTTTTGACTATGTCGGGCGCAGGAATAGGGAATATAATTCAAAACGACTAATTTTAATGAAGAAAGCAAACTGCTATGGCCAATACAAAATCAAAAAAAAGTGAATTAACAAAAGAGAAAATGTTACACATGCACAGGTTGATGCTTGATATCCGGAATTTCGATAACAAGGTCAACCGGCTTGTGAAAAAGGGGAAAATACCCGGAATGACGCATTTCTCCATCGGGGAGGAAGCCGCCAATGTGGGTGCTGTTGCCGCGCTAAAGACCGGATTCGACATGATCACCTCCAATCACCGTGGACACGGACAGAGCATCGCGCTGGAGATAGATCTCAACGGGATGATGGCCGAGATCATGGGGAAGGCCACGGGAACCTGCAAGGGGAAAGGCGGTTCCATGCATATTGCCGATCTCGACGGGGGGAACTTAGGAGCAAACGGGATCGTAGGCGGAGGAATGGGAATGGCCATTGGCGCCGCACTCACTCAGCAAATGAAAAAGACGGGGAAGATCGTTGTCTGCTTTTTTGGCGACGGCGCCTGTAACGAAGGAACCTTCCATGAAACGTTGAATATGGCCTCCATCTGGAAGTTGCCGGTGATTTTCTATTCTATCAACAACATGTATGGAATCAGTACACCGATCAAGGATGTGATCAATATTGATTATAATTATCAACGCGCCTCTTCTTATGGTATTCCGGGGCACTTTATTGAAGATGGGAACGATTTGCTCGCCGTCTACAATAAGTTTGAGGAAATAGTGAAGTATGTGCGTGAGGGCAACGGGCCGGTACTGGTAGAAGCGATTACCTACCGGTGGCTGGGGCATTCCACCTCGGATCCCGGAAAATACCGTACTAAAGACGAGGTGGATGAGTGGAAGAAAAAAGATCCGATCGCCCGCTTCAAAGATTACCTTATTGAAAATAAAATAGTTACTGCGCAGGAGGTGGAATCAATAGAGAATGCATCTGCGGATGCAGTAGAAGAGTCTGTAAAATTTGCACTGAGCAGTCCGGAGCCGACGCTGGAGTCGGCATTTGAAGATATTTTTGCGGATTGAACTTGAAAACAATTAATTTTTTAAGGATCGTTTTCGTCAGGCCAGGTGCGCGGAAGGCAAGCTTGCTTGTATTATGCCGGAAAACGACTAATTTAAATGAACCCCAATAAAATGATATAATGCAGGGACTTCGTTGTCTCTGCCAGTCATACAAAACAACAACAGCAGAAAAAACAGATGGAAAATAAAACTAAGATCATGTCTGTTCGCGATGCCATCATCATGGCAATGTCGGAAGAGATGCGTCGTGATGAGAACGTGTTCCTGATGGGAGAAGATGTGGGTATTTTCGGTGGCGATTTCGGTACATCGGTAGGGATGCTCGAAGAATTCGGGAAAGAGCGTGTACGCGATACCCCTATTTCCGAGAATGCCATTTCCGGCGCAGCTATAGGGGCTGCCATGACCGGGATGCGACCCATTGTGGATGTCACATTTATGGACTTTATCGTTTATATGATGGATAATATTGTGAATCAGGCTGCCAAAACGAGATATATGTTCGGCGGAAAAGGGCAGATACCGGTGGTATTCCGCGCTGCCGCGGGAGGGGGCGTTGGATCTGCCGCGCAACACTCGCAATCGCTCGAAGCCTGGTTTACCCATATCCCCGGACTCAAAGTGATCGCCCCGGGAACACCGGCCGACGTGAAAGGATTGCTCAAGGCGGCTGTCCGCGACAATAATCCCGTGATCTTCCTTGAGTACAAAGCACAATATAATATGAAGGGAGAAGTGCCTCTTGATCCGGAATTTGTATTGCCCATCGGGAAAGCCGATATCAAAAAAGAAGGAAAAGATGTAACGGTCATCACCTACGGGCGTATGCTGGAACGGGTGATGCAGGCTGCCAAAGAGGTGGAAGAAGCCGAAGGGGTAAGCGTAGAGGTGGTAGACCTTCGTACCCTGGCGCCGCTCGATAAGGAAGCGGTGATCAATTCGGTAAAAAAGACCGGAAAAGTGTTGCTGGTGAACGATGCGCACAAAACAGGCGGTTTCATCGGTGAGGTGGCCGCCATGATTGCCGAGAGCGATGCGTTCGACTTTCTTGACGGACGTATCCTGCGTCTTGCCGGCGAAGATGTTCCCATCCCCTATAACCAGACGCTGGAGTCTGCCATGATCCCCAGTGTGGAGCGGATCAGGAAATACATTCTCAAATTAGTGAATAACCGATAAATACGGAGTGGATGGAAAATAAAAGACTGAGGGCAACACCGGCGGCCAGGACTTTGGCGAGGCGTCTGGGCGTGGATTTGCTCAATTTGACCGGAACCGGTTACAAGGGACGTATCCATAAAGACGATATAGCCAATTTCAACTACGAAGAGAAAACGCATGTTTCTCCTCTGGCCTACCGTATTGCCGAAGCACATAATATAAGCCTGAAAGGGGTTAAAGGGTCGGGTCACCGGAATAAGATCATGAAAGAGGATGTCTTGCAACTGATCTCCGACCCCGATCTGAAAGCCAGATTTGCACTCAATGATTTTGGTGAGGTAATGACAGCCCACAAACCGGCTCAGGCTGCAGGTAAGCCCGTGCCGGAGACGCCGGAAAAGACGCAGGTGGTATCACAGGTGGAGGCGGTGGCTGGAGAGACCGAGACTGTTCCGATGACACAGATGCGCAAGATCATCGCCAAACGGATGTCGGAAAGTTTTTTCGGTATACCTACTTTTACCCAGACATGGGAAGTGGATA
>NZ_CALNAT010000167.1 GCF_937873925.1 uncultured Proteiniphilum sp. | reverse complement strand
CCATCACTTCCGTAAAATACTCATTGAAGAACTTTTCCAATAATTTCAACTCTTTCTCGGGATGATTTTCCTGAAGCTGACGGATATAAGAGCTGATCTGAGGATATTTATCGAACCGGTAATAATTGTGACTTCTCTTCAGGAAATCGATCACCTGTAACAGGTCGTCCCTGGTGAACGGTTGTTCCCCCCTGGTCCCGGAGCCATTGTAAAGATTGGCAATACTGATAAACAATTGTTCGCTGATGCCGTACCGGTTACAAAGTTGCAACACGGTACGGTCACTTACCCGGAAATCGATGTTGAAATGCTGCAGCATCAACAGCAGGTATGGGTTGCCGTCAATCAAATCGGCCATTTTCATATAGGGCTTTACTCTTATCCTGGAAGAATGGTACATACCGTAAAATCAATTTTTGTACAAACGTAGTAAAAAAATATGGTAATTTAGAATGATTCCATATTGATCTCTCAAAAACTGTTGCGATTTTCTGGAAGAATGATGCTTAATCGCGGATTTTTTTGTATTATTGCGCTTCTATTTCAAAAATAAAAATGTTTAATTTTCAAAATTTATTGATCCGTCGTCGCAGCATCAGGAAATTCAGTGAAGAACTGCTGTCTCCCAATGAGATCCGGATAATCATTGAGGCGGCCCTGCTCTCACCCACTTCCAAGAACAGGCATTCATGGGAATTTATTGCTGTGGAAGAGAAAGAGAATCTCGCTAAGTTATCGGCTTGCAAACCGGGTAGTGCCTTATTCATTGCCGATGCGGTCCTGGCCGTCGTTGTCCTGGGGAACCCGCTGGTAAGCGATGCCTGGGTGGAAGATGCTTCTATTGCCGCCATCAACATGCAATTGCAGGCTGAAGAACTCGGTATAGGCAGTTGCTGGGTACAGGTGAGGAATCGGAATTATTCCGACAGGGTATCGGCCGGTGAATATATCAACGAACTGCTGGAGATCCCTATGCCGCTGGAAGTATTATGTGTGATCGCCTTCGGCAAAAAGGAGAAGGAGAGGGCACCCGCCGATCTGGATAACCTTCGCTGGGAAAAGGTGCATATCGGGACATATCCACCGGCCCATGATTTGATATGATGATTTAGCTGTTTGATGATTGGCAATGATAATCTACGGATCAACTCATCAATAAATCTACTAATCAAACAAAATAATGATCGATCTTTCAAAAATACCTTCTCCCTGTTTCGTGATGGAAGAAGAACTGCTCCGCCGCAATCTCCGGCTGATACGATCGGTGCAGGAACGTTCCGGAGTGAATATTATTCTGGCCTTCAAAGCATTTGCCATGTGGCGATCGTTTCCCATTATACGGGAATATATCAGGTATTCTACGGCCAGTTCCATTGCGGAAGCACAGCTGGCGTTCGAAGAGATGGGGAGTCCGGCCCACACCTACGCACCCGTATATACCGAGGCCGATTTTCCGCACTTCCTGAAATACAGTAGCCATATCACCTTTAATTCTCTTTCGCAGTTCGAACGTTTCTATCCGCAGGTACGGGCGTCAGAAAAAAAAATAGAATGTGGGATAAGAATTAATCCCGAATTTTCAGTCGTTGATACCGATCTGTACAATCCCAGCGCTCCCGGCTCGCGTCTCGGGGTCAGTTCCGACAGGATAGGAGCGTGGTTGCCCGAAGGAGTTACAGGATTACACCTGCATAATCTGTGCGAAAACAATTCTTACGATCTGGAACGGACCTTGGAAGTTGTGGAGCAGAAGTTCGGACATCTTTTCCGGCAGGTGCAGTGGCTCAATCTTGGTGGCGGACATCTCTTGACGCATAAAGAGTATGACCTTGAGCACCTGATAAAAGTGCTGACCGGTTTAAGGGGGCGTTATCCGCATCTGGAGATCATCATGGAGCCCGGCAGCGCTTTTGTTTGGGAGACCGGCGTACTGGTGGCTACGGTGGGTGATATTGTGGAAAACAGGGGGATAAAGACTGCCATGCTGAACGTGTCGTTTGCCTGTCATATGCCCGACTGCCTGGAGATGCCCTATAAACCCCGCATCCGTGGAGCCTGTCAGGAACCTGTCCCCGGTAAGCCCACTTACCGGATGGGAGGGAACAGTTGTCTGAGCGGAGATTTTATGGGAGACTGGTCTTTCGATCAACCGCTCCAGGTGGGCGATACGATCGTGTTTGAGGATATGATCCATTATACGATAGTAAAAACCACCCTGTTCAATGGTGTGTCGCACCCTGCCATCGGACTCTGGACACAGGAGGGAGAATTTGAACTTTACCGCCGGTTCAGTTATGAAGACTATAAGCAGAGGATGAGTTGAATAGCTTCATATTTTTTGGTATTTTTAAACAATTTCCGAGTTGATAGTGTTTAACTGATTGAGAGTATTGAATTACCCTCAATTAATCAAAAAATATTCACATTAAAAACTATTAATTATGAGTTGGTTATGGTGGATCATTGTAGGAGCTATTGCCGGTTGGCTGGCAGGTAAATTAATGAGAGGCGGAGGCTTCGGTTTCCTGGTCAATCTTTTGGTAGGTATTGTCGGCGCCGTTATCGGCGGTTGGGTTTTCGGCTTGTTGGGAATCAGTACGGGAACCGGAGTTATAGGCAGCCTTGTCACGGCGCTGGTAGGCGCTATATTGCTGCTCTGGATCATTTCCCTATTTAAGAAAACTACGTGACGAAGATAAGTAAAAAAGCCGGTGTGCCTGCAGTGCACATCGGTATTTTCTCCGGATCCTTCAATCCTATTCATGCCGGACATCTGATTCTGGCAAACTATATATCTGAATTTACCCCCCTGGATGAGGTGTGGTTTGTAGTCACACCGCATAATCCCCTCAAAGAGACCGATGAGCTGCTGGATGACGATATTCGTCTGGAAATGACACGGCTGGCACTGGAGGAGTTCGATAATATAAAAGTGTCGGATGTGGAATTTCATATGCCCCGCCCCTCCTATACCATAGACACCCTGACAAGGCTGACAAACGAACACCCCGATAAAGACTTCACCCTTATCATAGGCGGGGATAACTGGAAGAAATTCCAGAGATGGAAAGAATATAAAAGGCTGATAAGCCACTATCGGATCCTTGTTTATCCGCGGATGGGGGAAGAGATGATGATCCCCGAACAGTTCCGTGCCTCCGTCCAACTTATTCAGGCTCCCATAGTGGAGATTTCTTCCACATTTATCCGTGAAAGCATTCGAAACGGGAAGAATATGCGTGCCTTCCTCCCCTCCAAAGTATATGATTTTATAGTCCGGAAGGGGTTATATCGTATCTGATCTTATCCATGATGATCGGAAGGATGGCAGTTTCTACGCCTGCCTCTTTCAGTTCCTTTTCATCTTCGGCAAGCATGGATTGGAACGCCTCAAAACTGCCTGCTTTGTTGAGCGAGAGCTTATACCACTCAACGGTCTTTTTTGTCTGTCCTAGGCAGAGTTCCACATGCCCGGCATTAAGGTAGTCATGGGCATTGGGTTTTCCTTCCAATATCAGGGAATAATATTTCCCTGCCACATCAAATTTGCGCGACAGAAAAGCGCACCAGGCTATGGAGCGCCACGCACGGGTGTTGTTGTTGTCGAGCAGTTCTACCTTAAAGTAATAATTCAGCGCTTTCTCATACTGTTTCAATTCCAGATGGCAGTGCCCTATGTTGAGTTGAATATTGAGGTCGTCGGGGCGGAACTGCTCCAGACGACGATAGTATTCCAGTGCGGTGGACGGTTCTTTCAATACCCTGTAGCAGTGGGCAATGCGTTGAAGTATCCACGTGTTGTTTTCTTCTATCAGGTCGGCATGCAGGTAGGCCTCCAATGCTCCGCCCATGTCGGCCAGCATCTGCCGGCAGTATCCTATTTTCTGCCAGATCTCACTTTTCCCGCTTCCCGTTCCGGTCAGCAAGGTATAAGCGCTGAGCGCTTCGTTGAAATTATTTTTCTCGAAATAATAGAGCGCTATTTTTTCCAGATGGTTGGGTTGCATCACTACCGGTTGAAATGCCGGCAGCCGGTGGTAATTGAGTGGTAGTTCGAAAATATCGTGGAATTCGGTACGGCGGGGAAACAATTTAAAGAAGCGGTAGAGGTCCTGGATATACTGCTTGATCATTGTTTCTTCTTTTTGGTAGGGCTTCAATGCCTCTTCCTCCGTTTGCATCTTTTTCAGTTCATCGCTCTCGGCTCCCAGTTGTGAGGTCATCATCTTCCGGTAGTTTTCCGGCATCATCATAATGCTGAGGCAGAAAGAGTATTTATCGGAATTGCAGATAAGTGACGATCCGGAAAGCGCTTCCACGAGCGAATCCCTTTCCGCCCGGTTGGTAAAGAGTTGCTGCACGTTGCTGTGTTGCGGGGTGAACGGCAGGAACCAATTGCTCATCTGTTGAAAGAAGGGGTAGGACTTCAGGTTCGAAAAGGTAGAGTGAAACACGTCGGCGCCCTCTAACTGCAACTCGGTAAATTCCTGTAATTTATCCGCCAGTCCGGTTTCGTCCAATATCTTTTGCCATTCGGGGTTCTTCTCATCGAAGCCGGTTTCGCCCATCCATTCATCCAATTTTATCTTTTTTCCGATCATCGGACTTAGTTTCATCATTTCGGGAATGATCTCCTCCGTCAGTTTTTTGGTGATCTTCTCTGTCTCATGCGCCTGAATGAATCCGATGATTGCCGCAATGAAACGGCGGCCAAAAGCCTTGTCGTCGGACAACAGCTTCAGCCTGTCGCTGCAGCCGGAATACAACTGTAGCCGGGAATTGTATATCTGGAAAATGGGGATGATTCCCGTTACGGCGCGGATAGCAAGCTCCGGTTCCGTATGCTGGCACAGATCAAGAAGGAACTCGATCTTGAGTGCGTCGAAACGTTGCAGGATATTCAGCATGAGTGCCGAAATAAACAATGCCTTATCGTGCTGCGGAATTGACCGGTCTTCCATGAAATCGCGGCAGGAGGCGATGAAATCGTCATTTGCCCTCGGAGAAACAAAAATAACATAAAACAGGTCTTGCTGTGTATTTTCACGCGCAATTGCATTCTGCCTGCTCCTGGCTTCTTTTTCGGGACCCTCTTCCAGCAGATCGATGAAAGAAAGGGTATCCGCCTGTTTTGTGATAATAGTTCGGTATTCCTCTACCGATATGGGTGTACGTACTGACATCAATCTCATTTTATCGAAAAAAATGGATGAACTTTCCTGCAGAAGCAGGTGTTCTGCGGCGTCTTCCGCCACCGTGTATATATCGCGGATAAGTTTGTTGTAAATACACTTTTGTTCCGGATCTTTCTTCCCTTCGATCAGGTAGTGAAGCATAAACTGGTAATTGGTGGTCAGTTCGGAAATTTTTTCTGAAACCGCCCAGCTTTGCTGTAAGGCGGAAAGTTCTTTTATACCGTCAAGAGCGTCTTTCAGTTGCTTTTGTTCGATATACGAGTGAATAGCCGCCAGCTTTTTTTTTATATCGGATGGATCCATAGTTGTGTCAGTTTATTTTCTCTTTGATGATCAGTGTCGATGGGAGTGAGTTAGTCCATTGCAGAGGGGTACAGATCAATTTATTCCATCCTTCCGTACCGATGAGAATAAGATCCTGCTCCTGAATAAAGTCGCATCCTATCTTTTTATCATTGTCCCACAGGGAGACACGCCCTTCGCTTTTCTTTACGATGAACTGGTAGAATTTCTGCATTTTCGGCTCGGACTGAATGATGCCGATCGCATCCCAGACCATGATCTTCACATTCTCCTTCCGGGCAATCTGGTAGAGATAAGTAAAGATGTGCACGTCTGCATTGTGGAGGAGAGGAATGAATATTTTCCTTAACTCCATGATGCCGCTGTCCATGAACAGGCCTGTGGAGACCGTGTTCCGGCTGAACAGGGCGTTGATGCTTTTCAGCGTTGCAGCCTCTCTCTCCTGAAACTGCCCGAGGATGGAGGTTTCGGAATTTACGGGATCATTTTTGAGCTGGCTGTATTTTTTTATCAGTCCGGGATGAAAGTCGCTGTTGCTGACGCCCAGCAGGACCAGATTACAATTCTGCTCCTCCGAGATTTTCATGATATCCGCATGATGGTCGTCGGAGGCTTTAATAAACAGGCGTACGGTGATCTTCTCCCTATTTACGCTGGATAAGAAGTCGGTGATGATCCTGTTCTGATATTCATTCATCTCTTCACTATAAAGCGCTTCTTCCGTTTTATCGATAAAATAGAGGAGCGTGATGGACGATTTCCCCAGCTTCGACTGCGTAATATAGGTAGCCAGCCTGCTCAATACCTTACCTGTCTCCAGTGAGGAGAAACAGACCAGTGCATTATTGGTTTTTTTCAGTTCGGCCTCGCCGTCGAAGCGATTTAATAACATATCTACAAAATCCATACCACGCTGTTTTTAATGATAAAATTAATTGTTGATAATCTCGCTGTCGAGCATAGAGTCTTTATAGCCAAGAAAATAGAGGATGCCGTCAATCCCTACCGTGGAGAGGGACTGGCCCGCGTTTTGCTTCACTTTCGGTTTCGCGTGAAAAGCGATGCCCAACCCTGCTATTCCCAGCATGGGCAGATCATTGGCCCCGTCACCCACAGCCACCGTCTGTCGAAGATCAATCTTTTCGACCTGGGCGATAAGTCTCAGTAGCTCCGCTTTCCGTTTGCCGTCGACAATATCTCCCCGGTAGTTGCCGGTAAGCTTCCCGTCTTCGATTTCCAGTTCATTGGCATACATATAGTCGAACCCGTATTTCTCTTTCAGGTAGTTCCCGAAGTAGGTGAATCCCCCCGACAATATGGCCGTTTTGAATCCCACTTTTTGAAGCACTTTCACTAACCGGCCGACCCCTTCGGTAAAGGGCAGGTTTTCGGCAATCTCCTTCATCACAGATACATCCAGCCCTTTGAGCAGCTTTACCCTTTGTCTGAAACTTTCATTGAAATCGATCTCTCCGTGCATGGCAAGTTCTGTGATGGATTTCACCTTATTGCCTACACCCGCTCTTTCGGCCAATTCATCGATCACCTCCGTTTGAATGAGGGTAGAGTCCATATCGAAACAGATAAGCCTACGCATGCGCCTGAACATGCTTTCTTCCTGGAAAGAGATATCGACGTTGAGCGAAGAAGAGAGTTCCAAAAATGCCTGTTGCATCTGCTGCTTGTCGGCGGGTGTACCTCTTACCGACAGTTCAACACAGGACTGGGCTGCCCGCTGCTTCTCATCGAGCGGAATACGGCCGGTCAGACGTACTATATTATCGATATTGAGATTTTGCTCTGCAATAATTTTCGAAACAGCGGCTATCTGTTTAGCCGTGAGTATTCTTCCCAGGAGGGTGATGATATACCGGTTCTTGCCCTGCATGCCGACCCAGTTGGAGTATTGTTCGTCTGAAATAGGCGTGAAGCGGATATTCACATCCATCTCGTAGGCTTTGAACAGCAGGTCTTTCATGATCTCGCCGGAGATATTGTTCTTCGATCTGAACAAAATTCCCAGTGAGAGATTTCTGTGGATATCCGATTGCCCGATGTCGAGAATAAATGCGCCGTGCCTGGCAAGAATTTCCGTGAGTGCGGCTGTCAAACCCGGTTTATCCTCTCCGTTGATGTTGAGCAAAATAATTTCTGATTTTTCCATTATTACGATAGTTTTTGTCCCTGTTATTGCGTCGGCGCCTGGTACCGGTACCTTTTCCCGTTTTAAATAACCGCCATGGAGACCTGTGTATAAATATCTTCAATATCCTGCTTACTGATCTTTTCAAAATCCTCTTCCCTCACACTGATCATTAGTCCGGCCATATCCAGCGCGCCGGGGCTGATAAGCAACTGTTTTTCCCCTTTTTCGTAGTAATGCCCCGGACGATGTGCCTTGCGCGGAAAAATATGTAACTTATACTTGTTCCCTTCCGTGAAAGCGATCACATTCATCATCGGCTCCGTTTCTGCCGGCTGAAGATGATGGAGATATTGGTACACATCTTCAAAAAGCTCCTGCGCTTCGTCTTTGCTTTCACTTTCGATTTGCAGGCAGGAACGAAGCTCGTTATCGGCTTGCGTCAGCAAAGGACATTTGAGCCCTGCCTGCAGATGAAAATGGTCAGGTGCGGATGCGCCGCATTTGGGACCATTGTAGAAAACCACATAATCGGGAAGCTGTTCCGCCAGGATGAGCATATCGCCTGTTTTTTTACGGATACGTTGCGGTACATGCGAATGGAGAGGGATCGTAAGATGATTCCTGAGAATGGGGTACGGATTGCAGAGAATAATATATTTTTCCCTGAATGGGATTCCCTTTTGCCGTGCGGGACGATTGCCTTCACAAAGGAAACAGGGACGTTTTTCAATCGCTTCTTTACTGGTTGCCGCTCCGGTAGAAACCATCCGTGCCGGATTGAACTGGAGTTTCACATGGTAATCGCCACCCCATGTAAACTCCCTCTCTCGCATGTTATCCAACTGTCGAACGCCATCCCTTAATTGTTCCCAATCCTTCTGTTGTGCAGAAAACAGATGGCTTATTTCCGTTTGAAGATCCATTCAGTACCGGTTTTTTATAAAAGCAAAGATAAGGATATTTTCTTTACTCTGTAAAGCGGATTCATCAAAGTTGATTTTTTGCTCATTTCGCTTACTGCAAATTTCCCCTACCACCCTCATGTTAAAAAATTGATTATGCTTCCATGAAATTGTATGAAAAAAATGGTATTACTGTTTGGTTATCACCTTTTTTTGTACCTTTGTCCCGTGAATAACAGATCTCCGGAATCAAGACTGGATTAATAAGTGTTCATTCAGCAATGAAAATTTCGAATCTTACTTTTTTCTGCTTTTTTGCCCTCTTTCTTCTTTCCTGTACGGAGAGTACGGAAAAGAAGGGTCGTATGCCGGGTAAAGGAAAGGTAAAAATGGAAGCAAGCCCGGTAGACAGCGAGGAAGAGGCTCTCTCCGGAAAGGAGAATTTCGATCAGTTTATCCGGAAATTCAGTACCCAGGAGTCTTTTCAACTGGAGCGGATCAAATTCCCGATCAACGTGATCATCCCCGACGCTGAACATGAAGGAATGGCTCCCATGGAGGAAATAATCGGGAGGTACGACTGGGAATTGCTCGATCTTACTTATGACAGTACTTATCTGACACGCCCTTACGACCAGTATTATCAGGGTGTGCGTTACAGAAATGATACCGCCGTAGTGGAGATCCGCGGGATCAACAACGGTATTTATGCCGATTACTATTTTATGCTGATAGATGAGAAATGGTATTTGGTGACACTGTATGAAGCATCATTTTAGCATCTCATCCCCGAAACTGAGCGGTAACAGGTCTTTTATACTATCTGCCACGTAAACGGCTTCGCTGCCGTACATCAATATCTTTATGGGCGTATGGAACCGGTTTTCCGTCTCCAGCAGAACCTGCCTGCAGCCGCCACAGGGCGTGATCACATCGTCGGTGAATTTGCCGTTGTGCCAGGCGGCGATGGCGATGGCCTCAATTTTCTGGTCGGGATGGGTGGCATTGGCAAAGAAAACGGTTGTCCTTTCAGCACATAATCCCGACGGATAGGCGGCATTTTCCTGGTTGTTGCCGGAGATGATCCTGCCGTTTTCCAACAGGACGGCTGCACCCACCTTGAACCCGGAATAGGGTGCGTATGCCTTTTTTGTGGCCTCTTTTGCCGTTTCGATCAATTTTTTTTCTGTTTCGGAGCACTCCTCTAACGGATAAACAGCTATCTTTGTGGTTAAATTGATTTCTTTCATAATGTCATAATGCAGCATTTATTTCGCAAATATAGATATATTTTATCGCTCTTTGTCGTTTTTTCCTTTTTATTTGCCTTTCCCTTGTCAGGGCAGACCAGAGTGAGGACGTATGAGGATTATATCCACAAATACAATGATCTGGCAGTAGCGCATATGGAGAAATACAGAATCCCGGCATCCATTACGCTGGCGCAGGGGATTCTGGAATCGGGGGCAGGAATGAGCGATCTGGCCCGCCAGTCCAACAACCATTTCGGGATCAAATGCCACCGTGGGTGGAGCGGAGCAACGGTATATGCTGCCGACGATACGCCCAACGATTGTTTCCGGAAGTATAAAAATGTGGAGGATTCCTATCAGGATCACTCTGAGTTTCTTGCCTATAGTAGTCGGTATAGCGCTTTGTTCGGTCTCTCCATCACTGATTATAAAGGATGGGCAAGGGGATTACAAAGTTCGGGCTATGCCACTGACAGGGCTTATGCCAACAAGTTGATCAAGCTGATCGAAGATTACGAATTGTATCGTTTCGATGATAGAAAATACCGTAAGGGGGTTAGCCAAAGGGAACGGGATGAGCAACGCAGAAGAGAGGAGACACAGGTAACGTGGATACATCAGCCATACATCACGCATGGTCTGGTATATGTGATCGCGGTCGACGGCGATACATTCGGCAGTATCGCGCGGGAGTTCGGGTTCAATGAAAAAGATCTGTTGAAATTCAACGAAGTACCCGAAGATTTTCCGCTAAGCGAAGGCGATATCGTTTATTTCCAGAAGAAGAAGACGCGTGCCGATAAGCCGTATGAATATCATACCGTACAGGTGGGAGAGTCCATGTACAGTATTTCGCAAAAGTATGGCATTCAGCTGCGTAATTTTTACAGGCTCAATAAAAAAAGTTATGAATACGTCCCCGAAGAGGGCGATTTGCTGAAGTTGAGGTGACAGTTGAATGTGCTAATGATACAATGATTGAAATTTGAAGCGGGAAGTGAAGAAGCGGGAAGGTGGAACGGTGATTAGAAGTTTGTAAAATCATAGGATTTTGAATTAAAAATAGACGTAATTAAATTCTGAAGTCTTGACTCTTGGTTCTTGACTCTTTGAAATCAGATAAATAATATATAACAGAAATAAAACCGGATGTGAGGATGTTCCGATGCCTCCGGACAAATGATAAAGCAATACAGAGATGCAATACAACACACAAATGAAAAAGCTGGCGTTGCCGGAATATGGACGTAATATCCAGAATATGGTAGACCACTGCGTGGGAATTAAAAATCCCGAAGATCGCAAAAAATGTGCCTATACCGTTATCGATATTATGGGAAGTATGTTTCCCCATCTTCGTGATGTCAACAACTTCAAACATATTCTATGGGATCATCTGGCTATTATGTCGGATTTTAAACTCGATATCGAATATCCCTACGAAGTGATCACAAGGGAGGAACTGAACACTCCCCCCGGACATCTCGATTACAGCCGCCCCACCATGCAGTATCGTCATTATGGTAAAATCATGGAAAGGATGATCAGGATCGCTTCCAATATGGAGGAGGGCGACAAGAAAAATTACCTGGTGAAGTTGTTACTCAGCCAGATGAAGCGCTCCTATTCCCAATGGAACAAGGAGGCGGATGATCAGAAGATCTTTCACGATCTGTACGCATTGTCGGAAGGTCAGATCAAGATCGACGCGGAAAAGTATGTTATCCCTGAGGTGAAAGTAAACGCCAGCCGGGATAAATTGAAAAATATCAAGTATCAACGCAGAAAATAACGGGGAGTGATTTCCAAAAAAGATATCCTTCAGGTTGGAAGCACACAGAAGCCCTACGGGATAAGGGGCGAAATTGTCATCCGGTTCCGGAAGGCGGAGTATGCCGACGTGGAGACGGAATATTATTTCCTGGAAATAGAAGGTATTCCCGTGCCCTTTTTTATAGAGGAGTTTATTTATTCAACCGATGTGACGGCCCGGGTGAAGTTCGAAGATGTGGACGATGAGATAACGGCGGCACGATATGTCAACACCCATGTTTTTCTTCCGCGCGAACGGATAAAATCTCCGGCGGAACAAGCGGAAGCCGGCTGGGATTATTTTACGGGTTTTATCGTCATTGACCAGCATGGGGAAAAACTTGGCGTTATAGAGGAGGTGGATGACTCTACCATGAATGTGCTCTTTATCGTGAAAAAAGACGGGAAAGAATATCTGATCCCTGCCGCGGAGGAATTTATAGCCGCTATCGATGAGGAGAATAACCTGATCGAGATGTATCTTCCGGAAGGGCTGATCGAAGAGTAAAACCGGCATGAGGAAAATAATCGTAACTCCCCGGCCAATCCGTAGAGAAACCACGCCGATTTTTGCTATCTTTGCACGTTTTACAGCACATTATTGTTCCCGCGATGGAAGATAAAAAAAGAAATATCGCGATTTTAGGCTCTACCGGTTCAATAGGAACCCAGGCGCTGGAGGTTATCTCCTGTCACCCCGACAAGTTCGGGGTTTATGCTTTGGTGGCCAACAACCGGGTTGAGTTGCTTATTGAGCAGGCACGGACCTATCTCCCCGAGGTAGTGGTAATTGCCAACGAGTCGAAATATAAGCAGTTGGAACTTGCCCTGAGCGACCTGCCCATCAAGGTGTGGAGCGGGAGTAAAGCGATTGAGGAGATGGTGCAGGACGATCCTATCGATATGGTGCTTACGGCTATGGTTGGCTTTTCGGGGTTGAAACCCACTATAAATGCCATCAAGGCCGGAAAGGCCATCGCGCTGGCCAATAAAGAGACGTTGGTGGTAGCCGGCGAACTGGTTACCTCGCTTGCGCTGAAACATAAGACCCCCGTTCTGCCGGTCGATTCGGAACATTCCGCCATCTTCCAGTGCCTGAACGGCGAAGGCGACAATAAGATCGAAAAAATATTTCTTACTGCTTCGGGAGGCCCTTTCCGGACTTTCTCGAAAGAACAGTTGCTTCATGTAACCCGGAAGGAGGCATTGGCCCATCCTAACTGGAACATGGGCGAGAAGGTCACCATCGATTCCTCTACGCTTATCAATAAAGGGTTTGAGATGATTGAGGCTAAATGGTTGTTTGGCGTGAAGCCGTCGCAGATCGAAGTGCTCGTGCATCCCCAATCGATCATTCACTCCATGGTACAGTTCGAAGACCGGTCTGTAATGGCCCAGTTGGGGCAACCCGATATGCGTATGCCTATCCAGTATGCTTTCTCGTATCCTGCCAGGCTGAAATCGGACGTCAGGCCGCTGGACTTTCTGGAACTGTCGCAACTGACTTTTGAAGCCCCGGACAAAGAGAGATTCCCCGGCCTTATGTTCGCTTATGAAGCTATCGCTTCGGGGGGGAATATGCCCTGCATACTGAATGCTGCCAACGAAGTGGCGGTAGAACTGTTTTTACAGGGAGGAATAGGCTATATGCAGATGAGCCGTCTGATAGAAAAAACCATGCGGAAAGCATCGTTCGTGCAATCACCCTCGTTAAGCGACTATCTGCAAAGCGATGCCCAGGCAAGAGAAATAGCAAGAGAACAGATAATTAAATTTACTAATTGATAAAAGCAACACACCGGCTGGGTGTGTCAAACGATAACTGAATGGAGACATTTTTAATTAAGGCATTACAACTCATTTTGAGTTTGTCTATACTCGTCATCGTGCACGAGTTCGGACATTATATTTTTGCGAGGATGTTCAAGATCAGGGTAGAAAAATTCTATCTTTTCTTTGATGCATGGTTTGCGCTCTTCCGCTACAAGCCCAAAAACAGTCATACGGAATACGGTATCGGCTGGTTGCCACTGGGCGGTTATGTGAAAATATCGGGAATGATTGACGAGTCGATGGACAAGGAGCAGATGTCGCGCCCTGCGGAGCCGTGGGAGTTTCGTTCAAAACCTGCCGGACAGCGACTGTTAGTGATGGTTGCCGGAGTATTGTTCAACCTGCTGCTGGCATTTTTTATCTTCTCCATGATGCTTTTTGCTTGGAACGATACCTATCTCCCCCTGAAAAATGTAACACAGGGGATGGAATTCAGCCAGGCGGCACATCAGGCCGGATTCCGGGATGGAGATATTTTGCTCAGGGCCGATAATAAGGAACTGGAACGCTTCGGTGTGCGTACGCTGCTCGATGTAGCTGATGCCGAAAAGGTGACCGTGCTGCGCAATGGAGAAGAGGTTGAATTGACCATGCAGAAGGGATTGATGGAGAACCTGCTGAAGGATAAAGAAGGTTTTGCCTCCTACAGGGTGCCTGCCGTTGTATATCAGACAATGGAGGGAAGCGCTGCCGACCGGGCAGGGCTGGCTGCCGGCGACAGTATTGTGGGAGTGAATGGCACGGCCACGCCGGCCTTCAGTGATTTGCGGGCGGCTCTCGACAATAGCCGTAACCAGCAGATTGCACTGGATTATTACCGGAACGGATTACTGCAGACTACAACCGTAGAGGTAGATTCTGCCGGTACCTTGGGCTTTTACGCAATGGGAGTATCCCAGGTTTATCAGACCGTCACCCTCACATACGGATTCTTCGAATCATTTCCGGCAGGGATTAAATTAGGCATACAAACATTGAAGGACTATGTGGCGCAGTTTAAATATGTATTCACCAAAGCGGGCGCTTCATCCCTGGGCGGGTTCGGAGCGATCGGGAACCTCTTCCCTGCGCAATGGGACTGGCAAGAGTTCTGGAAGATGACAGCCTTCCTCTCGGTGATTCTTGCCTTTATGAATATCCTGCCCATCCCGGCCCTCGACGGCGGCCATGTGATGTTCCTCATTTATGAGGTGATCACCCGGCGAAAGCCTAACGAGAAATTTATGGAGTATGCCCAGGTGGCGGGAATGATCCTGCTTTTAGGTCTTGTGTTATATGCCAATGGTATGGATGTGGTAAGGGCTATTTTTAATTAGCACTGTTGTCTGATTGTCACTAAATCATTCGCCTGACGATGTTTTGTGACCCATCCTGGCTCTCATTCACTAAAGTTAGATATTTGCTCGCCATGGCATAGCTCAAGCAAGCTTGGCTCTGCTCACTTGGCTTAACGCAAATATTCGCTAAAAGAGTAGAACTTGCTTCGCTTCGGACAGCTCCTCTTTTTAACGCTCTTTGCGAACTAATGAGTACCCCACAAAACATCTAAATATCTTCGATTTAGTTGCATACAATCAACAAATCAGTAAATCAGTAAATCGACAAATCAGTATGAGGGTTTCGGAATTAATTAACAATACAAGGAAGACTGCTTTTTCGTTTGAACTGCTGCCCCCATTAAAGGGAAACAGTATTCAGCAGGTGTTCAATGCTATCGACCGTCTGAAGGAATTCGATCCGAAATATATCAATATTACTACGCACCACAGCGAGAGTATCTACAGGGAAGATGAAAACGGCGCCTACCGGAAAGTGAATGTGCGGAGACGACCCGGTTCGGTAGCCATCGCTGCCGCCATACAGAACAAATACGGGATACGGGCGGTCCCCCACATGATTTCGCAGGGTTTCTCGAAAGAGGAGACCGAATATGCATTGATCGACCTCTCCTTTCTGGGGGTTACCGACCTGCTGTTGCTGAGAGGCGATACCAAAAAACTGGATGCGGAGCAGCTGAAAATGGACTGTCATCCCCACGCTACCGGCCTTCAGGAACAGGTGAATAACTTCAATAAAGGAATCGCGTTCGACGGCTCCTCTTTTACACCTCCCGAAGAACCCTTTTCCTATGGGATGGCCTGCTACCCGGAAAAGCATGAGGAGTCGCCCAATATGGAATCGGAGCTCTATTATACCAAGATGAAAGTAGATAACGGCGCTGAATATCTTGTTACGCAAATGTTTTTCGATAACAATAAATATTTTGAGTTCGTGAACCGTTGCCGCGACGCCGGGATCACCGTTCCCATTATTCCCGGGATCAAACCGGTCCACCTGAAAAACCAACTGACGGCGCTGCCCCGTATTTTCCGTTCGGATATTCCCGAAGAACTGGCCGTGGCGCTTCGCAAATGCAAAGACGATGAGGAAGCGAAGGAGGTCGGTGTAGAGTGGTGTATCGGACAGTGTAAGGAGCTGATCCGCAATAAAGTTCCCAGTATTCATTTTTATTCATTGATGGCTACCGAAAGTGTCCATAGGGTAGCCCGGGAGATATACTGATGTATTTTCGCGATGTCATAGGGCTTCACGACGTAAAAGAGCACCTGATCAATTCGGTGCGCCAGGGGTTTATTCCGCATGCCCGTATCTTTTACGGCCCGGAAGGGGTGGGAAAGCTGCCGTTGGCCATTGCTTACGCCAGGTATCTGAATTGCAGCAACCGCGGTGCGGAAGATGCCTGCGGCGAATGTCCCTCATGTCATAAATTCGATAAGCTGGCACATCCCGACCTCCATTTCGTATTTCCCGTGGTGAAATCGAAGGTGAGCGACCAATATCTGCCTCAATGGCGCGAATTCCTGTCGGAGAACAGTTACTTCAATCTCAACCAATGGCTCAACTTTATTGACGCGCAAAATGCGCAGGGGATCATTTATTCGAAAGAGAGCGATGAAATCATCCGGAAGCTTAGCCTCAAGGTGTATGAGGCTCCTTACAAGATCATGATCGTATGGCTTCCCGAAAAGATGCACGAAGCGTGCGCCAACAAGTTGCTGAAGCTGGTAGAAGAGCCGCCCGACCTTACGGTCTTCCTCCTGGTCTCGGAAGACAGGGAAAGTGTACTGCAGACAATCTGGTCGCGGTGCCAGCCGTTGCACATCCGTGCCATTGAAAAGGATGAAATGGTGGTTGTATTGCAACAGAAATTCGGGTTGGACCTCGAAAGGGCACGGTCAACAGCCCATATAGCCAATGGCAGTTTCACAAAAGCCATTGAGATCATACAGGCATCGGAACATACGGAATATTTTTTCGAATTGTTCAGGCAGATGATGCGCAACGCTTTCGCAGGTAAGATCAAGGCCATAAAAGAGATAGCCAATGAAATTGCAGGTATCGGACGGGAGATGCAAAAAAGTTTCCTGCTCTATTCGCTGAGGTTGTTCCGGGAATATTTTGTGAGTAATCTCGATGCGCCGGAGATGGTATACCTGAACAGCGACGAGTGGCAGTTCGGTGAGCGTTTCGCTCCTTTCATCAATGAAAAAAATATAGAAGAACTGAGCAATGAGTTTTCGCTCGCTTATCGCCAGATTGAGCAAAACGGCAATGCAAAAATTATTTTTCTTGATCTTTGTCTGAAAGTGACAATGTTTTTAAGAAAATAATTTTGTAACTTGCATCCTGTTTTTAATTATTTATCATCAAAAGTCTCGCCTGCCGGGAGCGACAGGGCGATTTAATATATATGGATAAAGAACAATTATCAGACAAATTAGCGGATATCGTGCCATTGAACACGACGACCGTAAGAAATACGAAGAGCTGCCGGGGCTGTACCCGCCATAACAATAAACTCCACATCTACGACTGGTTACACGACTTTCCCGAGCTTCAGAAAGCGACAAGGATGGTGGAGGTTCAGTTCAAGAACACCCGCAAAGGATATTATATCAACAGCAACGATATCGAGCTTGAACTAGGCGATATAGTGGCAGTGGAGGCTTTACCCGGACACGACATAGGGACTGTGACACTCACCGGAAAGCTGGTTGAGTTGCAGATGAAGAAGAACAATTTCAGGGAAGATGCCAACGGCGGGTTGAAACGGGTCTACCGGATAGCACGTCCTGCCGACCTGGAGAAGTATGAACAGGCAAAAGCACGTGAACAGTTCACCATGATCCGTTCCAGGGAGATAGCCGAGGAACTGGGCCTGAAGATGAAAATCGGCGACGTGGAGTATCAGGGCGACGGCAACAAAGCTATCTTCTATTATATTGCAGACGAGAGGGTCGATTTCCGCCAGCTCATCAAAGTGCTGGCCGGCGAATTCAAGGTAAAGATAGAGATGAAACAGATAGGCGCACGTCAGGAAGCCGGCCGTATCGGCGGAATTGGCCCTTGCGGACGCGAAATGTGCTGTAGCAGTTGGATGTCGAGTTTCGTATCGGTCTCTACTTCAGCTGCCAGATGTCAGGATATCTCTATCAATCCGCAGAAATTGGCAGGACAATGCGGGAAATTGAAGTGTTGTATGAACTACGAAGTGGATGCTTATGTAGAGGCACAACGTGCCCTGCCTTCGCGTGAGATCGTGCTCGAAACAAAAGATGCCAGCTATTACCATTTCAAAACCGATGTTTTTTCCGGCAGGATCACCTATTCGTCCGATAAGTACAACGGCGGCAATTTGGTGACTATCTCCAAAGATCGAGTATTCGAGATCATCAGGATGAACAAAAAAGGAGAGAAGCCGTTGAAACTGACTGTCGAAACAGAGGAGAAATCCGGGGAGAACGGAGCGTATCCCGGTGATATACTCGGAGACCAGAGTATCACCCGGTTCGATGACCAGAAGGAAAATCAGGGAAAAAAGCGGCGGAAACCCCGTAAAAAACGGCCGGACAATTTATCAGGAAACAGAAACCCCAGAAACAGGAAATCTTCGGGTGAGAACAAAGAGTAATATCTTCTCGATATTGGCGGGTCTGCTTTTCATCCCTCTTGCCTCGTGTTCAGAGGGAGAGACCTATTCCCGTTTTTACCAGGTTGAGAACGGGAAGTGGTATCGTGATTCGCTGCTCGTTTTTACCATGGATTCATTGATTTCCGTCTCAGGTACAGGCTATAATGTAACTATTGAACTGACGACCAACCGCAGTTATCCTTATCGGGACCTCTGGTTGCAAATCGATCAGGATCTGGCGGATTCTCTTGTCCGTACCGACACTTTCCGGTGCCTGCTGGCCGATGAGCACGGAAAATGGCTGGGAAGCGGCGCCGGGGGATTAAACCAGTTGTCGTTGGCCTACCTTTCTTTCATCCCACGGGATTCGGTTTACCATTACCGGTTGACAATCCGCCAGGCAATGAATGATGATCCGTTGCGGGGAGTAGAAAAAGTGGGCGTGAAGGTGATTAAGTCGAACCATGTCAATTATTGATATCAACCGTAAATATCATGAAGATTGTTTTTATAGGATCAGGAAATGTGGCTACCCATATGGCAGCAGCGCTCAAAGCATCGGGCAGTGAGATCGTGCAGGTCTACAGCCGCATGTTCGGCAATGCCGGGAAGCTTGCCCGCCGGCTCGGGGCGGAGCCGATCGATGATATTGCGCAGGTGTACTGCGGTGCCGACTTCTATATATTTTCGGTGAAAGATGACGCTCTACCTGGAATCATTGCCCAAATGCCCCTAACCGGAGGTGTATGGGTGCATACGGCAGGTAGTATCCCCATCTCTGTCCTCTCTCCGCATAACGACCGGGGAGTCCTCTATCCGTTACAGACATTCAGCAGGGACAGGGAGGTGGATTTTTGGGATATCCCGGTGTTTATAGAGGGAAATACTGCTGAAACCGCTGGCTTGTTGAGGGATCTGGCGGAAACGATCTCGGGAAACGTGCATTACCTTTCCGGCGATAAACGGCGGGTACTGCACCTTGCAGCCGTTTTTGCATGTAATTTTGCCAATCATATGTATACGCTGGCATCGGAAATTGTGGGCGAAGAGGAAATCTCGTTCCATCTGCTGAATCCGCTGATTGCCGAGACAGCCGCCAAAGTGGCAGTGATGGACCCGCGGACTGCACAGACCGGGCCCGCCGTACGGTTCGATGAGAAGGTGATGCGGAAACATCTGGAACTGCTGAGCGATCCCCTGAAGAGAGAAATATATTCCCTGTTAAGCAAAAGTATTCACAATATTTCCGTCAATCAATAGAGACGGACAAATTTATTGAATCACTCTTTATGAGCATGATCGATTATGACCTGAAAAAAATAAAGGCTTTTATTTTTGATATCGACGGAGTCCTCTCCCGTCAGACCCTACCCATTTCCTCGGAGGGAGAACCGTTACGGACAATTAATATCCGCGACGGCTATGCGCTTAACCTGGCTGTCAGATGCGGCTATGGTGTGGCTATCATCACCGGCGGAAATACACTCTCGGTGCGGGTGCGTTACGAATCGCTGGGTGTTAAGGATATTTATATGAAATCTAAGACTAAAATAGATGAATATCAGCATTATATTAGTAAGTCGAGTTATAAACCCGAAGAAATTATCTATGTGGGAGACGATATTCCTGATTACAGGGTGATGTGCGAGGTGGGTTTGGCCGTCGCGCCCCTCGATGCGGCTCCCGAAATAAAAAAGATAGCTAAATATATCTCCCCTGTAAAAGGAGGGGAGGGTGTGGCCCGTGATGTGATCGAACAGGTGTTAAAAGTACAGGGACACTGGATGAGTGAAGAGGCGTTCGGATGGTAAAATACCGGCTGTTAATATAAAGCAAAAAAATTAACATAGAAAAATTGAGTTCTTGCAAAACAACTGTTACTTTTGTAACTGACAATTAAAAACCACGTCTAATAATGGCTAAAGTCAAGGGTTATGTAGAGATAAATACCGGTCGATGTAAGGGGTGTAATCTCTGTGTTGTGTCATGTCCCACTGATACGCTGGATTTACAGCCGCGTGAAGTGAACGATCGCGGATATCACTATGTATATATGAAAAATCCCGATGATTGTATCGGATGCGCAAACTGCGGATTTGTATGTCCGGATGGGTGCTTAACGGTCTATCGGAAAAAGGTATTGTAATCATTTTCCGGAAAAGAACATTAGCAAAACTAATATTATGTCAGAAGAAATATCTTTGATGAAGGGAAACGAAGCCATTGCCTATGCAGCGATTCGTTACGGAGTAGATGGTTATTTCGGTTATCCCATCACCCCTCAGTCGGAAATAATAGAGACACTCATGGAGGTAGCTCCCTGGAAAACGACAGGTATGGTGGTGCTGCAGGCCGAAAGCGAAGTGGCTGCCATCAACATGGTGTATGGCGGTGCTGCCTGTGGTAAATATTCCATGACCAGCTCTTCCAGTCCCGGTATCAGCCTGAAGCAGGAAGGTATTTCCTATATGGCGGGTGCGGAATTGCCCTGCCTGATAGTGAATGTGCAACGGGGTGGTCCCGGCTTAGGAACTATTCAACCTTCCCAGGCCGATTATTTCCAGACGGTGAAAGGGGGGGGACACGGCGATTACAGACTGATCACGCTCGCTCCCAATTCCGTGCAGGAGATGGCCGATTTTGTGGCGCTTGGTTTCGATCTCGCCTTTAAATACCGTAATCCGGCTATGATCCTGACCGATGGTGTGATCGGACAGATGATGGAAAAGGTGAAGCTCCCTGAATTCCGGCGCCGACGGACCGATCAGGAGATCAGGGAGCAGTGCCCGTGGGCAACCCTCGGAAAAACACCGGACAGGGAACCCAATATCATCACTTCCCTTGAACTCGATTCGGCTCTGATGGAAAAGAATAACGAGCGTTTTCAGGCAAAATACCGCGTAGTGGAGGAAAATGAGGTCCTTTACGAAGAGGTAAAATGCGACGATGCCGACTACCTGCTGGTCGCTTTTGGGTCTGCGGCCCGTATCTGTTTGAAAACGATTGAAATGGCGCGGGAAGAAGGAATTAAGGTGGGACTTGTCAGACCTATCACTTTGTGGCCTTTCCCAAGTAAGATACTGCGTGGTTACGCCGGTAAGGTGAAGGGCATGCTTACTGTGGAACTCAATGCCGGGCAGATGGTGGAGGATGTGCGTCTTGCGGTGAACGGGAAAGTGCCTGTGGAACATTACGGACGTTTAGGCGGGATCGTGCCTACACCCGATGGTGTGCTCGATGCGTTAAAAGAAAAAGTGGTCAAATAGATTAAAATTACGGAACATGGATCCCAAAATAAGAAATATATTCCTGCTGTTATTCCTGCTTGCATTTCTGGCGACGGTAGTAGTCTATTTTTCCTCCAACCAGGATATGAAACTCACCTGGTATTTTGGCGGAGCTGCCATCCTGTTTTATCTTATATACAGATTTTCTAAGAAGTAAATATAAATAGTGAGTAAGGAGTAAAGAATAAAGAGTAAAGAATAAAGAGTAAAGACGTAAATTAAAAACTAAAAAGTGAAAAAACTTCACTTCCTGTTCCTAACTTTCTTAATTCTAAGTTCTAATTTCTGAGTTCTCAATTTTAACTTCTAATTTCCCGACTTTTTAAAAATATAAATTGTATGAATGCCAGCGATATAGTAAGTCCTGAAAATCTGGTTTATGCAAAGCCGGAATTGATGAACGACAATCATATGCACTACTGTCCGGGATGTTCTCACGGAGTGGTACATAAAGTGATTGCAGAGGTGATCAAAGAACTGGGTTTGCAGGAGAAAACTATCGGTATTGCGCCGGTGGGATGTGCCGTTTTTGCTTATAAATACCTCGATATCGATTGGCAGGAGGCCGCACACGGGCGTGCTCCCGCACTGGCCACAGCCGTCAAACGGCTGCTGCCCGACAGAATGGTATTCACTTACCAGGGTGATGGAGACCTGGCCGCTATCGGAACGGCAGAAACCATCCATGCCGCTAACCGCGGCGAGAATATAGCCATTGTCTTTATCAATAACGGTATCTACGGTATGACCGGCGGACAGATGGCTCCCACTACCTTAAGCAATATGGTCACATCAACCAGTCCCGACGGCCGCAATGTGGAGACCATGGGTGGTCCCCTGAAAATGCTCGATATGCTGGCCCTGCTCGACGGCGTTTGCCTTGCTACCCGCGTCAGCGTACATACGGCAGCAGCGGTAAAAAAGACACGGCGGATGATTAAGCTCGCTTTTGAGAATTCCATGGCAGGAAAGGGAACCTCTATCGTGGAAGTAGTTTCTACCTGTAATGCAGGATGGAAAATGACGCCGGCAGCGGCCAACGACTGGATGGTGGAAAATATGTTCCCGGTATTCCCGATCGGCGATTTGAAGAATATCTAAAGCAATAAAAAAATATAATGTTACAGGAGATAGTCATTTCAGGTTTTGGAGGTCAGGGTGTGCTTTCTATGGGAAAGATCCTTGCCTATTCGGGAATTATGGAAAATAAGGAGGTATCGTGGTTTCCGGCTTACGGGCCGGAGCAGCGGGGGGGGACTGCTAATGTCACGGTCATTATTTCTGATAAACCCATCAGCTCACCTGTGGTAAACAAGTATGATATCGCTATAGTATTGAACCAGCCCTCGCTCGAGAAATTCGAGAATAGGGTGAAACCGGGCGGTGCGTTGATCTACGATGGGTATGGCATTCACAAGAAAGTGGAACGGCCCGATATCAATGTCTTTCGTATCAATGCGATGGATGAGTCGATGAAGATGAATAATACCAAGGTATTCAATATGATCGTATTGGGTGGCTTGCTCAAGATCTCGCCTATGGTGGAGGTTGAAAATGTGATGGAAGGACTGAAAAAATCTCTTCCCGAGAGGCATCATAAACTTTTACCGATGAATGAAAAGGCCATCCTTAGGGGGATGGAGATCATTCAGTTGGAACAGAAAGCGGAGTTGATCGCGGTGTAGTGTCGATTCCGGATAGGAGCCGGGCTGATTTTCGTCAGGCCGGCTTCGCTATTTTTTCCCGAAGGGCCACCAGCTCCATTTCTTTGGCTTGTCGGTTTTGCCGGTCTGTTCCCGAGCAGGAGCGGGTCTTTGTGGAAGTGATGATCTTTTTTCATCCGAAGAACTTCCTGTCGTTGATCTTCCTTTTGTAAAACTTGCTGTTGTTGAGTTGGAGACCTGTCGTACTTCTTTTTTACCTGCTGTTTTTGAAGTTTTTTGTTGCCGGGATAATCTTTGTTCTCCTGGTGTTTCTTGTTTCAGCGGATCTCCTTGCCCTTTATGTACTACTTGTTTCTTATGTGCTTCCTGTTTCCGTGATACTTGTCTTTCCTGTGGGTTTCCCTCATTCTTTCTGGAGCGAGGCGTTTCATTTTGCTGTGAACTTCCTTCGGGGTGTGACACTTCGTTTTGCCGTGAGTTTCTCCCGGAACGAAGTGTTCCGCTTTCCTGCGAACTCTTATCGGAAGGTGATCCTCCGTTTCTCCGTGATCCTCCCGGTTTTCCGGACATTTCCGACCTTCCCGATCTCTCTGACGGCTCCGGTTTTCCTGATCTTTCCAATCTTTCCGGCCTTCCCTCTTTGGAATTTTCCGTTCTTTCCTGCTTCTCCTTCTCCGGTTTTCCGGACATTTCTGACCTACCCGGTCTTCCTGATGATTTACCAACCTTTTTCTCCATTTCTTTCCCCTTTTTTCCCGTCCCTTTCAATGAACGGATGGATGCACCTCTCCTGTTGCTGTCGCGGGTCGGTTTATACTCCGGGGCTTCGCCCAATTCCGACGGTACGGGGATCCGGTAGATCTGTTTTCCCAGAAACTGTTCAATCCGGGAGAAACGGTACTGCTCATCGGGCGACACAAAGGTGATGGCCATGCCCGAGTCGCCGGCACGCGCCGTACGTCCGATACGGTGTACATAGTCCTCCGCATCATACGGCACATCGAAGTTGATTATCAGTGTAATATCATCAATGTCGATACCCCGGGCGACAATGTCCGTTGCCACCAGGATATCCACCCGTTCGTTTTTGAATTCATGCATTATATGGTTACGCTGTGACTGGTCGAGGTCGGAATGCATCTCACCCGCCGATAATCCCATACGTTTTAATATCTTGGCGATATCCTTTACTTTCTGCTTCGAGCCGGAAAAGAGGATCACCTTGTTGGGCGCTTTTTCTTTGAAGAGATACTTTACAATGTTGATCTTCTGCGCCTCATGGCAGATGTAGGCCGATTGCAGGATCGTTTCGGGCGGCCGGGAAATGGCAATGGAAATATCCACCGGGTCGCGCAGGATGCTCTTTGCCAGTTGCTGTATCTTGGGGGGCATGGTAGCCGAGAACATGATGGTCTGCCGTTCCTTCGGAAGCAACTTTTCAATTTTCATGATATCGTCATGGAATCCCATGTCCAGCATCCTATCCGCCTCATCCAGAATAAAATACTTTACTCCTGAAAAATCGATATTGTATAGGTTGATATGTGACAGGAGCCTTCCCGGGGTGGCAATCACCACATCAGCACCGCTCAGTAAGCCTCTTTTTTGTACATCCCACGCTTCGCCGTCGTTACCGCCATACACTGCTACGGAAGAGAAAGGCGTGAAATAGGAGAAACCCTCCATTTGTTGGTCGATCTGTTGGGCCAGTTCACGGGTGGGAGCCATCACGACGGCGTTGATCTTATCTTCGTCGTGCGTATCGGTCTGCAGGTTATTCAGGAGGGGAAGCAGAAAAGCGGCTGTCTTTCCTGTGCCCGTCTGGGCGCAGGCAATTACATCCTTTTTTTCAAGGATGACGGGAATAGCCTGCTCCTGGACTGGTGTGGTCTCTCTGAAGTTCATTGCCTGCAGGCCATCCAGCAGGGTGTCACAAAGGGGAAGTTCGGTAAATAACATGAATAGTTCCTAGTTTACGCAAAGATACAATGAATAATTGGTTTTTGCGGAATCAGGAAAAAAATAATATGAGATAGCTATTTTTTCTTTCCGAAAATAGTTATACCTTTGCACTCGCATTTTTCACTAATGCAAGGAGAGATGGCAGAGTGGTCGATCGCGGCGGTCTTGAAAACCGTTGAAGTG
>NZ_CALNAT010000166.1 GCF_937873925.1 uncultured Proteiniphilum sp. | reverse complement strand
ACTGGAAGGGTGATACCCAACAGCCATATGCAGAAAACGACTGGAACCGTGTTGCTATCTTCTTCGTTGACTAGGATAAGGTTATAGCAAATACTGAATAAAAAAATATCCCGGCATTACCGGGATATTTTTTTATGTACTAACCACAGAATAATATTACAAGGTTCTGGGGGGATGAATTCCGGAAGCCGCCTGCGGTTCCGATAAGGTTCAGACTATTCTTTGATATAGATACGTTTTACCCGGGAAGAGACGGAGGTCAGTATCTCATAAGGAATGGTGCCGATACTTTCCGCAAGTTCAATCACGGACAGATTTTCTCCAAACAGGATGACCGTATCGCCCTCCTCTGCGTGAATGCCGGTCACATCTACCATGCAAAGATCCATACATACATTTCCTACAATGGGAGCATATTGCCCATTGATAAGCACTTTTCCTTTTCGGTTACCGAATTGCCTGTCCAGTCCGTCAGCATAACCGAACCGAATGGTCGCGATACGGGCGTCACGATCCAGTTTTTCTTTCCTCCCGTAACCAATAGTCTCGTTTGAGGAGATCTGCTTTATCTGCAGGATAGTCGTCTTCAATGTACAGACATTCTTAAGCCCCGGTAAACCGCTTGCGCTTACACCATACAATCCGATTCCCAGACGGGCCATATCCCATCGGGATTCCGGGAAACGTTCCATACCCGCGGAATTGAGAATATGCTTGTATATGGGATAATTGAATGCCTGTTCAATTTCCTTTGCCGCATTCCTGAATATATCCATCTGACGGTGGGTGAAATCATCGAAATGCCAGCTTTCGCTTGCCGACAGGTGAGAGAATATGGAATGTACTCTCAACCCTTTTTGTCTCTTAAGCAGCGCGATCATCTCCGGTATCTGTTCCGGAAGGAATCCCAATCGGTGCATACCGGTATCGATCTTCAGGTGGATGGGATAATGAGTGACCCCTCTTCGTTCTGCCTCCTTAATAAAAGACTCCAGAATACGGAAATTATACACTTCCGGTTCCAGGTCCGCCGAGAAGAGCTCTTCGAAACCGTTCACTTCAGGGTTCAACACAATCAGGGGCAGCGAGATACCCTCTTTCCTGAGCTGAATACCCTCGTCGGCAACGGCTACCGCCAGGTAATCACAACGGTGGTATTGGAGTGTTTTGGCAATTTCCACGGCACCGGCCCCATATCCGTTGGCCTTCACCATGCAAACCAGCTTTACATCGGGTTGCAGACGCGACTTGTAAAAGTTGAAATTATGTACAACCGCATCCAGATCGACCTCCAGCACTGTCTCATGGATACGTTCCTCAATAAGGGAAGTAATTTGCTCAAAATGATATTTTCGTGCTCCTTTCAGCAGGATCAGCTCATGATTGAATTTTTTCCATTCCCCAGAAGAGATAAATTGATCCGTCGTCTGATAAAACGATCTCTCCGGCATTGAAAACAGATCCTGATTGGCGGTAATCTCCTTGCCTATCCCGATAATTCTTTCCACTCCGCTCTGTTCCACCATTTCCTCCACCTTCTTATAGAGAGGTCTCGACGGCATCCCAGCCTGAAGGATATCGGAAAGGATCAACGTTTTTTTCAGATGGCGGTCTACTTTTCGTTGTTGTTGAAAATCAAGCGCAATTTTAATGGAGTTGATATCGGAATTATAGGTATCGTTGATAATGATGCAATTCTCTTTTCCTTTCCGCACATCCAACCGCATGGCCACCGGTTCGAGGATGGCCATCCTGGACGAGATCTCTTCCGGTGAAACGTGCAGATAGAGTGCAACTGCCAGACAACTGATGGCATTCTCAATGGAAGCTTCATCAGTGAAAGGAATCGTGAAGGAGCCGTCAAAATCCAGCAGAGAATAGTTAATCTCCGTACCGTCTCCTCTCTTTTTCACGGCCGAGACATATAAATGGGCATTCCTGTTTTTTCTCGACCAGGTAAAGGTTTTCTGTGAAAGCACCATCTGATCGATGCATTGGGAAACCAATCCGCTGTCTTCATCAAAAATGAACACATCGCAATTGGTGAAAAGCACCAGCTTTTCCATGATCTTCTGTTGTAAAGAAGTGAAATTTTCCTGATGTGCCTCCCCTATTTTTGTCAAGACCCCGATGGTAGGTCTGATAACAGGTTCCAGATTTTCCATCTCATCCGGCATCGATATGCCCGCTTCAAAAATACCCAGTTCCGTTTCCCCGTCGAGTTGCCAGACAGATAACGGCACGCCGATCTGGGAATTGTAACTCCTGGGGGAACGGACAATGTTATAATCCTTTTCAAGTATTTGATAGAGCCATTCTTTTACAACGGTTTTTCCGTTACTCCCCGTAATTCCGATCACCGGTATGTTGAACTGCCTTCTATGATAAGCTGCGATCTTCTGCAATGCCGACAAGGTGTTTTTCACTTTCAGGAAATCGGCATCGGCAAACTTTTTCCATTCCGGCAAGAACTTAGATACCACAAAATTACGCACACCTTTCTCATACAACTCCCCTACAAATACATGTGCGTCATTATTTTTAGTCTCGAGAGCGAAGAAAAGCGTCTCGGACGGAAGTGTCAACTTACGGCTGTCGGTGAGCAGGATAGTAATTTTACCGGGTTGCTGCTTACTGACCAGGACACCTAATATGGACGCTATCTGTTGAATATTATATTGCATACGACTATTTACCGATTTGTAGATTTACTGATTTATTGATTTGGCTCATGGGCATACGGGCGTATTGTCTCATTCATTGACACCTTCCGCTCTTCCACCGAACCACCTATGCTTCTCTTCATCCCATGAAATCTCAGGATACTTTTGGGTAAAACGGGCCAATTTTCTCAACGTATCCTCTATGAATGCTCCATGAGCTTCCGTTCCGGGATGGAGCGGATGATGATCTATCGCTTTCCTGATCTGCTCCCATTCTTCATTGATTTTCCTTGTCCCGGCCGAAAAAAATGTATTACCGAAAAGTTGCCAGATGTAATCTACCGCGACAGGGGAAGGGTGGATCATATCTTCGCCGTAGAACCTGTAATCGCGCAATTCGTCGATCATTACCTCATAGGCAGGGAAATAGCGCACATTCTCTTCGAAAAGATGCTGCAGATTGTCTATCGCCAGATGGAGTATGGATTTACTGACCTGATTGTCATGCGCCCCCTCTTTCCAGTGGCGGACGGGACTGACCGTAAACAGCAGTTTAATGTTCGGATGAATGGTCGTGAGCGTGGTGATCAGCTTCCCCCACTCCTCCGTAATCTCATCTACCGACAAACGGACCCGGTGGAACAGGCGGGCGGGAAACTTGTGGCAATTTCCCGTAATTTCACCGTTTTCCCTCCATTTATATGCATAAGCAGAGCCAAAGGTAATGAGGAAAAGATCCGTTTCCCTGATACTCCCGGCAGCTCTTTCAAAACGTTCCGAAATATTATGCAGACAGGTATCTTTGTCGGGAGCCGAAAAATGTCCATGGTGCATAAAACTGTGATATAGTCCGTTGTGGAATACAAGATCAGCTTCTGAAAAGGGAACTGCGGACAATAGCCTCCTGAGGGCAGCGGCAACGGAAAGGGGATTGTACAGAATACCGAACGGATTCATATCCACCTGAAACTTATATTGCAGAAGTTTCCCGCCTATATTCTCAGCAAAGCAGGAACCGAAAAGCATCAGCCGGGTAGAGTGATCGATCCGTATATCCGATGCCGGTATCTCTATAGTTGTCCTGAAATTCATCTTACACAATTTTCATTACAAAAATAACAATAATGGCGCCATTTCGCTCATTCAACCGGTTTATAATTTGTGAAATCGCAGAAGGAATGAAGGTGGGAAGGTCTATAAAAAAGGAAAGGTTGTCTCACGACAACCAATCTTCATTGTTAACCTTAAATCTAATACCATGAAAAACACGTTGCAAATATAGACGTTTTTGTGTTATAAAACATACTTTCCATGGGAAAAAATCAGACATTTTATATAGTTTAACCAAAAAAAGAGGCTTTAAACAGATTTAAACGCCTTTTCCAGGGCTATTCTATCAAAAACACCCATCTTTCCGGATTTTTTTTCTTTTATTCTATCTGAAGCACCAATCCTTTCAGGTATTCTCCTTCGGGATGGTAGATATTGATGGGGTGGTCGGCAGGCTGCGTAAGCTGATGCAAAATGCGTACTTTCCGTCCCGAGATGGCCGCAGCGCTGAAAACCGCAAGCCGGAACTGCTCACCGGAGATCACCTGTGAGCAGGAGAATGTGAACAGGAAACCACCCGGCGCAATCTTCTCCAGTGCAAGAAGATTCAATTTTTTGTAGCCCTGCAGCGCATTATTGATGGCTCCCCGGTGTTTCGCAAAAGCAGGCGGATCCAAAATAATGAGATCCTTTTCGCCGCGGGAAAGCTGTTTCAGGAACTTAAAGGCATCTTCCGGAGAGGAATGGTGGCGGGAATCGTCACCGAAATTGAGAGTTACATTCTGATCGGTAATGGAAACCGCCTTCGAAGAACTGTCCACCGACTCTACGGTGGTGGCCCCGCCCCGCAAGGCATATACGGAAAAGCCCCCGGTATAACAGAACATATTCAGCACATGGCGGTTTCTGGCGTAATGTTCCAGCAGCGCGCGGTTTTCCCGCTGATCGACGAAAAATCCGGTCTTTTGTCCCTTCAACCAGTCGATACGAAACCTCAATCCGTTCTCTACGGCTATCTCATTGACATCACTCCCCCCTGAAAGATAACTGTCCTCCGGGAATATCCCGGCTTTATAAGGTAATGTCCCTTCCGATTTATAGAAGATATGTTTCACGGAACCGTCCGGAAGCATCTGTTTTAATGCACCCGTAACAAACCCCAGATCTCTGTGAATTCCTACGGAATGAGCTTGTATCACGGCCGTATCGCCGTATATATCGATAATCAGCCCCGGGAGGAAATCCCCCTCTCCATGCACCAGCCTGAAGATATTATTATCGGCCCTGACAAGATTTAGTTCTTTTCGCATTTTGTAGGCATTCGCCAGGCTTCTTTCGTAAAATACAGTATCTACAGGCTCATCAAGGAACGACAGGATACGTACTGTAATACTGCCGATCTGAAAATGCCCTACTCCCAGGAAAGACCCGTCGGAAGCCAGTACACGCACCGTTTCTCCTTCGGTCAGATCTTCCGGTTTACGGGCAATAGCTCCTGAGAAAACCCAGGGATGAAAACGTTGCAGGGAAGCTTCTTTCCCGGGACGCAACAGGATCTCTTTGTATGGTTTCATCTTTCTGTTCGGGTTAAATGATTGTAAATACGAAGGCAGGCCCAGGCATCGATCGCTGCGTAAGACTGTTGTGCGGAGGTAAGCGCTGCCGCTTCCCAGTTCGAAACGCGCTGGTTCTTGGATATCTTCCTGCCGAAAAGAATTGCATAGATCTTTTGCAGGCTGTTGTCCTCTATACCGAATTTATCCACGAAACCCTGCAGGTCAATAAAATTCTCCGGTTTACGTACGGAACGTTTCCTGATGGCAGCAAAATCGTCACGCAACGAAAGGCCTATTTTCTTGATCCCGGGATCACTCATGATCGCTTCCAATTCATCGGGATAACCGATCCGGTTTAAGCGGAACAGGAAACACTTGTCCTCCGTGGCGAGCTGAATGAGCGCTACCTTATTTACCTGCCCCCGTTTAAACGCGGGTTTGGTTTCCGTATCAAAACCGAGTGCGCTTTGGGAGGAAAGATACTGGCAGGCTCCGCGTACCTCCTCCGGATGATCAATGACAATGATATCACCCCCGAACATCTCTACAGGCAACTCAGCTATCTGTTCTTTTGAAATCGTCAATCCCACAGTTCTTCCTCCGATAAATCCGCCTCATCATTTTCATTTTCCATGTATGCACACTTCAACGTGTGCAGCGGGCGCAACACGTTTACCAGTTTCTGCCCCCAATAGAGACGGAAGTTTTCTTTACACTGGAACAATGCATCGTTCATCCGGTCTGTAAGGCCGAACTGATACACTGATACGAAATTCCTGATATCCTGATAGATATCTGCAATATTCTCTGAAACAAATGCAGAGACAGGTGTATCGCTGTATTTCATATCCTCTACAAAGACATCAAGATAGGTATCTTCTTCCCCCATCACCTCCGATATTCCGTTCATCACACGCGAATAATCCTCTTCACGCACAAAAGTGGCGGAAAGTTCCTCATCCGTGGCAAAGGTTTCAGGCAGTAAAAGCGCCTTCACATATAAAAGAGGGAGCATTTTCAGTATCCTGTCTATCCACTCCTCCCGCGGGAGGAGTTCGTTTTTTTCCAGGAACACACAAATCTCCACAGCAATGGTGACAAAGTCGATTACACTTTTGTCATATACGATCTTTTCGATATCCGTTCTTTCCATGATTTCAATCCGTTTAGGAGCCTGTACTTCTTCAATCCGTTCAGGGGCATGACTTTTTTCGGGAGACAAAATTACACAATATTTTCAGATAATATCACACCCGGCCGCGCTAAACAGGAATTCCGGCCAATACAAAAAAAGTTACAAACATTTTGTGAATCCGTTTGAAAATAATATCTTTGCACTCGTAAAGAAGGAGGGAAGCAGGACACACCGCTTCCTTTTTTATTCTTGCCAGATATAATTATTATGATCGAAAAGAAACTGATTATCGATTCCGTGAAGCAGTATCTGGAAGGTTCGCCCAACTATTTGACGGACGTTTCGGTGAGTGCCGATAATACAATTACCGTCGAAATCGATAACGATCATAGTGTGGATATTAACGATTGTGTAGCGTTGAGCCGGTATCTGGAGTCGAAACTCGACCGTGATGCGGAAGATTTCGAACTGACTGTTACCTCCGCCGGGCTCTCCTCCCCTTTCAAGATATTGCGTCAGTACAAAAAATATGAAGGCAAGGAGATTGAAGTGCTCAGCAAGAGCGGACAAAAAATTACCGGTGTGCTGAAATCGTCCGATGACGAAGGATTTACCGTCTCGGCCACAAAGAAGATAAAACCCGAAGGCGCCAAACGTAAAACCGAAGTGGAGGAAGAGATACGTTTCGCATTCGATGAAGTAAAACATACAAAATATCTTATACGATTTAAATAATATATGGGTAAGAAGAAAGAAACCATCAGTCTCATCGATACATTTTCCGAATTCAACGAGCTGAAGAATATCGATAAAGCAACCCTCATCAGCGTGCTTGAAGAGTCGTTCCGTAACGTTATCTCCAAAAGCAGCGGTACGGATGAAAATTATGATATTATCATCAACCCCGACAAAGGCGACCTGGAGATATGGCGCAACAGGGTGATTGTGGAGGACGATGAACTGGAGGATCCCAACCTGGAAATTACCCTGTCGGAAGCATTGAAAATAGACGAGGATTTTGAGGTAGGAGAAGAAGTGACCGACGAAGTTTCACTGGATCATTTCGGCCGTCGCACCATCCTGAATCTGAGGCAGACGCTGGCTTCCAAAATACTGGAACTGGAAAAGGACAACCTCTACAACAAGTATAAGGAGAAAGTAGGGGAGATTGTATCGGGAGAGGTCTATCAGGTATGGAAAAAGGAACTGTTGCTGCTCGATGATGAACATAATGAACTGATCCTGCCCAAGACGGAACAGATACCCAGTGATTTCTTCCGGAAGGGAGAACATGCACGCGCCGTGGTAGCACGCGTTGAAAACAAGAACAACAATCCCCGGATCATCCTTTCACGCACTTCGCCCATATTCCTTGAACGGCTGTTTGAGCAGGAGATCCCCGAGATTGCCGACGGACTGATCACCATCAAAGGGATTGCCCGCATCCCGGGCGAACGTGCCAAAGTGGCTGTGGAAGCCTACGACGACCGTATCGATCCGGTAGGGGCCTGTGTGGGAATGAAAGGATTCCGTATTCACGGCATCGTGCGTGAGTTGCGTAATGAAAATATTGACGTCATCAACTATACCAATAACACTACCCTCTATATCCAGCGGGCGCTAAGTCCGGCAAGAATCAACTCTATTACCGTGAGGGAGGAGGAGCGTCGTGCCGAGGTATTTCTCAATCCGGAGGAAGTTTCCCTCGCTATCGGAAAGGGAGGCGCCAATATCAAACTGGCCTCCATGCTTACCGGTTATAATATCGAAGTGTTCCGCGACATAGATGAGGTGGATGAGGAAGATATCTATCTCGATGAATTCCGTGATGAGATCGATGGCTGGATCATCGACCAATTGAAAAAGATCGGATGCTCCACAGCCAAGAACGTCCTCTCTATGGGGCGTGAAAAACTGATCAGAGAGGCCGATCTTGAAGAGAGCACCGTAGACGAAATACTGTCTATTTTACGTTACGAGTTCGAAGAAGAAGACGATACGGATACAAATATAGAGACAGCTGCAGATACGGATGCAGAAGGAATTACTGATGTGGAAACGGATACAGATGTAGATGTAGATACAGATGTAGACACAGAGATAAGTATGGACACGGACAGGGAAGATGAGAATTGATCTTCCTCAGGTCCTTAGCCGGTAAAACAGCTTTTCCCCGAGGTACGCGATCGGAAGACAAAATACACACACTGCTCACAACATAAAAAAGAGAGTAAAGGTTAGAAGAGATATATGCCTGTAAGACTAATAAAAGTATCAAAAAATTTGAATGTGGGGATCAACACCCTTGTTGAATTCCTGCACAAGAAAGGTATTGAAATAGAAGCAAATCCCAACGCTAAAATTGAGGATGAACAGTATGATATACTGATTGCCGAATTCGGTAAAGACAAAAACATACGCAAAGAGGCGACCATCACCCGCGAAAAATTACATCGCCGTGACGAAAAACGGGAAACCATCGCCATAGAAGGGTATGAACTGCCGGAAGAGCAATTCCCCCGGAAAAAGGCGGAAAAAGAGACCATCGAAACAGAGATACCGAGTGAGATGAGGCCTCATTTCAATGTAGTGGGCAGCATTGATCTCGACAACCTTCATAAAAAGAAAAGCGAGTCAAAGAGCGAAGAGCCTGCGAAAGAAGAGAAGACAGAGACCATACAACCATCTCCGGTCGAAGAGATTGTTGCCCGGGATTTCTATGAAACTGAAGCACAACCCGAACCTGAAACAAAAAAACCGACCCCTGTGGAAGAAGTAATACCTCAGGCAGAAGAAAAAGAAAAAGTTGAAGAGAAAACAGAGGAGAAGATAAAAGAAAAAACAGAAGAAAGGGTAAAGGAAAAGACAGAAGAGAGAGTAAAGGAAAAGATAGAAGAGAGAGTCGAAGAGAAGCAGGAAGAGAAAATACATGAAGAAGAAATGGAAAGATCCGGACCAAAAGAAACGGAAATAACAGTTTCGGAAGAAGTGAAAGCGGAAGCCGAACCTGAACCGGAAAAATCCGGGGAAGAGGGGGTACGTAAGGAAGAATCCGGAACAGGAGAAAAAACGGATGGGACAAGATCCGACAAAGTATTCCGGTTACATAAGAATAAACTGGAATCCAATATTGTTGTGAAGGGATCTATCGACCTGGATTCCATTAATGACCGGACCCGGCCGCCCAGAAAATCGAGAGCCCAGCGGAAGAAAGAACGACTTGAACGCGAACAGAAAGCACTCGACACCAAAAAACTGAAAGAGGAAAAGGTAAAACAACTGAAGAAAGAGGCTATCGATGAAAAGAAAAAACAGCCAAACACTGCTGAGAGTGAGGAAGATATCAGAAAGAAAAAGAGAAAGCGTATACGCTCGGGAAAAGTAAACATCGATAAACCGGCGACTTATAGTCAGACTTCCAAGAACAACAAAAAGCTGTCGCTCAGAAAACCGCTTAAGGCCGCGGTCAGTGAAGAAGATGTTCAAAAACAGATAAAAGAGACTCTTGCGAGACTCACGGAAAAGAGAGGTAAAAAAGGGGGAGCCAAATACCGTCGTGAAAAGCGTGAAGCCAGCGCCCATAAACAACAGGAGGAACTTAAACAACAGGAAAAGGCAAGCCGCATATTGCAGTTGACGGAGTTTGTAACGGCAAACGACCTGGCCAATATGATGAATGTCCCTGTAACCAACGTAATCTCCACATGTATGAGCCTGGGGGTAATGGTGGCTATCAATCAGCGGCTCGATGCCGAGACCATCAACATTGTGGCCGAAGAATACGGCTTCAAGACCCAGTATGTGAGCGCCGATGTAATTGAGGCGATCGCCGATCAGGAGGATGATCCCGAGGATCTGATACCGCGTCCCCCTATTGTTACGGTGATGGGACACGTAGACCACGGTAAAACCTCACTGCTCGACAGCATCCGCAGCACCAACGTAATTGCCGGTGAAGCCGGGGGTATCACCCAGCATATCGGGGCCTACAACGTACAGTTATCGGACGGACGCAAGATCACTTTCCTCGATACACCGGGGCATGAAGCTTTTACCGCCATGCGTGCACGCGGCGCCAAAGTGACCGACGTAGCTATCATTATAGTGGCGGCAGACGACAATGTGATGCCGCAGACAGTGGAAGCTATCAACCACGCGGGTGCGGCAGGCGTACCCATTGTATTCGCCATCAACAAGATCGATAAACCGGGAGCCAATCCGGAAAAGATAAAAGAGAGACTGGCCGAGATGAATTACCTGGTAGAAGACTGGGGAGGAAAATACCAATCACAGGATATATCGGCAAAGAACGGCATCGGCATTCACGAACTGCTGGAGAAGGTACTGCTCGAGGCAGACCTGCTTGAACTGAAAGCCAACCCTGACCGAAGGGCTGTCGGATCCATCATAGAATCGTCGCTCGATAAAGGAAGGGGATATGTAGCCACCGTACTGGTAGAGAACGGAACGCTAAGGCAGGGCGATATCGTACTGGCAGGCTCCTACTTCGGCCGTGTAAAAGCAATGTTCAACGAACGCAATCAGCGTATAGATGAGGCAGGCCCGTCGGAACCCGCCCTGATCCTCGGTCTGAACGGAGCACCTCAGGCCGGCGACACTTTCAACGTCATGGAAACCGAACAGGAGGCGCGGTCAATTGCCAACCGCAGGGAACAGTTACAGCGCGAACAGTCGTTACGTACGCAGAAAATGCTTACACTCGACGATATCGGCCGACGCATTGCCATCGGTAACTTCCAGCAATTGAATATCATTGTAAAAGGGGATGTGGACGGATCGGTAGAAGCCCTCTCCGACTCACTCATACGGCTTTCCACAGAACAGATCCAGGTCAATGTAATACACAAAGCGGTAGGCCAGATCTCGGAATCGGATGTAACGCTCGCTGCCGCCTCCGATGCCATTATTATCGGCTTCCAGGTACGTCCTTCACTCGGCGCGCGTAAAGACGCCGAGAAAGAGGGTGTGGATATCCGCCTCTATTCCATTATTTACGATGCCATCGAAGAGGTGAAGGCTGCCATGGAAGGTATGCTTTCTCCCGATATCAAGGAAGAGATCACCGGCAACGTGGAAGTGCTGGAAGTATTCAAGATCTCGAAAGTGGGAACTGTGGCCGGATGTATGGTACGCGACGGTAAGATAAAACGGTCGAGCCGTATCCATCTTATCCGCAACGGTATCGTGGTCTTCACCGGCGAACTGGAATCATTGAAACGATTCAAAGAGGATGTCAGAGAGGTAACTTCAGGCTACGAATGCGGTATCACCATACGAAATTTTAATGATATAAAAGTGGGCGATATCGTTGAATCCTACGAGGAAACCGAAGTTAAAAAAACATTATAGAAAATCCCCATCACGGATTCCTCCCGTCATGAACGGGAAATCCCGGGGCTTTATGGTAACCAGTTGACATTGTAATTTTAATTCCTACCCTGAGAGCGGCCGCATCCGCTTATAAGAGCAGATGCGGCCACAACACACAGGATTTGGAAAAGAAATTACAATAGCAACCCGGTACCATTAACTGAATATTCACTTTATAAAATAGTTGATAATGACAAAAAAAGTTCTTTTCACGCTTACCGTACTTATTTTATTGGCCGGTGGAAATGCTTTTTCACAGGTGGTGCCACAAGTAACTGTTGCCTATGTGAATACAACCGAATTACTGGATGAATTTCCTGAAAAGGAACAGGCCACACAACAACTGCTTACATTAAGTGAGAATTACGAAAAAGAGCTTCAACTGATGCAGAACGAATACAACAAAAAGTATTCCGACTATATCACTTATCAAGCCTCTCTTTCAGAGAATATCAAGCTGCGCAGGATGCAGGAGCTTACCGAACTGGAAAACAGGATAAGGCAATTCATGGAACTGGCTCAGAAGGACATTGAAAATCAGGAAAAAGTATTATTGGAACCCCTGAAACAAAAAATAAACAATGCCATTCACGCTGTCGGAATTGAGCGCGGATATACCGTGATCTACGATCTGGCCAACCCGGGAATTGCTTTCGTATCGCCCGATGCGGTGGATGCCAATCCCTATGTAAAACTGAAACTGGGCATCCGCTAAGCGATCCTCGACAGACGTGGAGAAACAAATTGACCACAGAGGGCGGCAAGCGGGACCGATCGGCATCTTCGATTCTGGATACGGCGGGCTTACGGTACTCTCCGAAATAAGGGCGCTGATGCCGGAGAATGACTACATCTACCTGGGAGACAATGCCCGTGCTCCGTATGGCAATCGTTCCTATGAACGGGTATACCAGTTCACACTCGAAGCGGTGAAATGGTTCTTCAGGCAGGGATGCCACCTGGTGATCCTGGCATGCAACACGGCCTCCGCAAAAGCGTTACGGACTATCCAGCAGGTCAATTTACCGGAGCTTGATCCCCGGAAAAGGGTGTTGGGAGTGATCCGCCCCACCGCGGAGTCGGTGGTAACTCTTTCGGAAAGCGGCCACATAGGTATCCTGGGGACAGAGGGAACTATCCGGTCGGGATCGTATGAGTTGGAGACCGGGAAACTTGATCCTCATATAACCGTAACAGGGGAGGCCTGTCCCATGTGGGTTCCGCTTGTGGAAAACAGGGAGTATGACAAACCGGGAGCCGATTATTTTGTACAACAACATCTGGAAAGACTCTTGGAGAAAGATCCTCTTATCGATACAATTATACTTGGATGTACCCATTATCCGCTGCTCATGCACAAGATAACCCGATACCTGCCGGAGGATGTGAAAGTGATCTCCCAAGGGAAATACGTGGCTGAAAGCCTCAGGAATTATCTGCACAGGCATCCTGAAATGGAGGAGAAATGCACAAAAAAAGGAAGCATACAGTATTTTACCACCGATTCGCCGGAAAAATTCGAACAACAGGCATCTATCTTCCTGAATGAACCGATCGATGCCCGCCAAACCGATCTTGAACAAAAGCTATGAACTGGTTCGATCTGACCGTAGGCATATTACTGCTCATCGCCTTTATCAACGGATATCGTAAAGGCCTGATCATGCAGCTTGTAGGACTGGCAACCATTGTATTGGCCGCCATCTTTGGGGGAAGGCTGGCCCAAACGATCCTGCCCGAAATAAACAGGCTGATAGACCTCTCCCCGGAGGCGGCAAGGGTATTGTCTTTTATCCTTGCTTTCGTGGCCATCGCAGTCGTTCTTTCCCTGGTCGGTAAGATACTGCAACGATTTATCGATGTGGTTTTACTCAGTTTCTTCAACCGCCTGCTGGGAGCCGTGATTGCTGCCGGGACCATGATGCTCTTCCTGAGTATCATCCTTAATCTGATGCTGATGCTCGACCAGCACGAGCAGGTGATCAATAAAAAAACGAAGGAGGAATCGTTCTTCTTCGGGCGGGTGGAAGCGGTGGTTCCCGCCATTGTCCCCTATCTGGAACCACAATTCTGGGATGAATATATACCCGAAAGGTACCGGGAGGAGATCGAAAAAAAATCGGATAGCCTCTACCATGACCCGGATACGAGCACTCCTATTGATTCAACATACCAACAACGCTATTTCAAAACCCGTTTGTCCGAATGAAGCTACTGCGGATACACAAAGAAGGTAAGTCAGCATTGATAAAAATAGGCATTGTGCTTATCCTGATCAATGTGATTTTTCCGATCCTTTTGCCCGGCACGGTTTTTACCGTCATTCTGTCAATGTTGTCGCTCCTGTTATATGCCATGGCCCTCAACTTCTATAAAAAGCCCGAGCGCACCTATAAAGGCGATCTGCACGGACTGGTAAATGCACCCACGGACGGCAGGATCGTAGTCATTGAGAAAGTATTCGAAAAAGAATTCCTTCACGAAGAGCGTATACAGATATCCATCTTCATGTCGTTTTTCAACGCCCATTCAAACTGGATACCGGTTTCCGGCAAGATCACCCACTTCTCCCATATTGAGGGGAATTTTCATGCGGCATACCTGCCTAAATCGAGCCATGAAAATGAGCATACGAATATCCTGATCGAAACGCCCGATCATGGCGTAATACTTACAAAACAGATCGCCGGCGCAGTAGCGCGAAGAATTATCACCTATGTGAAAGAAGGAGATGAAGTGCATATAGGAGCCCCGCTGGGTTTCATCAAACTGGGTTCCAGAATGGATATTTTCCTGCCTCCGGACAGTGAGGTACTGGTCGATCTCGGAGAAGAAGTCCATTCCAATGTCACCTTTCTGGCAAGACTTACCAAACAGTCAACATAAGGGATTATGAGAAAACAGATACCCAATATTCTCACTTTGTCCAATCTCTTCTCAGGATGTATAGCCATTTCCATGGCTTTTCAGGGTAATTTCAAGGCGGTAGCGGTATGGGTTACGATTGCAGCCCTGTTCGATTTCCTGGACGGGATGGCCGCACGCCTGTTGAAAGCCTACTCTCCTTTGGGAAAAGAGCTGGACTCCCTGGCCGATGTGATCAGTTTCGGCGTAGCCCCTGCGTCGGCGGTTTTTATCCTGCTCCGCGATTTCTCTTTCCTCCCCGATTATCCGGAACCTCTGCATCTGTGGATTCCCTACCTGGCCTTTCTTATTCCCGTCTTTTCCGCTTACCGGCTGGCAAAATTCAATATCGACGAACGGCAGACCACCTCGTTCCGGGGGCTTAACGCTCCCGCCAACGGACTGTTTTGGATCAGCTACTGCTACGGAATGGTAGAAGTGATATCGACCAATGAATACTTTTCTTATCTCACGCTCATCCTTATCATCCTGATGTCTTTGTTAATGATCTCCGAAATACCGATGTTCTCATTTAAGATCAAAAAATTAGCCCTCAAAGGGAATGAAAGACAGATCATTCTGATTCTCCTGATGATCCTGCTCGTAGCGCTGCTGGGGATCAGCGGTGTCGCCTGGGGAATCGTGGCCTATATCCTACTTTCCATTGCAGGCCGTAGCAAAGAGAAGTCAACCGTTAAATAATTCAAAGAGATTGGTTACCATTGCATGAATCATTGTATCTTTATTCCTAAATCAAATTATCACACCATATATGGGATTCCTAATTAAATTTCTTCTGGGTTTTATTGTCGTTTACTTTCTGTTAAAGTCATTCGCGGTTTTTCTAATGGGGAAGCGGGGAAGGCAAGCTTCAAGCTACCAACGGCAACGAGCACAGCAGTCAAAACAATCTGAAAACCAACAAGATAGAATCATTGAATATCAGAAAAAAAACTTCGAATCGAGCGAAATCGAAGATGCGGATTTTGTGGAAGTAAAAGACAGGAGTAAAAGTTAGTGTAGAAACAGCTATTTTTGCAAAAAGGAAAATCATTACAATCATATTCAATCATGACAGATATTTTTGACCGGCTGAAAAGTGCCGAAGGTCCGCTTGAACAGTATCGTAAAAAAGCGGAAGGATATTTTATATTTCCCGAATTGGAAGGCGAAATAGGCCCCAGGATGAGATTTCTCGGCAAAGAGGTGATCACCTGGAGTCTGAACAACTACCTGGGATTGGCCAACCATCCCGAAGTGCGTGAAGCCGATGCGAAAGCTGCGGCCGACTGGGGTATGGCATACCCCATGGGGGCGCGCATGATGTCGGGTCAGACGAAATATCACAAGGAGTTAGAAGAAAAACTCGCCGCGTTTGAGAAAAAAGAGGCAGCCTACCTGCTCAATTACGGCTATCAGGGAATGGTATCGATCATCGATTCGTTGGTTTCGAGAAACGATGTCATTGTCTATGATTCCGAATCCCATGCCTGTATCATGGACGGTATCTTCCTGCATAAAGCCAAGGGCGGAAAAAGTTTTGTATATCCCCATAACGACATGGAGAGGTGCGGCAAGATGCTCGGTTTTGCCACCAGGAAGGCCGAAGAGACAGGAGGTGGTATCTTAGTGATCACCGAAGGGGTATTCGGTATGTCAGGCGATTTGGGAAATCTTCCCGGGATCGTTAAGCTGAGAGAAAAATACAATTTCCGCCTTATGATAGACGATGCACACGGGTTCGGCACCATGGGAGAGACCGGCGCGGGTGCAAGCGAACATTTCGGATTGATGGACGAAGTGGATATTTATTTTGGCACCTTCGCCAAATCGATGGCCGGTATCGGCGCCTTTGTCGCTTCCGAAAAAGCCATTGTCAATTCACTGAAATACAATATGCGGTCGCAGATATTTGCTAAATCGCTCCCCATGCCCATGGTTATCGGCGCATTGAAACGCCTCGAAATAGTGCAGACACAGCCGCAATACAAAGAAAACCTCTGGAAAATTGCCAAATCGCTGCAGCAAGGACTGATCGCGGAAGGATTCAATATCGGTAATACCCAATCACCGGTGACGCCCGTTTATTTTAGCGGCTCTGTCCCCGAAGGAACCAATATCGTGATCGATCTGCGGGAAAATCACAATGTTTTTTGCTCTATCGTGGTGTATCCGGTGGTGCCTAAAGGAGTTCTGATGCTCAGGCTAATCCCCACCGCCTCGCACACACAGGAGGAAGTGGATCAGACCATTGAGGTATTCAAGAAGATAAAAGTGAATCTTGAAGCGGGAAAATATATCTCCGACGAGATGAAATCGATGTCCATTGCATAAAAAAACAGGATGCTTCGCATAAAAATTCAACACAAGTACCGTTTAACCTGTACCCAGTGCGGGTATTTAACTCCCAATTTCTGGACCTGGTTCGAACAGGATCAACAATGCCCGAAATGCGGAAGTAAACATTCCGAAGTATGGTACAACAGAAGGTATCAGCGGTTACCACGGCTTATAGGCCGTACCCCCAACAGTTTCTGGCATTACTTCCCCTTTCTTCCGCTGTTACGCAGAAGGCATATTATCTCGAAAGGTGAAGGCGCCATTCCAGTAGAGCGGTGGATATTTCTGGAAGAATTTGCAAAAAAGAAATACGGACTCGATCTCAACGTACATGTGTACAGAAACGACCTGAACGGGGGGACCGGCACATTCAAGGATATTGCCGCTTCACTGGCAGCCAGTCTGTTTAACGAGATCGGTATCAACCAATACTGCATCGCTTCCACCGGAAATTCGGCTACAGCCTATGCCAAATATCTTTCTCTGGCAAAGGTGAATTGCTCCGTGTTCATGCCGGAAGATGCCATCAAAACATCGGAAGCCACTATCAGTTCGTACGGCCAACAGGTTTTCCGTGTAATGGGCGATTATGCCAAAGCCAAGGAGATTGCGGTAGGATATGCCAGGCTGCACAACATCCCGATATCGACCGGCAATATTGACCCTATCCGTATAGAAGCAAAAAAAACAATGGTGTTCGAATGGCTCCGCCAGATGGATAAGTTCCCCGATGTCTATATCCAGGCAGTCAGTGGCGGTACCGGCCCGATCGCTATCGATAAAGGTATCCGCGAGATCAAACAGGTCTATCCCGGGTTGAAAAATCCGCGTTTCCTCCTGGTACAGACAGACGGATGCGATCCCATGGTACAGGCGTGGGAAGATGCGGAAGCCGCCGGATTTCCCGAAGGTTTTGAGAAGAAATATCCCATCATTAATAATCCTCAAACGGAGGTGCCTACCCTGGCGACCGGCAACCCGGCCACCTATCCTATCGTAGCGAAATTGGTGAAAAAGTCGGGCGGCAGCTTCCTGCGGATGCATGAAAAGAAACTGGTCCCCGTGGGTAAACTGACGGCCTATGAGCAGAAAGTCATCCCGGGACCGGCTTCAGCCGTTTCGATCGCCGGATTCTTTGTCGCACTCAGGAAGAACCTGATCAAAAACGGGGAGACGGTACTGCTTAACATAGGCGAAGGGCCTAATCGTGCGCCTTATTTCCTGGAGCAGATGATCTATACTTCCCATAATGTATATAATGTGGATGAATGTGCCCCCCACTCCATTGACGACTACCGCGCACAACTATGGAACGAAGTAATGAGGGACTGAATTAATGTGCTGATTTGTCGATGTGCCAATGAGCTAATTATAAAGGTGCAAAGGCGGGAAGGTGGGAAGGTCAATTTGTTGATGTGATGATGTGCTGATTAGTGAATGTGCTAATGAGTCAATATGCCAATGTGCCAATTGATTGATTTGATGATTAGTTGAAATTAGAAATTAGAAGTGATGTAATGATTTAACGATTAGTAGATTTAATGATCTTGAATTGAAACAACGTTCGGCGGAGCCAAAATCGACATAGTCAAATCTTGAAATCCGAAATCCTATATCCCCAATGGAGAAAGTCGAAAACAGAACAATATGGATCACGGGCGCCTCGTCGGGTATAGGCGAGGCGTGCGCTTACCTCTATGCACAGAAGGGAGTCAATCTGATCCTTACGGCTACCCGAACCGACAGGTTGGCGGATGTGCAGGGAAAGTGTATCCGCCGTGGAGCGCAATGCGTGATATTGCCATACGACCTGTCCGACCTGGCACATATCGACGAGCTGACAGACAAAGCCATCGCCGCTTTCGGGAAGATCGATATCGCGTTCCTCAACGCCGGCATCAGCCAACGTTCCAAAGTTTTGGAAACAGATGATAAGGTGGATGAAAAGATCATGGCCGTGAACTTCTTTGCACCGGTAAAGATCAGTAAACGATTACTGCCCGGAATGATAGAGAACGGAGGGGGCACCATTGCTGTCACCACCAGTATCTCCGGAAAATTCGGCTTTCCTCTGCGATCGGCCTATGCCTCCTCTAAATTCGCCCTCTACGGTTTCTTCGAAACCCTTCACGCGGAATATTACGACCGGAATATCCGGGTGGTGATGGTCTGCCCCGGACGGGTAAAAACAAATATCTCCTATAACGCGCTGGAAGCGGACGGCAGAAAACACGGGCAAATGGACGATGGTCAAAACAACGGTATCCCTGCGGAGAAAGCGGCAAAGAAAATCGTGAAAGCGATCGA
>NZ_CALNAT010000165.1 GCF_937873925.1 uncultured Proteiniphilum sp. | reverse complement strand
AGAACAAACAGCATTACCCAGCCGAATACCGCCGGATTCATGCGCCACAGGATCTCAGCTTTCATAAGTAGAATATCTGTATAACGGAAAACAGAGAAATCGCTATTTAAAAAACCATTCCCGCCCATCTCTATTTCCCATTTTTTTATTCTTACTCCCGATTGCCGGATGGTATTGTACAAGGAAACAAATTCCGGGGTAAAATGTATCTGCGGTCCGTCCGGATCTAACTCTTTCTCGTATCCGTTATCGATTAAAGGTTCGCCCGTAGAGCTATATTGCGCACCCCAAAGGAAATTGTTTTCTTTTCGTATATCCCCGTCTTCATACATGTAAAAGAATTCAGTTTGAACAGAAAGCCCATTCCATGGCCCATTAGTCAGATTGAATGTTTGCTGACTGGAATAGTGTAACGATACAAGAGGCAATATCCAACCCCATTCAGTATATATGTCATCAAAGGGAATGGCCAGTATTGCTTCCGTGGAATTTTCATTTTTTGATATGAAGTTCTCACGATAAGTAGTACTCATCGCGAATACATTGGAATTGATGATGTCGTTGCAAGCATCCAATGCCTTCTGATATTCAGCAACTCCCGTATATACTTTGGCATTAAGATATAATTTTGCCAGAATAGCTTTCGCTGTCCAATAATCTGCCCTTGCATACGTTATCGAACTCTTTTCTTTAGTAAGATTAGAGATGTTCGCGTTAACCTCTTTTTCTATAAAATCATACACCTCTTTTCTAGTATTGGTTGTAGGTAGATAACCATCAGGGACATCGAACCGATCAACAATGGGAACATTTCCCCACATGTCAATCAGCCATAAATACCATAATGCTCTTACTATCTTCACTTCGGATATATAGGTAGCGTATTTCTGAGAGTCAATTTGTTCCAGTTGATATATTAACCGGTTGCACGTATTTACTTGCGCGAAAAATGCTATCCATGTTCCTTTAAAAAAACGATTATTGGAGATCCACTTGTGGTCAGTCATCTGTTGGTCTTGGCCATCACCTGCCCAATCTCCTCCTGTTCTGCCAGGAATCGCAACTTCATCGGTTGTACAATATATTGTCCACAAGTGGTCGTTTCGTTGAAATGTTCTTAATCCACTGTAGATAGCACCCAATGCGGAGGAGATTTCTTCCTCCGTTTGCAAGAAATTGTCATTGTCTAACTGGCTATATAGTGTTTCATCCAAGTTCGTACAGGCGGAGCTGAACAGCAAGGAAAGTAATCCGGAAAAAAGAATTATCTTTTTAATAAATAGAGGAATTATATGTATACTATTGATTTTCATAAGGTAGTTTTTTAGAAAGTTAGATTTACACCCAGTGTAAATGTTCGTGTTGTTACCCAGCTATTAAGAGGCTCAATCCCAGGAGCAAGAACATTTCCTTCGTAAGAGTAACGAGGTTCCGGATCTACCCCGGAATAGTCCGTGATGTAAAACAGGTTTTGCCCCGTAATATATAATCTGGCCTGAGATATAATTGATTGAGACGACAATTTAAAATTGTATCCTAATGATAAATTATCCAGCTTGATAAAAGAAGCATTTTCTACATAATGACTATTATAAGCTACGGGACCTTTATATTCGGGTTGAAAATAATTTGTCTTGATCAAATTATAAGTACTTATACGTGATACTTGTTCAAACATTGTACGGTGGAGATTAACTAAATCATGCCCGTATACCCCCCTAAAGAAAAAGTTTAAATCGAAATTTCTATAAGTAAGGGTGTTCCCAAATCCAAATTCACCTTTGGGTAGTCCTCGTCCGATTACGTCTACGTCGCGTTCGTTAATTACTCCATTGTCATCTATATCCTTTAAATTATAAGAGCCGTCACTCTTAACGCCTTCGTATATCCAACCTATCATCTGTCCCAAAGGCTTTCCTTCCTGAACACGTACCACGTTCCCCGTGAGAGGTGCCGGTAATCCGCCAACTTCTCTGATGCCATATTGGATATCACCCATTGAAAGTGAAATAATCTTCGAAGAATTGGTTGAGTGGGTTAAAGAGGTACTCCACGAAAAGTTATTTGTTCTAACAACATCATAAGTCATTCCTATTTCAAATCCCCGATTTTGAAGTTCTCCGGCGTTTAAAACGGAAGTGGGGAATAAATTAGGAGGAACGGGAACATTTAATGTAATTAGCGCATCCGACGTTTTACGGTTATAATAATCAATACTACCTGTTAAACGTGAATTGAACATACTGAAGTCTACTCCAAAGTCAATCTCTGATTTTGTTTCCCACTTAAGATCGGGATTGGGATTACTCTGGGGTAAATACACAGGTGTAAATTGATCCTTGTAGAGATAGTATTCCAAATTATTACCGGGTCCATAAATTTGTTTTGATAAATAGCTTTGGGCCGGTAAAGCACCAGTCAACCCGTAGCTACCTCTCAATTTTAATTGATCAGTAAAAGGGATGTTTAAGATACGGTTAATATCTACGCCGGTACTCAATCCCACGAAGTTACCCCATTTGTTCCCCTCGCCAAAACGGGAAGAACCTTCCCGACGAAGCGAGGCCATCAAAAAATAGGTGTTGTCGGCACTTAAATTGATTCGCCCGAAAAAAGCAATTAATTTGTTGGATTCCTTATTACTTTCTGCTTTCGCTTTTCCATCAGCAAAATCCCGGGCTGCTGCTAAATTATTGAAAGAGAATTTATCGGTAAGAAAATTTCCGGCTTGCAAATAAAAATACTCTGAGGTGAAATCCTGATACGAATATCCAGCCAAAGCATTTATATTTATTAAGTCAATTGATTTCAGATAATTTCCTGTCAACTCAAACAAATCGTTTTTATTGCTATAATTGCTTTGGGATGCCAAGCCACCGCGATCTATTCCACTACCATAGAGGCTATATTTACTGATATATTGACTGTTTGTAATATTTTCATTATTATGCGCATACCGGATAGAGGTAGTGATGTCTCCAGTGACTTTTAGATCACCTTGGATATTATAAGTGGCTCTACTTGTCTTTCTTATATTTTGATTCTGATTGATGATGGCTACCGGATTGAAAAGCTCGTGGGCACGATTTTGAAAATAAGCGCCATACATGTCATAATCGTCTCCTTCCCCGTAAACTGGAGCCGTGGGGGGCATTACTATGGCCGACCTGAAAACATCATCAAAACCTACATTCGCGTCTTTATTTAATAATGCGAGGTTTAGACCTATAATGAGTCGATTGTCAAGTAGTCTTTG
>NZ_CALNAT010000164.1 GCF_937873925.1 uncultured Proteiniphilum sp. | reverse complement strand
GCTAAACTGCCGTACGGGTAACTGTACCGGGGGTTCGAATCCCCCCGCTTCCGCGGAACAACACAGCGACCCTGTAAACTATTACGTTTACAGGGTCGCTCTTTGTTGTAATAGATTATCTCTATCTCAAAGTAAAAAAATCTATCAAAAATATGTTGTATAACATGTTTTTTGTGGTATCTTTGTATCGATTTAAATGGCAAGCGAGTTATTTGAAATCATTTTCAGGTTATCAATAATTTACTGACAAGGCTTCTTGTACACGGTTTGCCGATAAATCATAAATTTAAATGAAAGGAAAATTATGACAATCAAAAGCCTAACAAAAGAAGAAATTCTGGCCCAGATAAAGTATCTGGAGCAGAACATCTCGAACGGGTCTGCCACATATCGTGCAAACAGAATGAACAGACTCAGGAGTTTGAGAGCCAGCTTGCGTATAGCCGGCTGATGAAAAGGACTATTGTCTGAAGCTGAGTGATCCGGAAAAGGATTACGAAAGCTTTGTTTTAAGAAATTGATTAGATAAATATATAATGAGGCTGTTTGATACAGCCTTTTTTATTTTTTTGTAAACTTATATAGCGATATTCCGATCATTTACTCATGGAAGCGCTTTTAAAATAGTATTTTTGTATATCTTTGTCTCCGTTATCTAACAAAAAGTTTAAATTTATATACAATTTATGAAGGATTTATTATCATCCAGATTGACCGCCTTATCGCCTTCTGAAACGTTCGCGATGGCACAAAAAAGCAATGAACTGAAAGCTCAGGGCATTGATGTGATCAATATGAGTGTGGGGGAGCCCGACTTTACTACCCCCAGGCATATAAAGGATGCGGCCAAGAAAGCGATTGACGATAATTTCTCTTTTTATTCTCCCGTGGCCGGCTTTCCCGATCTGAAGAAAGCGATTTGCGAAAAACTGCAGGCAGAAAATAAACTGGAATATACACCTGCACAAATTGTGGTTTCCGGCGGAGCGAAGCAATCGTTGTGCAACGTTATTCTTTCTATTATAGATAAGGATGAAGAGGTGATCATTCCTGCTCCCTACTGGGTCAGCTATCCGGAGATGGTGAAGCTGGCGGAAGGGACACCCGTATTCATTTATGCCGGGATCGAACAGAATTTTAAGATCACTCCGCAACAATTGGAAGAGGTTATTACTCCGAAGACCAAAGCGCTGATTCTCTGCTCCCCGTCGAATCCCACAGGAAGTGTGTATACCAAAGATGAATTAACTGCGCTTGCCGGTGTGCTGGAAAAATATCCCCATGTCTATGTGATTGCCGATGAGATCTATGAACATATCAATTATATCGGGCAACATGAATCGATCGCACAGTTCGACATTATCCGTGATCGTGTAGTGGTGATAAACGGGGTATCGAAAGGTTACGCCATGACCGGCTGGCGTATAGGATGGATGGCCGCACCGCAATGGATTGCATCGGCTTGTACTATGTTGCAGGGACAATACACATCCGGGCCATCTTCCATATCGCAAAAAGCGGCTCTGGCAGCCTATGCCGGCGATCAGTCCTGCGTAGGTGAGATGCGGATAGCTTTTGAAAGGAGAAGGAACCTTATCGTGGAACTGCTTGGGCAGATCCCCGGACTGAAAGTGAACAACCCGATGGGCGCCTTTTATATCTTTCCCGATTGCTCAAGTTACCTGAACAGGTCGTATAACGGAAAAACGGTGCAGACGGCTACGGATCTGGCCATGTACCTACTGGAAGAGGGTCACGTGGCTTGCGTAGGTGGGGACGCTTTCGGCGCTCCCGGGTGTATCCGTTTGTCGTACGCCACATCCGATGAAAGTATCGTGGAAGCGATTGCACGTATAAAAAAGGTACTGGAAAAACTGTCGTAAAATACGGTGATCATCAATCCTGCAGAAGGAAGAAACCATTAAAAAAAATACCTCGATATTGCAGCCAAAGAGTAAAAGCACACAATGGGATATTTTTTCCCTCAGGAAAATGATTCATATTCGTTATATCGGGAATAACCATATTTGTGCTCAATATTTTAAAAAGAAGCTTGTATAACTACAGGGAAATGGTCGGAAGGAAACCGCCCGTATGGCATATCGTTGAGCACCCCGTATTTCTTGACCTTGATGCCGGGGGTAACCCAGATATAGTCGATCCTGCTTTTCGTCGGGGCATTCGGTTTGAACGAGTTGAAAGTGCCTTCTGTTCCATAGGGTGGCTCCTGGGTTACAAGATAGGAGTCGTTGAGCTTGCCTGAGCTATAAATAGTATGAATAGGTTCGTCGTCAGGAGTGGCATTGAAGTCGCCCGTAGCGAACACCGGACTGTCTCCTGCGATCTGTCCGATCATCTTCACCAGTAATAACGAAGAATTTTTGCGGGCCTCTTTTCCTTGGTGGTCATAGTGTGAGTTGAATACAAAGAATTTCTTTCCCGATAATTTATCCCTGAATTTCGCCCACGAGCAGATGCGGTTGCAGCAGGTCGCATCCCAGCCTTTCCCGGGAACTTCGGGTGTTTCGGAGAACCAGAAATCACCGTTATCAAGCAATTCAAAACGGTCTTTTTTGTAGATAATAGCGGAGTGTTCACCGGCATCTTTACCGTCATCCCGTCCGGCGCCTACATAGGCATAACCGTTCAACTCAAGGATACCATCGAGCTGGTGCTTAAAACCTTCCTGTGTTCCGACAATATCCAGGTCGTGGAATCTGATCAGACTTTTCACCATCTCTTTCCTATTGGGCCAGGCATTATCTCCATCGTTGGGGGTATCCATCCTCAGGTTAAAAGATGCTATCCTAAGATTGCATTCTTTTTTACTATTTCCATACGCGCAAGCTGCCATCATTACTGCAAAGGATAAACCTAAAATTAGCATTGTTTTTTTCATACGATTATTTTATTTTTTCTTTTCGGTGTATGGAACCTTTGATATATAAAATAATCATTCTCTTCGGGTGTTTAATGATTATTTTAAACATGTCGGTTTCATACGATTAATTTAGTTTTTTATTTCGGTGTAGGGGAACTTATAGGTAAAATATACACTGTTGTTCGATATTAATTTTTACTGTCGATTATATGAGTATGTAAGGTTTTCCCCGACATATCCTTCTGTCGTATGTCTATCCTGGAATTCACCGTTATATCGAGATAGGTTTCATCATCATTTATTAAAACGGGAAAATGGATATTTTGCTCTTCCCCCCTGTCAATATATTTATAATTGTGCGTATGTCCGCACAGCATCACATTAATATTGGCTTTATTCAGCAGGGGAAGGAACTTTTGTGCGACATCCTGTGTTCCGTGCCATGTTGAACCTGCCGGTGGAATGTGCATAATGACAATCCGGAAGGGAGCCGATTGGAATTCAGGGGATGTAACGACCGTTTCGATCCATTCTTTTTGTTGATCCCTGTAGTTGTCGAATTGTGCTAATTCCGAATATTCTATATCAGAATCGGGTTTATCTTCGCCGCTATCAAGCACCAAGAAGAAAACAGACCCATGGCGGAAGGCATAATAAAAATTTCCATTGCTACCCGGAAAATAATCATAAAGCCCGGAACTTGCCTTTCCCCGGGTTTCATGATTCCCCCGCGTATAAAATACCGGGACCTCGCTGGCGAATAGTTCTACGGCCGTATCCATAAAACCGGTAAATATTTCTTTTTCATCATTGAGGGTAGAGATCATATCGCCGTTAAAGAATACCAGGTCGGTGTTTTCTTTCTTCACATCCTTCAACATAGCCCGTAAATTATCGGCCTTTCCATGTATATCGTTGACTACCCGGAAGGAAAAAGCTTTTTTATCCCGATCCAAGGTGGTAAAAGTGAGAGGTTTATTTCGGTACACCTCGGATGAGGCGATATTTCCGAATAGAAGCCGGTGCCCTTCGTAACCGAGTACTTCTTTTGAAAAGATCCGGTACCGGTATCCGGTCCCCGGCGAAAGGCCTTTAACGGTTACATGGTGTAATTTACCTATTACACGATTGCCGTGGGAGGTGTCGTAAAATTGAGGCCTTTCCGCAGCATAAAAACTGTCATTTCCCGCCGGAGCCAGTTCGATCCAGGATATGGCGTCGTTATTCGTCGTCCAGATAATGGTTGCTTCATTTTCACCCATTCGCTGGATATAAGGGCCGTTCGTTATCTTTATACCTTGGGAGAAAAGAAAAAACGGCAAATAAACAAAAAATAAAAAACATCTTGTTTTCATAACTGACTTATTGAAGCTCTAAAGTACATAAATTTTTTTTACAGAAAAAAATGAGCCTGTTAAATAATAGATAAATGAGAACAAACATCTCCTTGAAATCAACCAGCGGCTTCATGTACAGATCGATGATTTAAAAAAAGATTAATCCGTCCTGTTTCACTTTGGCGTTTCAATCCTGCCTGGTACAATCAATAGATTGGCCGGTTATACCCTTGTCCTTTTTTCAGGAAGGGAAGATCGTGATAACCGGATCCCCGGTCCCTTC
>NZ_CALNAT010000163.1 GCF_937873925.1 uncultured Proteiniphilum sp. | reverse complement strand
CTGCTGCATCTTCACCGGAGGCTATGTTCAGTCCGGCAACTTTCCGGTACAAAAAATCTCCGATAGCACCGTGTGCATAGTGGTTGAAAGAGTTACTCTGCGGTTTCTGTGTCTGAAAGTTTCCATCTGGTTTTATCGCATTCCATCTTTCCCAGAACGTTGTTGCTCCCATCGTAATGGGGTAGAGCCACGATGGATATTCTTCCCTTTCCAGAAGTTTATAAGCGAGATCGCCATATCCGTATTGAAGGAGAATATGGGGCAGAGGTGAAGTAGCTAAAAACCCTGTGGTAAAATGACCGAAATCTCCAATCAGTTCAGCCAGCCTTGCTGCTGCCTGTTTTTCAAGATGATGGGGTATCATCCCGAATTCGAGTGCTATGCTGTAGGCCGTTTGTGATTGAGAGATCAAGTCGCCTTTTTCATTGATAAAAGCCGTATAAAAAGCTTTAGTGGCCTGTTCGAATAGGTTTGTATAATATATTTCATCTTCAGGGATGTTCAACACCTTTGCGGTATTCATCATGATACGCAGCGAATTGGCATAATATGCCTGGGTGATAATATATTTATTCGTCCCGGGCGTTTTTTTCTCTCCTTCTTCCGGAGAATAAGCCAGCCAGTCCCCAAAAGTAAACCCTTTATCCCATAGCCCATCGTGGGTTACATCGGTAATACTCTTTACATAGGCTTTCATACTGCCGTATTGTTGACGTAGGATCCGCTTATCGCCGTAGGTTTTATAGAGTGCCCAAGGAACAATTGTAGCCGCATCTCCCCAAGCTGCCCGGTTGGCGTTACTCCCCAGGTCAGGTATATAATTCGGCACTTCACCGGTAGCCAATTGATCCGCTTCCAGATCCCGTAACCACTTGGCTAGAAAATTATGTACCCGCAAGTTGAAAACTGCTGTAGGGACAAAAATCTGGATATCCCCCGTCCATCCCAATCGTTCATCTCTTTGTGGGCAATCGGTCGGTATATCCAGGAAATTCCCTTTTTGTCCCCATTGGATATTACTTTGTAATCGGTTGATTAGCGGATGGGATGAGGTAAAACTGCCCGTGGGTTCCATATCGGAATAAAGGGCTACTGCCTCAAAATTCTCTGGTTTGATTTCTCCGGGATAACCTTCAATTTTCACATAGCGGAATCCGTGCCATGTGAAATGAGGATGTAGTATAACTTTATTGGTGTCTTTTAGTATATAAATACATTGTGCCTTAGCTGCACGCAGGTTGGCAGTATGGAAATTTCCTTCTTTGTCTAATACTTCAGCATGTGATAATGTGATCATATCACCGCTTTTTCCCTTGACCTTCATCCTTATCCAACCGGCCAGGTTCTGGCCGAAGTCAATAATCTGTTCTCCTTTGGGAGTACTGAATATCCTGACCGGGTTAAAAATCTCCTGTTGCCTGACAGGTTCGTTATAGGTACCCACCAGATTTGCTGTATCAAAATTTGCCGTTTTTACACCCTGCCATTGTGAGTCATCGTATTGAGAAAGCATCCATCCCTCTTTTTCCAAACGAAGATCGATTGTTTCACCATTATAGATCTCTGAATAGGTGATTTTTCCTGTGGAACTTTTCCAAGACGGATCTGACATCACTCTCTCTCGGATACCGTCGGTATATTCAATCTCTAATTGAAATAATAAGGCTATGTCACGGCCATAGTGGTTGTTTTTATTGCTCCATCCAAGAATCCCTCTATACCATCCGCTTGCTAACATTACGGCGATCGTATTATTTTGTCGTACAAGGTCGGTAACGTCGTAAACCTGGTACTGCAATCGTTTATGATAGGATGTCCATCCCGGGGTATAATGTGCATCTCCCACACGCTTCCCGTTCAGGTATGCTTCATACATGCCGTGTGATGTAACGTAAAGGATAGCATGCCGGATCTCTTTTTTTGTTTGAAATGTCTTTCTTAAATAGGGAGAGGGACGATTGATCGTGTCTTCTTCAAAACCGGGGGTGATCCATTGTGCTTTCCAGTCTGACGAATGCAAAAAACCGGTACGGAACCGGGTATAAGAACTCCAGTCTGACATTTGCCCCGTATTGTCCCATACTCTTACTCTCCACGTATATAAAGTGTTACTTTCCAAAGGAACACCTTTGTATGCAACAAGGACAGAAGAGTCTGATATTACTTTACCACTTCTCCAAACAAATAGGTTGTCTGATTTTACTTCAATTTCATAAGCCGTTTGAATAATATTCCGGGTATTATTGTCCAGCAGCCATGTAAATCTGGGTATGGAGACATCCAACCCTATGGGAAGGGTAAGGTTTTCAGTCAAAAGCTCATTCACCTGCGTTTGAGGGATGACGCCATCTATAATAAATAAAAATAATAGAGGGAAGAATACACGTTTCATATGACTATGGATTAATAATTTTTGCGGACAGAGAATTTTTATTGTAATAATCCTCTAATCGCTTCAATCACTGATTCTGACAGTGCTTCATAACCTTCAGTAGTGTAATGGACATCACCTTCTCCTTGCCTGTGTCTTTTGTGAATATCAATTGAATATTGATAAAGGTCGTGGACAGGAATACCATGCTTTTCCATAATTGCCAATGCAGCATTGTTATATTTTATTTCATCACCTTCAAATCGCCCTGCTTCGTTGGAGGGGACGACGGTGGTAGTAATAAAGAGCAATTTTGCTCCGGTGTCCTTTAGCCTGGTAACGATCGTGTCCATATTGGCCGCATATTGTTCAACGGTAAATGTGACGGTACCGTTAATCTTGTCCCTGTTACCCTGCACCTTTGATTCCGGATGACGGTAACACAGGTCCCATAATCCCCAGTTAAAAGCAATTATATCCCATTCCGTGTCTCCTAACCATTCCTCCAGCATCTCTTTACCGGTCCCTGTATGCTGTGCATTTCCCTTATTGTGGAACACATCCGCCTTGTCAGAGAGGGATTTTTTTACAAAAGGGGTGTAACCTATGGATATTGAGTCGCCAATGATGAGTACCTTTTTTCTGTCCTGTATCTGGTTGGCGCAGGCTATCAACAGTAACAGTAAATACAGCGTACTGAAAAAAACTTTTTTCGTTGTTATCATTTTGTATGATCTGTTTATTTGTGAAAACTCATTAAATACCGTGTCTTAGTCTAACTGAATTTTAAAGAAGTATAAAGATTCGTCTTCGAGAGTGTAATGGAAAGAATTCTGAGAAACCGGAAGATCATTCTTTTCTCCTACTCCCGGCAGATCTTTGTGCCATCTGTACACTTCGCATTGATCCTCCCTTATTTTTCTATTTTTCCCCAAATCGAATCGGGTCTCATTCATGGGAAATCTGCTTTTATTCAATACCCATACCGACAGTACGTTGTCTTTTATGAATGCGGCTGTAGGGGTGGCTTCATTGGGCATTGTTACCTCTACATAATTCCCTCCGCCGGCATAATTGACCACTTGTTTAAAGATTTCGTATTTCCCTGATCTGGTGTAGGTCTTATTTTGATGGTCTACCCAAATCATGGTATGACCTCTTCCTTTGGCCGGTCCATAGAATAGCCAGGTATCAATCCCTGTAAATCCGGCACGCAGATGTTTCCAGAGTACCTCTGATGTAATTATTTCTTCATGTAGATCCACACCGGTCCACCCATGCATCTCGGTATTCCATATCTCTTTTATGCCCAGTTTGTTGGCTCTTGCCACAAACTCTTCATATACTCCTGTTGGTCCGGTATTGTGGGTAGAGGCAACTGCAATTGAGGCGTGTTCGTCCTTTGATATATCTACTTTGTCCAGCCAGCCTGTAGCTCCACTAATGGCCCAAGATGATGGGACTACTAATCCGGGCATATGTACCCCCGGTTCCAGTAATTTCGGCAGATTTTCATGGATATATTTATTGGCAGAAGGAGAAATGGTCTCTTTCTCATTCGTCACATCAAGGTAGGTTATCTTAAAACCATTGCGGTGCATGAGATTTAAATAATCTGCAAAATATTGGATCAGTTTCGGTAAGTGAAGGATCTCTTCCTTCCATTTGGGCACTATTGTACCATCCTTCATCTTCTTTGTTCCGTCTTGCTTCCAATCTAATATCCATCGGGGATAGGGTGACCAGGGAGTATTGTCTTTATGACCCCATATCGTTTCTCTTTCGTCTTTGGAATATGCTTCAAAGAGGGGCCTGGAGCTGGCAAAAAACTGAATATCCGGATTTGCCGATTGGATGACATTCATCATTTCAATCTCATCATCGTAGGCATTTTCATTTTTGACTCCTTCCTCCCTTTCATAGGTGGCATCGATGGCGACACGAATATATTCACTTTTCATTTCGTTAACCGCCAGGTGGGCCAGTTCTTCTTTCATATTCCTGTCCCAGTCCCAAAGCCTCTCAGCATCCACACCGAATTTAACTGTCTGTTTTACTTTATCAGATACTATAATAGTAGAGGGAGTATTATCTTTTTCCTGATTAACCGGAATAAATACCAGATAAGAATCGTCCCCTTTTTTAGCTGATAATACCAGTACCTGCGGTTCATCGTTTTCTACTACTACGAAAGGACGTTCCAGCCGGTCAGGAAGACAGAATTGGCCGTTTGTCATCAATATTCTCTTGGGGATAACGATGTATTCAGTAGCTTGCCTCCAGTCTTTACCATCTGTGGAGGTGACCATTCCTATAAATCCGGCAAATGCATGGAAAACAGCGTAAAAACGTTCACGTTTAGTGTCGTACCACATTGCCATGTCCTCCGTTTCTATATAGTCAATCACTGGTTTTTCCTGTATTTCAAAAGGTCCTGTCGGCGATTTTGAAATTGCAATCGCCTGATCGCGTATAATTCGCTTTTCATCGGGTTTGTCTCCTTTAAATATCAGATAATACAGGTCATCTTTCTGTGTAATTGTTGGATTATTGACCATATTTCTGACCGGTCCTGCCGGTTCTATCAAAGGTTCGTCCATTCTCTCCCAAGGTCCGTCAAATGAATCAGCAACAGCTACACCGATCCGCTGATTGTTGCGGACATTTCCCCATTTTGGATGTTTTCCGCCTTGTTGCCCCAATTCTTTTAATTCTTTTTCATCATAGGGTTCACCATTCAGATTGGTTGAATTGTAGTACAAATAGTATTTACCATCAAAAAAAGCGATCATCGGATTATGAACTCCTAAAGCATCCCAATAATCCGGTCCCCTTCCTTTGAGCAATGTCCCTTTATATTTCCAGGGGCCGATAGGGGAGTCTGCTGTGGCGTGTACAATCTCTGAAAATGTCAACCACCCTTGAAATCCTAATTCTTTTTTC
>NZ_CALNAT010000162.1 GCF_937873925.1 uncultured Proteiniphilum sp. | reverse complement strand
AAGCTATGATGAAATTCCTGGCAGACAATATCAGGTATCCGGTTGAAGCACAGAAAGAAGGTATCCAAGGGCGTGTGATCTGTGAGTATGTGGTGATGAAAGACGGCAGCATTTATGACGTGAATGTGGTACGCGGCGTAGACCCGTCGCTGGATGCGGAAGCAATACGCATAATTAAGTTAATGCCTAAATGGAAACCGGGTACACAGCGTGGCAAGGCCGTAAATGTACGGTTTGTATTACCGGTTGTTTTCAGGTTGCAAGGCAACACTCTGCAAAACGAGATACTCACAACAGAAGATAAAGAGGCTCTTTCAAAAGGTAAAGAGATAGATGAGATTGTGGTCGTTGCCTATAGCGGTGAGGGAAGCCGCGTGCAGGAGGTAATCGATCAGGATAAAAAGAGCATGGACAACGAGGATATTTTTGTGGTGGTGGAAAATCCACCTGAATTTCCCGGCGGACCGGAAGCTATGATGCAATTTTTGGGAGATAATATTCGTTATCCGAAAGAAGCACAGGAAAAAAAGACCCAGGGGCGTGTGATCTGTAACTTTGTGGTGATGAAAGACGGCAGCATCAACCACGTAAATGTAGTGCGTGGCGTAGAGCCCTCTCTGGATGCGGAAGCAGTGCGTGTGCTTCAGACAATGCCCAAATGGAAACCGGGTACGCAGCGCGACCAGGCTGTAAATGTACGGTTTACATTGCCGGTAGTTTTCCGGTTGGATAAGAAGAACAGTTCTGATATCCCGACAACAGGTATTAAAACAGACAAAAACAGCGAGTCGGAATCAGCCTATTTGAAAGTTCTTTCACAAAACATTAAATATCCGGTGATTGCCCAGGAAAACGGGATCACAGGGATGGTGAAAGCCGTTTACAGTGTGAATGAGAGGGGCGAGATATCAAACATAAGAATTAAACAGGGGGTTGACCCCTCATTGGACTCGGAGGTGATAAGAGTATTAAATTCTCTGCCGCCTGATGTTGTGCTGAAAAAAGTGGGAGGGAAAGCTAATCCGGAAGTTGAAGCATCCGTATATTTCCGGTTACAAAATGAAGAATCGTCCCCTGGAGTTTCCGTTGAAAGTGATATTGTAGTGGTAGGTTACAGGGCTAAGTAGAGATTTGTTTCAACATTTACATGAACACATTATGGCTCCGTTTTTTATATACCTGATACAAGTAAATATTGCCCTGGCTTTGTTTTATCTCTTGTACGCAATTGTGTTGAAGAGAGACACCTTTTTACGGCTGCGGCGCTTCTTTTTCCTGTCGGCGATTGTCTTTTCGCTTCTTTATCCCTTGTGGTCTATCCCGGTGCTCGGTGATTTCTGGATTTCCTCCATCGCGTCGGGAGAAGCGGAAGCAATGGTATTTATAGAAGAGCCAGGTACGGCGATAGTGGTAGAGGAAGATAGTGCCGTCAAAGTTGCCGTTCTCTGGGAAAGGATTATTTCGTTGGTTTATATTATTGTTACTGTTGTATTCCTGTTACGGTTTATCGGGCAGTTCCTGTCGGTCCTTCGCATGAATAGGAAGTGCGAAAGATGTATCATTATCGGGGTTCCGGTTTATCAGTTAAAGGACGATATAACCCCTTTTTCGTTTTTTAACCGGATCTTTATTCATGCGGGAAAGCATTCCGAAGCCGAATTGTCCCAGATTTTACTGCACGAACAAACGCATGTGCGCCAGCAGCATTCCATCGATATCATGCTCCTCGAATTATTGTGCCTGTTTTCCTGGTGGAATCCGTTTGTGTGGCTGATGAAGCGGGAAATGGCCATGAATCTGGAATACCTGGCGGATAACGGTGTACTGAGGGAAGGCGTCGACAGCCGGGAGTACCAGTACCATCTTTTACGATTAACTTATCATGAAACTGCAGTTCAGATAGTAAATAACTTTAATGTATCACAACTAAAACAACGGATTATGATGATGAATAAAACGAAATCGCCTACGTTGAAACTGGCGAAATACCTGCTGATACTTCCTTTGGCTTTTTTACTGATAGTAGCCAATAGTTGTGTAAACCGGGAAAAGAAAAATGACGGAGAGGCGGTAACGGAGAATGGCACATCTGCGCCGGGCTCAACGGATACGCCCGATCTCCTTCCCGAAGAAAAGGTTGAAGATAACAGTGAAATTTTTGTGGTCGTAGAGGAACAACCTTTATTCCCCGGCGGAAATGCGGCCATGATGCAGTTCTTGTCAGATCATATAAAATATCCGACAGAGGCAAAGGAAAAAGGTACTGAAGGAAAGGTGATCGTCAACTTTGTGGTTGAAAAAGATGGCCGTCTAAGTGATTTTAACGTTGTTCGCGGTATTGATCCCTTATTGGACAATGAAGCAGTAAGGGTGTTGAAACTTATGCCGGGCTGGACTCCCGGTAAGCAGCGGGGAGAGACTGTAAGAGTACGGTTTACATTGCCCGTGGTTTTCAGATTACAGGCGAATGATAAAAAATCTTCCACTGCACCACCTCCGCCACCCATACCAGGCAAATCTGATGAAGTTTTTGTGGTCGTAGAAAGACAGCCTGAATTTCCCGGCGGTAATGCAGCCATGATGAAATGGCTTTCGGACAACATCAAATATCCGGTGACAGCGCAGCAAAACGGAATACAAGGCCGTGTAATAGTTAATTTTATAGTGGAGAAGGACGGAAGCCTGAGTGATTTTCAGGTTGTCCACAGTGTGGATCCTTCCCTCGATAAAGAGGCCGTCAGGGTAATAGAGGCCATGCCAAAGTGGAAACCGGGTGTTCAGAGGAGAGAGGCGGTGAGAGTCCGTTATACTTTGCCGGTTGTCTTCAGGCTTCAAAATTGAACTATTTCGTTAAGCAATACGAACAGAAAGTAAACTGGTTTGCATTATGTCGTTGCGGGAATTAACAATCGAGGAGCTAGCGACTCAAATAGTCTGATATAATTGAATCAACCTTCTTGTTAATCATTCTTTCGATATGGGCAGAGGACAAGTTTACTTTGGTCTCTGCTCATTTGGATAAATAACTATGGCCCGGCAATGTGCAGAATCAAAGGGGGTTTCCTGAAAGTGGAATATTCCTTATTATTTAAAAAAAAACTCCTTATGACACTTAGATCTATATTTTTCAGTCTGTTACTCCTGCATTCGGGGTGCTTATTGTCGCAATCGAATGAGGTGCAGGATGCCCTGCGGAACTATCAATATAATAAGGCGTTGGGGTTATTGGACCAGGAGCCGCCTATCCGGGAAAATTTGTTACTAAAAGCCACCTGTTATGAGAAATTGTATAACTATACTTTTGCACTGGGTATTTACAAACAGTTGGTGGAAGAATACCCCGATGATACGAACGTGATGATTTCTATGGCGGAATGTGCCTCACAAGCCGGAGACTCCCGGCTATCGTTGCAGTCCTGGATTACGGCTGACAGCTTATCGCCCGATAACCTGTTCATTCAAACCCAGAAAGCAATGGCATTTTACAGGAACAATAATTGGGCAGAAACTATTGAACAGGCCACAACAGTCTTTAAAACAGATTCTGTTCCTTTATTGCTCCGTATGGTGGGTGACGCCTATTTATACAGTTCCGAAGGTGACTCCGCAATCTGGTATTATTCCAAAGCCATAGGGAAAAATCCGGGGGATTATCTGGCCGTGAATAAGCTGGGGAATATTTATCTGGGAGCAAAATTTTATGATGCTGCGATCAATCTGACGGAAACATATCTTGAAAAAATCAATCCCGGCCAGCAACTGGTCGGTCAATTGAACGGAATGGCGCACTACTCGGCGGGTAACTATAAGGAAGCAACCCAACGGCTAAAAGAAAATGTGGCCTTGGGCGACAGTTCATACACTACCTGCTACTATCTGGGTATGAGCCTATATGCAGGTAAATTGTATTACGAAGCGGTATCCTGGCTGGAGAAAGCATACGGACAGAACAACACCGATATTAATTTGCTCTATTACTACGGGACAGCCCTTTCCCGGACATACGACCGCAAGAGAGGGATAGAGGTGCTGACGGAAGGTGTGGAGAAGATCGAAGAAATGAATGCAATGCTGTTTGACTTTGACCGATCTTTTGCCGATGCCTATATGCGGTCGAAAAATTATGTCAAAGCCATCGAATACTTTCAGTCGGCTTATAAGCGGAACCCGGGTATCCATTTCCTGCTCTACAACATCGCCTACTGTTACGATTCCATGAATGAATATAAGAATGCCATCACCTATTACGAGCGCTTCCTGAAGACGAGTCCCAAAGATAGAAGAATGGAAGCCAATGACTTGATAGAGGAAGTGGACTCCGGAAAAATCAGTTCTGCGGAAACTTCTTACAGAAACGCTTCATTGCGCATTGAGAAGCTGAAAGAGGAGTTGTTCTTCCAGTCAACGGGTAGCAGGAGCAAAGAGTAAAGAGTAAAGAGTAAAGAACCGGGATTCTTATTCAGTAATTATTTGATTGTAACGCGTAAGCGAATAACGGCGTAAGTCAAATACCATGAATGCAATGAATAATATCAATTAAAGATATCGTCAATCCCTTCACTTTCGATCACCGGATCGTTGCCGCGGTAAAAGTCGGGAGAGTAGCGTTGCATATCATGACAGGGGTCGAAATCGGCGGGGATCTCGAACGTGCCGTTGTCCTTGTAATTTAATTCGGTATCGGCATAGACCTTCTGATAAAAGATACCGTGAATGGGTAATGCCATCCTGGCTCCCTGCCCGTAGGCCATCTGATCGAAATGGATAGAGGGTTCTTCACCGCCCACCCAGCAACCTGCTACCAGCGTGGGAGTGAACGACATGAACCAGCCGTCGGAGTTGTTATTGGTTGTACCTGTTTTTCCGCCCATTTGCCCTTTCAGGTTGTAGCTCCGTAACCTGCTTCCCGTACCGCCATCCACTACAGCTTTCAGCATGTCGAGCATCTTATAGGAGGTCGATTCGCTGAAAATCTCCTTCATCCGGGGGGTGTTTGAGTACACTTCAGTACCATGGGAGTCTTCAATACGGGTTACCAATACCGGTTCCACACGGATACCCCTGTTTATGAAAGCGGAATAGGCGCCCACCATCTCATATACGGAAGCGTCATTCGGCCCTAACGCCAGGGAGACCACCGGATCGGCAGGAGTTTTCAATCCGAACGATTGGAGCATGCGGGCAAATGCGTAGGGTGAGAACTGCTTCATGAGATAAGCGGTTACCCAGTTGTCGGAGTTTTGCAACCCCCATTTTATAGATACAAACTCTCCGATTGCTCCGCGCGTATTTCTGGGTTCCCAGGGCTCATTTGTTTCTGTCATTAGGGTTACCGGCCCGTGGATCATACCGTCGCAGGGGCTCATTCCTTCCTCCATCGCCAGCGTGTAGAGGTAGGGTTTGATGGTAGAACCGATCTGGCGCTTGCCGGTAGAGACCATGTCATATTTGAAGAATCTGAAATCAGGACCGCCCACATAGGCTTTTACATGTCCTGTAAAAGGATCCATCGCCATGAAACCGGTACGCAGGAAATTTTTATGGTAGCGGATGGAATCCCAGGGTGTCATGAGCGTATCCACTTCCCGGTTTTCCCAGGAAAAGACCTTCATCTCCACCGGTTTTTTCTTAAAATTTTCGAGAATCTCCTCTTCACTGAGCCCGCCCTGTTTGAGGACGCGGTAGCGCTCGCTCTGTCTCATGGACGCCATCATCAGGTTCTCTACCCGGTCGCTTACTTCCCGGGAGTAGGGGGCATAATCTCTTCCTCTCTTTTCACGAAAAAATTGCCCTTGGAGATACCCTCCCAGATGTTCTTTTACGGCTGCTTCCGCATAGCGCTGCATGCGGGAATCGAGGGTAGAGTAAATTTTCAATCCGTCGGTATAGATATTGTAGTTGGAATTGTCGGGTTTTTTATTTTTGTTGCACCAGCCGAAAAGCGGATTTTCTTCCCACGAAAGCGAATCTTCCCTGAACTGCTGCCCTTGCCACGATGCGTAATTCTTCCTCTCCGGTTTTTTTGCCATCATGATCTTTGCCAGATGCTGGCGGTAGTAAGGAGCGATAATATCGACGTGGTCGGAACGGTTAAAATCGATCGCAAGGGGAAGTTGTTTCAACGAGTCGCCTGCCTGTTTGTTGAGGTGGCCTGCTTTCTGCATTTGGGAGATCACTACATTCCTGCGGTCTTTAGTTACTTCCGGACGGCGCCTTGGATTGTACAGGGATGGGTTTTTCAACATTCCTACTAACATGGCTGACTCTTCAATATTCAGCTCTTTGGGTGTTTTGTTGAAGTAGGTGCGGGCGGCAGATTCGATGCCGATCGCACTATAGTTGAAATCTACTTTATTCAGATAGAGATTAATGATCTCGTCCTTTGAATAAAAGCGTTCCAACTTAGCTGCAATTACCCATTCGACAGGTTTCTGGAAAACACGCTGTATTTTATTATTAGCCCTGGGTGAATAGAGCAGTTTTGCCAACTGCTGTGTGATGGTACTGCCTCCCCCGCTTTCTTCACGGCTAAGTATAAGTGTCTTAAATATAACCCTTCCCAATCCGATGATATCGATGCCGGAGTGGGAATAATAGCGCACATCTTCCGTGGCGATCAATGCATTGATGAGATGGGGAGAGAGATCGGAATAATCTACAAATATGCGGTTATCGTCACTTTGGGAATAGGTGAACAGTAAGTCATTATCCGTAGAGATCACCTGCGAGGCATATTTGTCGATCGGATTCTCCAGTTGGTCAATTTTGGGAATATAGCCTATCATTCCCGCAGAAACAAGCAGGAAAAAAAGGATACCCCCTCCTACCATGAGGCCGAAAAGGCTCCACATGGTTTTGGCGATGTCATTCTTTTGTGATTTACCTTTTGTTTTAGGGTTTCTCTTCTGACTCCTTATTTGCTTACTCATACCTTATCTTATTCTCCCGTATAATTTATAGACACTGAAAGATTGCGACAAAAGTACATAAAAGCATTGTAAACAAGAAGGAAGATCTATTAAAAATAGTTTTACAGGCCTTTTCAATATCCCACAGCGGTCCCGTCAGAATCGGAAAGTGAATCCGCCGGAGGCATTGAATCCTTGTGCCGGATAACCGTACCATATATCATATTTCTGAGAGAACAGGTTGTTCGCTCTCAGGTTGATTGAAAAGGCATCGTTGATCTGGTAGAGTGCGCCTGCATTGAGATCGTTGATATTGTCCATTTCCCGGTTTGCCCCGTCGTAATAGGACCAGCGGTCTCCGGCAAAATAATAACTGGCCGTGAGTTTCAGGTAACCCGTCAGATTGAATGCGGCGCGGATATCGGCCTCAAAACCAGGTTTATTATAAGCTTTGGGATCATCGATCCGCTCTTCCTCCATAGTGATATAGTCCAGACTGTAGAAATTCTTTTTTAACCGCAGTGAAATGTCGAGTGGAGCCCAGATATTGCTTTGGATCATTCCACCGATATGTGCGTGTGACAAGTCGCCGTATACAGGTCTGAGCACTTCCCGGTAAGGTCCCAACCCATCTCCGCCAATCACATCACGGCCGTTCAGTATCAGGAAATGTTCATCATCGGTCTTTTTGAATCCGCCAAAGAGATCGAACCGGAATCCGCTGACCTCGCCGATTTTCGCCCCGGCGTCAATATCGACGATGGAGTAGGAGGGTCTTACATTGCCATAAGGGCGGATGTACCGCGATTCTTGTATCATCTCAAGAAAGGTATTATTGCTGAACCCGCCGTGAATATGCGCGTAGAGCGACGAATGTTCGGTTACCGCCCATTGCAACTTTACGTTAGGCGCAACACGTGCCTTTGTGTTGCCGGAAATCTGAAACATTACATCGGCGCCTAATCTGGCGTAACTGTGTGAACTTCCGAAAGTGATATAAGGAGTGGCATTTATCAGGAAATAATCGCTGAGGTCGCCGTTGTAGAATGTGGTGAAGATCTTCCCGTCGATACCCAGTTTACTTTGTGTATCGAAGAAAGGTTTGTCGAATCCCACCATGGCGTTCACTTCATTTCCCTTTATTCCTTCCGAACCGACAAGATCGCCGAATTTCGTGGAAAAGTTTCGGAAATTGATATATCCCCTGTAATTCAACAGGTCCGATTCATGTGAAGCGACCCCGACTTTTGCATCCAACACTCCTAAACTTTGGTTCTCATCGGCATATAAAGGTTCATTGCCAAATCTGTTCCCGTAGTAGTTGAAAAGGGAGTGAAGGTAGGAAAGATCCAGGTTGAGCGTGAGTGCATCGGCCCGGTGCCGGTAGCCGAGGCTTCCCTCATTATCCATGAAATAGGCTTTGTTGCTCTGCGGTTCAACATTCTGCACATACTTTACATCCCCGTTTGTGGAATTATGCAAAAAGGTGAAAGCGAGATTATTTTTTTCATTTTCTACCAGGCGATAGCCAAACGCCCCGTTCAGATTGGCATAATTACCCGCGTTGAATGAGAGGTATCCCTTTTTCCGGCTGTAAGGAATCTCCGTCATAATATTCCCCGGGCGGGGTAATGCAATTTCCAGCGGAGGAGTCGTGCGGCCTGCCCAACTGGAATAGTTGGTGTTGGCTTTTTGAACGACGGGCTCACGCAAAGCCGGCAGTGAATTGATCTTGTCGGCGTCCAGCAGGGTGGGGTTGAAATCGCGTTCCAGTTCCATCTGGCGCCTCAGCAGAGAGTCGGCTGTCTGTGCAAAACTTCCGGCGGATAATGCCAATGCTGTTATAAGGACATATATTTTCTTCATACGAATATAAATTTGCTAATGTGACTAAAGTGCGAATGTGCCAATGTGACTAATATGTCAATGTGCCAATTGATGGGATTATTTTTCACTTTTAGTTTTTAGTTTAAAAGTCTCTCGTTGATCATCTGTTGGATATCGGCTTCATCTCCTTTATAATTGGATTTCAGGCTTTCCAGGTATTGGCGCGCCTGAAATTCATCGCCTTTGGCAAGATAAGTGTCCGACAGGACAATGAGCGCCCGGGCCATCCAGTACTGGTGGGGTGTTCCTTTCTGCATGAACTCTTTGACCTGCGCTTCGGCACGGTCATACGATTTCCATCGGTAATAGGCGTCGGCAAGGATGAACTGGGCCTCGGCTCCATAAATACTACGGGTATCATTGGCTACGAACTGGAAATCAGCCATGGCATTGTCCGTTTCATTGACCTGCTGATACGCTTTTCCCCGCAGGTATCTCGCTTCGATCACCGTTTCGGGTGAAAGATTATCGTTTGAGAGCAAGTCGGTGGCGGCACGGGCCGCTTCATGATAACTTCCCAGTTGCGATTGTGTGCGTACAACTCCCATTTGTCCCATTTGTTTGTTGGTGGCGTTCCGGGCTGAAGTTGCCAATCTGGAGTAATCGGCAAGCGCCTGGCGGAAATTGCCGTTTCTATATTCTGTTTGTGAAGTATAGATAAGCGCGTTGTCGAGGAATTTTATGTTGCCGGCATCAATCACCTTTCGGAAATGTGACAGTGCCAAATCCGGGTTCTTCCTCTCATCGGCAATCACCCCGAGGTAATAATGGGCATCACTGCTGTATGCACCATTGGGATAAGATTGAATATACTTTGTCATGGCCGATTCGGCATCTGCCCGGTTACCGCGCATATAAACACTTTCAGCGGCTAAGTAAGTGAGTGAGTCCTGTCTCGACGGCGTAATACGCATCCCTCCCGGCAGTGAGTTGGCATATCGCACATAACTATCGATATCGTTCATGTCACGGTAGACCGTCTCTAAAGAAATCAGTGCATTACGCGCGTCGTCCGAACCGGGGAAATTGGTGATCACGTTTTTATAGGCAGCAATACTTTGCTGATAATTTTCGGTATTGTAGTACAATTGCCCTAACTGCACACCCCCCTGGCTGGCAAGGGGACTTTTCGGAAAATCACTGACCAGTCGTTGTAATACTGCAATGGCCTCACTCTCCCTGTTGAGCATGGTGAGCGCACGGCTCTTCTCATAAAGAGCGTCATCAAAATATTGTGAATTGGGGTAGTTGCGCATCAGGTTATCCAGCGCCGTGATCTTTCCCTGATAGTTGTGTTGGAGTCCCATCACAAAGGCCCGCTGATAGGCGGCATAATCGGCCGAGGAGGGGTTGATGTCCGCGGCCTGCGCATAGTAGCGTTCCGCTTCACTGAAGCTACGATTAAAATAGTAACTGTCACCCACGCGATTCAATGCATCGGCATATTCCGGCCGGTTCCTTGTTTTCTCTGCAGCGATGTATTGCTGGAAAGCATTGACCGCCTGGTTGTATTGTTGTTGTTTAAAGAGGGCATATCCCAGATTATACCACCCGAGCGCGTAGTTCTCGTCTGCAGAGGTTGCATTTTGGGTAAACTGCCGGAAATCGTTGGCAGCATTGCTGTAGTTACCCATTCGGTAGTAAGTTTCACCCCGCCAGAAATAAGTGTTATTGAGAGCTTTGGTATCCTGATTGCCTAAACCGATACTGTTATTGAAATGTTGTACCGCCTCGTTCATGTTACCGTTGATAAATGCCTGCGCTCCCAACTGGAAAAGCACCATCTGTTTTGCTTCCAGTATCCGGCGCCCGGGGTTAGTGATGCGGTTGATGGCATTCAGGGCGGCTTGGTAATCTTTGGTAGTAAGGAAAGTTTCAGCCAGGATATCATTTACCTGGTCTTTGTAGGGCGAATTGGGAAATTCCCGGAGGAAGTTCTCGAACAAGGTGATGGATTCGCTGAAGACCGAAAAATTGGTCTCATGGGCCAGCAACGCATAGTTGAACATGGCCGTTTCCCGTACCTGCGGATTGAAGTTATCGCGGGAAGCTGCCTCGAAAGCCATCTGGGCGGATTGTTTCTGATTCAACCGCAGATAGGTTTGTCCCAATTGCAGTTGCGCGTTCTGGGAGAGCTCGTCAGATTCGCCTACGGCTTGTTGGAACATCTGCACAGCCCTGCTGTAATTGCCTGTTTCGAAATATGACAATCCTAAGAAATAAGCATCGCCCCGGAGTGGCTTGTTCACGCCGGCAAGATAATTTTCGTAATAGGGTACGGCCCTGGAGGCTTGTCCCAGCCTGTAATAACCGTTACCAAGAACCCTGTATGCTTCGGTAAGGTGTTCGCTTGCCGGATACCGGTGCACGAATGCTTCCGACAACCTGACGGCCTCTTCTATCCTGCCGTCAAAGAAAGTAGCCTGGGCCGTATAAAAAGCTACCTCTTCACTGTATTCGGGATGATCTTTCAATCGTTCAAAACGGCGCAATGCCTCTGTATAATTTCCATTGGAGTATTCGATATACCCCAGATAAAAAGCGGCTGCATCCCGGTATTTGCCACTGTTTTGGGAGAGTAATCCGAATAAACGTGTAGCTTCCTCTTTATTTCCCAATTGCAATTGGGTATAAGCCAAACGGAAACTGTAATCTTCCTGTTCAGGCAGGATGAGGTAGTCGAGGTCGGCCTGATTGAACCGCTCTCCGGCAGCCTGCCACTCTTTCTTGTCGAAATAGTACGAGCCGATCAGGAAATTAACATGGTAACGGTGGACGGTTTCAGGATATGTATCAAGAAACGCTTCCAACATATTCCCACTGTTATCATCGCCGCTACGGAACGATGATACGGCCATCATATAGGCCGCTTCCTCTTTCAGATAAGCATCGTCACTCCCGGCAACGAATTTTTCCAGCAATTGTTTGGCGCCTTCGTAATTCCCTTCAAGGAACATCTCTTTTCCCTGGTTGAACAGTTGCTCAGGCTGAGCGTGGTATGCTGTCCTCTGCGCTATGGAAACCTGTGCTATAACGGCAAGGATAAACAGTAAGATGATTTTCTTCATATTTGGATTATTTATTCTCAAGTAATAATTTTTCAACTCCTTTACGAATAGAAACTAACCCGAAATCAGCCGGATTGAGCCTTTCTAACGCAATAAATAGCAACTCTGAGACATCGTCTTGTGCTGTTAAATGATTGAATTCATTTACTCTGCATTTGAAGAAGATATCTACAGTATGTACTTCAAACCCCGAATATAGATAAATATTCGGAATGGAGAACAAATATTGCGATGAATTTATCGACAGCCCCGTTTCCTCCCTTATTTCCCGGCTCACCGCTTCTTCCGCCGTTTCATGCATATCGACAAAACCGCCCGGAAGATCCAGGGTACCTTTCGCCGGATCTTTCGCCCTGCGGGCAACCAGTATCTCATCCTTGCTGTTCTCGATAACCGCCACCACGGCCGCCGAGGAGTTGAAGTAATAAATAAAACTGCAATCGGTGCACTTCTTTGACTTTTCGTTATGCGCGGTAAATTGTTTTGAACCGCACTTCGGGCAAAACTGAAATTGCTGTAAAGGATGCTGCATGTTAATGAGACTAATGTGCCAATGAGACTAATGTGCCAATGAAACCAATGAGACTAATGTGCCAATGAGACTAATGTGCCAATGAAACCAATGTGCCAATGAAACCAATGTGCTAATGTGCCGATGAGACTAATAAGTTAATAAACCAATAACAATGAGGTGATTAATAATTGGTAATTATAATCACCATATGAGTAAATCAGTCCATCTGCTAATCATTTTATTTCCGGGTGACTTCCACGATCTGTGTCCTGGGTTGTTCCCTGTTTCGTTTGTCGACAGCCGTAACCAGGTTATCGGCAAGTTCGGAGAAAGCTATACCGGTGATGCTTTCCGGATGTAATGCTACGGGTTGACCGTCATCGCCGCCTTCCCGAATGCTTTGTACAATGGGGATTTGCCCCAATAACGCGTATCCTTGCTCCTCGGCCAATCGCTTACAACCCTCTTTCCCGAAGATGTAATACCTGTTTTCCGGTAGTTCTGCCGGTGTGAACCATGCCATATTTTCCACCAATCCCAGAATGGGTACATTCACCTTATCACCGGTGAACATGTTGATCCCTTTGCGTGCATCTGCCAGCGCCACCTCCTGGGGAGTGCTTACAATCACCGCACCGGTAATGGGAAGTGTCTGCACCAGCGTAAGGTGGATATCGCTTGTCCCCGGGGGGAAATCGATCAGAAAATAATCCAGTTCACCCCAGTCGGCATCGCCGATCAGTTGTTTCAACGCATTGCCGGCCATTGCCCCGCGCCAGACCACAGCATCTTCCTTCTTGACGAAGAACCCTATGGAGAGCATTTTTATTCCGTAATTTTCGATAGGAACAATGAGGTCGCGGCCATTTTTCTTCTCTAACGCCGGCCCTGCATCTTCTACACCGAGCATTTTGGGTACCGACGGGCCGAAGATATCGGCATCCAGCAGTCCTACCCTGTATCCTTTCTGTGCCAGTGCCACCGCGAGATTGGTACATACGGTGCTTTTACCTACCCCGCCTTTCCCCGACGCCACGGCGATGATATTTTTCACCCCCGGCAACAAATCGGGAAGTTCCGGCCGGGGCGCCTGTGTCGATTTCACAGAGATATTACCCTGGATATCGATATTTTCGTCGGCATACATCAGAATGGCCTGCTCGGCCATTTTTACGACCGATTTAATAAACGGATCGTGGGCTTTTTCGGTGATGAGCGAGAAACTCACTTTCATTCCCTCGATGCGGATGTCGTCGGCTACCATGCCGGCAGAAACAATGTCTTGCCCCGTTCCGGGATAACGCACGTTTTTCAGTGCGTCGATAATCAGTTGTGGGTATATTGCCATAATATTAATGAGACTAATTAATTAATATGCCAATGTGACTAATGTGAATAATGAGTCAATATGACAATTATTAGTATATTTATTTCAAACTTTGTTTGGATGTATAAATGATTTTATTAATAATCTTCTGAATTTCTTTGAGTTTATCGAATAAAATCTCGTCAAACAAATAATCTTCGGCGTGCTTACAAAGCATCAACCAGTATTCTGTTTCATCAGCTTCTTTGGCTGCAATCTTGAATTTATGTATAAAATCTGCTTTACTTTCACAATTTTGAGCTTCTCTCACGTTTGCACCAATAGGGTACCGCTTTTCAATAACTGTTGTCCAATTATAAATTTTTTATTTTCATTTAGTTTTTCGGTGAATGTAATAATATCTAAAGCAAAACTAAAAGTCATATCTATAATAATATTTCCTGTTTCCATTTTACTCAACCATTTACACATTTAAAACATTATTCTCATTATTCCCATTGGCACATTATATCCTCGCATCGCGACCAAAGCTGCGGTACTCATCTTTTTCTATTTCTATGTCCGGTTCCGTCCACTGGTGATCTTTCGGACAGAGAAACCGGATATATTTGATGTTTAAACCCCGCGAGAGCCACTGTTGTTCATAGAAAGTACGAGTTTCGAGAATATCTTCATTCAACCCGGAGTTGTAGAGATCGGCGGTGTCGAAAAGTACCTCGAGCCGGTTTTCCTCCACCATCGCTTTGGTATATCTGTACAGGAAATTGCTGTCCGTTTTCAGATGAATAATACCCCCATCTTTCAGAAGGCGGCTGTACTCCTCCATAAACCGGGTAGAGGTAAGCCGTTTGCTGGTTTTTTTCATCTGAGGGTCGGGAAAAGTGATCCATATCTCCGATACTTCATCCTGTACGAAAAAGTGATTAATAAGTTCTATACGCGTCCGGAGAAAAGCCACGTTTGCCAATCCTTTTTCCAGAGCGTGGGTAGCCCCTGTCCACATTCGTGCACCTTTGATATCGATCCCGATAAAGTTCTTTTCCGGAAATTTGCGCGCCAGCCCGACTGTGTATTCCCCTTTACCGCAACCCAGTTCGAGCACAACAGGATTGTCGTTGCCGAAATAGGTCCGCCATTTTCCCTTGAAAGAAAACCCTTCTTCTTTCAACGTTTCGAAGGTATATTGAAACACATTCCCGTAGGTGGCCATATCGGCAAATTTGGCCAGTTTGTTTTTTGCCATTTCAAAAACAGATCAGAAATTCATCACAAAAATAGGCATTTAAGTGTTAATAACCGAAACTTTTTATTCATTGCTGTGGGGGAAGGGAATGTTAAGGTGCCAATGTGAATAATGTGTCCATAAGAATAATGAGATTTAATGATTTGAAAATTTGACGATTTGATGATTGATTGATGTGCCAGTCTGAAATCTCGAAATTTTGAATCTTTAAATCTTGGTTCTTGAATCTTGAATCTTGAATCTGAAATTTTGAATTGAATTAACAATCCGCATAGTCAACTTCTAAAATCCGAAATCTTTCTTCCAAATAATTAATTATATCAAAAGTATCAATATTCCAAAATAATCTATACCTTTGTCAGATTGAATTCCTAAATAAGCCTTATTAATATGAGAGTGAATGACATTATGACACAACTCGAGGCAAAGCACCCGGGTGAATCTGAGTATCTTCAAGCCGTGAGAGAAGTGTTGGTATCGATTGAAGATGTATATAACCAACACCCTGAATTTGAAAGAGCGGGCATTATAGAGCGGATAGTGGAGCCCGACCGTGTGTTTACTTTCCGCGTCCCGTGGGTGGACGACAACGGGAAAGTGCATGTGAATATCGGCTACCGTGTGCAATTCAACGGAGCCATAGGTCCCTACAAAGGAGGCATCCGTTTCCATTCTTCGGTCACCTTATCTTCCCTTAAATTTTTAGGATTTGAGCAGACGTTCAAGAACGCACTTACCACCCTTCCGATGGGTGGTGGCAAAGGCGGATCGGATTTTTCGCCCAAAGGCCGTTCCCAGGCGGAGATCATGCGTTTCTGCCAGGCTTTTGTGATGGAGTTGTGGCGCAATATCGGTCCCGATACCGATGTGCCTGCCGGAGATATCGGCGTAGGTGGACGTGAAGTGGGGTATATGTTTGGAATGTACAAAAAACTGGCCCGCGAACATACGGGAACCTTTACCGGAAAGGGAATGTCATTCGGAGGCTCGCGGCTTCGTCCGGAAGCTACGGGATTCGGAGCGCTCTATTTCGTACAAAAGATGTGTGAGGCACATACTATCGATCTGAGAGGAAAGACCGTGGCGGTTTCCGGATTCGGGAACGTGGCATGGGGGGCAACGATAAAAGCCAATGAACTGGGTGCCAGAGTGGTGGCTATTTCAGGTCCCGATGGTTATATCTATGACCCGGATGGCGTGAATACACCGGAGAAGATCGACTTTATGCTCGAACTGCGTAACTCCGGAAATGATGTGGTGGCGCCCTATGCCGATGAATTCCCGAATGCAACCTTCTATCCCGGAAGGAAACCATGGGAACTCAAAGTCGACATCGCTTTACCCTGCGCTATTCAGAATGAATTGAACTTAGAGGATGCAAAGCGGTTGAAAGAGAACGGAGTATTACTTGTGGCGGAAGTTTCCAACATGGGGTGTACGGCCGAAGCGGTGGATTTCTTCCTGGAGAACGAGATACTCTTTGCCCCCGGAAAAGCGGCCAACGCAGGTGGTGTGGCCTGTTCGGGACTGGAGATGACGCAGAATGCCATGCATATTTCCTGGAGCAACGAGGAAGTGGACAAATGGTTGCACCAGATCATGAGTGATATTCACGAACAATGTGTGATGCATGGTAAAAACGGACAATATATTAACTATGTAAAAGGAGCCAATATTGCCGGTTTCATGAAAGTGGCCGACGCAATGATGGCACAAGGGGTAATATAATAAGCATTCAAATTCAGAAAGAGAGGGCGAAGTCATTATTTCGCCCTCTCTTTGATGATTTTCCTGGTTATTCTTTTACCACGGTGAGTACCGCGTTGTCGTTCCCTGCCGATAGGTCGACCGTGAAGACGTAAGTCGCGCCGACTTCCAGCGTCGTGCCCTCTACAAGCCCCAGGTTCCCGTTATCGCGGCCATTGGTGCCGTTGCCGACGAACACGATGTCGCTTTCGGTGGTAAGGGTCTGGCTGCCGAACTCTCCGCCCCAATCTTTCTGGTGGAAGAATTTGAAGTTGATTTCCGAGGCATTTACCGTCTCGCCCGCTACCAGGGTAACCTGATACGTTTTATTTCCCACGGGCGCCATGCACAATGCGTTGGGCGGGTTCCATCCCACGTGATTGGCGGTGTAGGAAGGCTTGCCCACCTGATCACCGATGATCCATAGGGCGCCCGTTCCGTCTGGCTGAAGTGTGGCTAAGTTGCTGCCAATAAGCGCTTCCACTTTCAGGTAATTGAAGGGCAAATTGGCAGTGACGCGGTATTTTCCGCTGATCGGCACGAAAGTCATCTTATCTCCGTCTTCCGCAAAGAAATCAGGATCTACCCACCAATCCGTCAATCCTTCCAAAGTGACTTCCTCACCCTGGGTTAAATCAATATCCAACTGATAATTGTCTTTGTCGGCCATATTCATTTTTTGACCATTCAGCACTACTTCGAAGAAAGGCGAAGCGGTAAATGTTCTTGTATTGAATGTTACGGAATAAGTGCCTCCCACCGGGCTTGCAAACGGTATGTCGGCTGATGTGCCTTCGGCAATGCCACCTTGTTCTTCATCCCATCCAAAAAGGATCTCACGCCCCTTGTCGTCCACTACCGGTGTTTGTATATAAGCCGGTAGCTCGGTCGACGGAAAAGCTTCTGTGGCTGCATACTCATTCGGCTCACCGGTCGGAAGCATGGGATAAGATGCCTCGGCGGTTACCAGGATGATGTAAGAATACTGGGCCCGGGTAACCGGCACATCGAATGTTTGGGTTGTTTTCTTCATAGTAGTATTCACCAGAATAAACTCCAGTGTAGCGGTTCCGTCGGGAATATTTTTTCCGAACGGGACTGCTATACTTCCGGAATATTGACCGTTCTCTTTCGTACGGATGGTTGTTTTGGACACTTCCTCCTCTCCGAAATACAATATGGCGGTCAATGTAGATAAGGGTACATCGTCATTGACCGTAGCTTCGAATGGCAAAATATCTCCAAAATGCACATTGGCAAATTGGTTTTCTATCTGCATAGCGGGATTCCCTTCCTGTTGCGGCTCTTCTACCTCGTTGGAACATGACGCCAGGGTAACGGAGACCATGAATGCAAACATCCAATATTTTATTTTCTTCATCTTCATATGTGTTATTGATTATTTTTTCCATCGATAAGAGATAACTGATTTGGCCGGTACTTCGTAAGCGAAATGATTCGGCCCGTCGTCAAGGGTAATTACTTTGCTTGCCGGATTGCTGTTGAGCAGCACCACCGCATAGGTGCCATCGGTGTTCTCAAACGCCGAATAATAAAAGCCGGAGCCCGAAAAGCCCGATGTGCCGATGCGTACCGCCCCCG
>NZ_CALNAT010000161.1 GCF_937873925.1 uncultured Proteiniphilum sp. | reverse complement strand
TTACTACACTGTTAACCCTCTTTTTTTTGTTCGTCTCCACCGCACTGTTCGCGCAGATGAGCGACCAGCAAGTGGTCCAGGAGTTGTTGAAATACCAGAATTCGGGCATGACGGAACAGCAGGTATTCCTCGAGTTGAGCAAAAAAGGCGTTACGACCACCCAACTGCAACGTATCCGAAAACAGTACGAAGAACAGCAAAACGCCACCCATACAGGGGTAGAATCCAACTACGACCCTCAGGGAAACACGTTTCGCGATACATCCGAAGTGCCGGTCATTACCTCGCGGACCCCACAAACAACACCTGAAGAACGGGTATATGGACAAAATTTCTTTTCATCGGGGAACCTGACCTTTGCTCCCAACATGAACATGCCTACCCCTGCCAATTACGTACTGGGTCCGGGTGACGAGGTCATTATCGACGTATGGGGTGACTCGGAACTGAACGTTCGGTATACCGTTGCCCCCGACGGTCACATTACGGTGCCCGGGCTGGGACGCGTCCAACTCAGCGGGTTAAGCGTAAAACAGGCCGAGTCTAAAATTAAGAGCGAATTTTCCACCATCTATTCCGATCTGGGGTCAAACACGCCCCGCACGTTCTTGGGCGTTTCCGTGGGAAACGTGCGGACGATCAAGGTAAACGTGATGGGCGAAGTGGTTACGCCCGGCACTTATACTCTCTCCTCCTTCGCTTCGGTATTCCACGCCCTGTATGTATCGGGCGGCCCCAACAAAATTGGGAGCTTGCGTAACATCCGGCTCTTCCGCAACGGAGAAATCGCTGCAACGGTGGACCTCTACGAGTACCTGATGAAAGGAAATAACACGGGCGACATCACGTTACGCGACGGCGATATCGTGAAAGTGGAACCTTACGGCATCCTGGCCCAGATTACCGGCGAAGTGAAACGCCCCATGTGGTACGAGATTCGCCCATCGGAGACACTTCAGGACCTTGTCCAGTTCGCGGGTGGGTTCAGCGGTAATGCCTACCGGGCAAACGTTTCATTGTTGAGGAAAGGAAGCAGCGAGATGGAAGCGCACACCCTAAACGAACCCGATTATGCGCACTTCAACCTGAAAGACGGGGACCAGGTAACCGTAGGAAATATTCTGGACCAATACACCAACATGGTGGAAATCTCCGGAGCAGTTTACCGCCCCGGCAAATACGCCATCGGGGACCAGATCAAAACGGTGAGCGACTTGGTTTCGGTGGCTCAGGGAATAACAGGTGACGCCTATGTTCACCGCGCATTGTTATACCGACAGCAGGAAAACCTGAAACAAACCATGCAGTCGTTCGACCTGGACGCGCTGTTGAGCAACCGAATACCCGATATTCCACTGCAAAAGAACGACCGCCTTCACATACCCTCCATCTTCTCCATCGAAGACAGCCTCACCGTATATATAGGCGGGGAGGTCCGCGTACCCGGTAATTATCCCTATGCGGAAAATATGCACCTCGAAGATGTTATCCTTCGAGCTGGAGGATTGCGGGAGTCGGCCTCCACGGCTCAGATCGACGTGTACCGGCGACTCAAGAATCCCAGTAGCACCTCGTTATCCCCCCAAACGGGAGAAGCTTTCCGCTTTTCGCTGCTCGAAGGAAAGATTGTCGCCAACGACCCTTCGTTTGTCCTCCAACCTTTCGATCAAGTGATGGTTCGCCGCTCCCCGGGATACGAGATGCAACAGAACATAACTATCCGCGGGGAGGTCCTGTTTGACGGCCAATATGCCAAGGTAAAAAAAGACGAGCGCTTGTCCTCGTTTATCCGAAGGGCTGGGGGATTAACACAATACGCGTACGCCAGAGGAGCCCGCTTGTCCCGCCAACTGAGCGAAGCCGAAAGGAAAAGGACCCATGACGCCCTCCTGGCTAGGGCAACCGCCGAGGGCGACTCCACCTATATCGAGAATATGGACTTTAGCACACAATATATCGGGATTGATCTGGAAAAAGCAATAAAAAAACCGGGAAGCGATGATGATATTATCCTGCGCCAGGGAGACGAACTGTATGTGCCCCAATACGAAGGCACGGTGAAAATTTCTGGTGGGGTGCTATATCCGAATACGGTTACCTACAACAAGCGGATGAGTTTGGACAGTTATGTACGTCAGGCAGGCGGGTATTCGCGACTGGCTATGAAAAACAAATCGTTCGTCGTTTATATGAACGGAAAGGTGGCTAGCGGCCGGTGGGCCAGAATAGAACCCGGCTGCGAGATTATCGTTCCCGAAAAACCGGAGCGGGAACCCATGTCGCTGCAAGGTATACTGGGGATTTCTACTAGCCTCGCGTCCATAGCCTTGCTAATTTCTAATTTGGTAAAATAGGGTGAATATGGAAGAAAAAACAACTATACCTACTCCCGGTTCGGATGAGATCGATTTAAAAGATCTTATCATTCAACTCTGGAAAAAACGAAAGTTTATATTGATAGTAACCGGTATCTTTCTCCTGGCGGGAATCTTTGTTGCTTTCACATCCCCTGTTTCCTATACAGCAAGCTGCACGGTTGTGCCCCAGACCAGTCAAAAAGGAGGAAGCAACTTGGGCGGCCTGGCCTCCATGATGGGAATAAACCTTGGCTCTGCCATGTCGGGAGAAACTCTTTCACCTACGGTTTATCCTCATATTGTAAAAAGTGCTCCCTTTTGTAAGGAAATTATGGATACCCCCATAATTGTAAAGAAATCACCTGTTCCTATTACTCTGTACGAATATTATACCGATAAAAAGTATCAAAACAAAAGTATTCTGAATGGCATAAAGAAATATACTCTCGGACTACCTGGAACTATCTTTTTAGCCATGCGTCCCAATAAAATAGATGATAATGCTACGGTACACACCGATACTTTGACTGGAAAAATAATTACACTCTCAGCAGAGGAGAAAAAAGTATATGATGTGATTAACACCAATATTCAGTTTGAAAGTAACCCCAAAGACGGATATATAAAGTTGGGATATACATTTCCCGAGCCCGAAGCTGTTGCCGTTATTTCACAGCAACTTTACAATGTACTGGAACGTTATGTGAAAAATTTTAAAGCGGAAAAAGAACTGGACAATTTAAAATTTGTAGAATCAAGTTATCAGGAAGCACGTAAAGACTTCTTGCAAAAACAAGCTAACTTAGCTGCCTTTCAAGATGCCAACCGTGGTCTAGCAACTGCTATGGCACGTACTACCGAACGACGGCTAAGCAATGAGTATGATATCGCTTTTACCGTCTATAATGAGTTGGCAAAACAACTAGAACAAGCCAAGCTTTCAGTTAAGCAATCAACCCCTGTGCTTACCGTTATCGATCCAGTAGTAGTGCCTCAAGAAAAAAGCGCCCCAAAAAGGAGCATGATCATGGCAACATTTTTAATGTTGGGATTAATAGCAAGCATCGGATGGGTATTGGTAAAACCGTTCATTGATAATATCGCGCAGGAAGTGAATATAAGGGACGTAGTACAGAAGTCAGATGTCAGATGACACACGGTCAAAAGAACCTTTTTTAGAGATGCAGGCATCTGCTAGGTACAAGTTGTAAACTTGCTCCTACGAAGGGGGTTACGGCTACAGGAAAAAGAAAAAAACAGAGGTGTTATAAATTACATATGAAGGATTTGAGTATAAAGCACTACTTGTCCCGAACGCTTTCGGGAAGTTACAAACTTGCGAACGGGGGTATGCAGATGACACAGATACAACAGATATGCACGGTTTTTTGATTTACTTTAAAATTTATCAGCGAGAATCTGCCAGATCCGTGTTATCAGTGTGCTATTTATGTTATAAAAACAATCCCGCCCAGGCTTTCACACATGGGCGGGTATTGCTCCAAAGAGAAGGCGATGCAAGGTTCAATTGTACCTGTCCTTTTGCTTTTACCGTCGAAACTACAACTGTAAAAGTACAACATACATGTTGTCGGAATTTACATTCCGGCTTTTGGCCTAAAGATACATCCAGCAATGCACGGCTTTACCTTCTTATACGACAGGCATTTCCAATGTTGCTGTTCCGGTCTGCCGCGTAGCACCCCCCCTTCGTACAGGAAACTAAATTCACCGTATCATCTTCAGCGGCCTTAAATCCTACGACTTCATCAATAAACAACTATTACACAGCCACTTACCTCCTCCACAGCAAAAGCCTGATGCACCCCGGGGAGCGTACCCGTAGCTACTTATATGAGACTAAAGTTGAGTGTAAAATCGGGGAATTCTCCTTCAATAGGGTTTTTCAGCGTATTGCTTACTACCATTTGCCGGGCATCCGACGATAAATAGCCTTTCTTAAGCACATCACCCAAAGGTGCCAATCCATTGTTTGCCAAACCAAACTCCAGGCGTTGTTCCTGCTGCTTGGGAGTGTTGGGATTAACAAGTTTCTTATGAAGCCTCAAAAAAT
>NZ_CALNAT010000160.1 GCF_937873925.1 uncultured Proteiniphilum sp. | reverse complement strand
CCTCCCCATCGGGAAACAGATCGGTATCAAACCCTTTTGCCTGGAGATATTCTCTCAGCAACATACCAAGATTTTCATCATCTTCGCATAAAAAAATTTTCAACTTTTCTTCCATATCATTTTTGTGTTATTACGGGTAAACTTATTATAAATTTCGTTCCTTTTCCTAATTCACTCTCGGCACGGATGGTGCCATTCATGTCTGTCACGATTTTCTTCACGTATGCCAGCCCCAAACCGAATCCTTTCACATCGTGACGGTTGCCGGTAGGCACACGGTAAAACCGTTCGAATACTTTCTTCGCGTCCTCCTTTCTCATTCCGATTCCATTATCCTCAATGCTGATAATGATCTTGTTCCCTTCGTTTCTTGTCCGGATCATCAATTCCGGCGGATCATCCTTCTTCTTGTATTTCAGTGCGTTATCGAGGATATTGAAAATTACATTGGTGAAATGCATTTCATCCACTTTGATGGTGGATTCCTCTGCCTGCAGATCAATATCGAGGGTTCCCTCCAGTTTCTCCACTTTCAATACATGCGTATTGGCTACACTCACCACCAGATCGTTTGCATCTATCTCCTTCATTTTCAATGTAGCCTTCTGTTTGTCGAAAAGCGACATCTGCAGCACCTTCTCTACCTGAAAACTCAGCCTTTTGGTCTCGTCATGAATCACACCGGTAACATGTTTGAACACTTCGGGCGATTTCAGTATCGATTCATCCTTCAGCATCTGCGATGCAAGCGAGATGGTGGAGACCGGCGTTTTCAGTTCATGCGTCATATTGTTGATAAAATCGTTTTTCATTTCCGACAAACGCTTTTGCCTGAAGAGTGATACCACCGTGAATATAAACGTTATCAGCAGGATAACCGTGAATATAAGCGACGGTATAAAGAAAGAAAGTTCGCCGTACACATAGTTCCTCCTCGTCGGGAAATAGACCCTCAGCTTGTTTAATTTTGCCGATGGATCCGCCGGAAACAGAATCTGGGTGTAGATTGCGTCTCTCTGCTTGGTGGAGAATCCCAGTGATGAATAGACCACTTTATTATTGAAATCCACAATCTGGAAACTGAACGGTACATTCAACCCGTTGTATGCCAGTTCATAGCGGATATATTGCTCCACTTTGCTGAAATCGACCCTCTGTTCAATCGGTTCGTCACTCGCACGGCTCATTATTTTTAAAATGACCTCATCCAGCAACGCACGTTCATGCAGATAGCGTTTCGACAGAGACTGCTGCATGTCGTACTGCGTTCTGGAGATGGTGCTGGAACCCGGATTAGGGGATAAAAATACACTCTCCCGCTGTTGTTGCGGACGCAATGACTGTTCTGTTCTGCTCAGTTCAATTCTTGTTTCACTTCCATCGGGACGAGTAATGCTTGTACTTCTGCTTTCTGTGGTGATATTCTGCGAAATTTGCGATTGATTGTATTGTGAATACCTGTTTTCCGATTCAATCATATCCTGTTCCAGATACCTTCGTGTCTGGTCGTGTTCCAGGTCTCTCATCACGTTGTACAGGCTTCTGCTTACCTGCTCGTCGAACTGCTGGGTACGGATATCCAGGCTGGTTCTCATATACCTCACCTGCAGGAACAGCAACGCAAAGAATGCAGTGAACATCACAATAGCAAGCAGCCAGATAGTTGATTTTTTCATACACTTCTTTTACTTACCTCCGTTTTTGTGACAATTTTATTTCAAAGATCGTCTCTCTTCATTTTAATTTAACAAATTAACCTCTTTTTTGTTTAACACTTGTCCTTAAAATTAAAAAAAAACGTAAGAGAGTTCCTTTTGCAACATAAATTAATAGAAAATCTCCGGTAAAGTCTTCTTTTTAGGATTTCTTTAATCCCCCTGTTTCTCTTTCCGGCTATTTTTCCTTCGAGGTGTGCTTTCATTGATCCATATTGAAACGCAGGCTCATTCCTGCGCTGGTGGTAGAGGTGGGATAGGAGCCTGATGAAACAAGAGGGTGGTAAACCATCTTATCGAAAAATGCACGCAGGGTGACTGCTCTGCTTAATGCGTAGTCGGCTGAAAAACGGATAGTGGTGGTTCTTATGCCGCTTGTAGCCTGTGTGAACTCCTCTTCAATTTTCCTGATCAGCGCATGGGTGATTTTCCGGGAAATATCGAGACGGATGTTCAGGTCGTTGCTGAAAGCGGCTGCTGTTTCCGCTTGTGCATCGCCGGCTGTTTTACCTGCGGACGGGCGTCGCCTTTCCCTTTGCCTGGATGTGGATCCGAAACCTGCGAGACGGTTGAAGTTGGAGATACGGTATCCCAATCCGGCCACAATATCGTGATCATTCGTTTCTACGATCTGATAGGAGGCAATGTTCAGGTTCAGCGCCCTGCTTTTATTGATCCTCAAATTCATACTTATATTGTTGTTCCATACTCCCCGCGCCTCGATCAACGGATTAAAGCTCTCCTGGATACTCGCCGAGGATATATTGAAAGGAGTAGAGGGGACGGGTAAGCCTGAAACCGCATCCCGTACATATCCCAGATCACTTCCATCGCCGAGGGGTACCCAGCTCATGAAGGAATCGAAGGATCCTACCCTGTATTGGGAGAGATATTGGTGTGTGAGGGTGAGCGACTGCAACTGGTCTTCCAACTGAGGCAGCAACCTCATCAGATTATAGGAGATAAGCCAGTTGGGTAGCAATGCAGAGATATCCGGAAAAGGGGTAAGCATCACCGAATTCGGATCTTTGCCGGTATAGGCAGCCAGAAAAGCGGGGATAAGTACGTCGGCCGAGTTGAGGCCCACATCGCCGATGCTGCTGTCGAAGGGTTCTCCCTCATATTCGCTCCCGGCAAGAAATCCCCCGGCAGGATAGTGTGTCTGGGCGTATTGTTCTCTTGTACGTGCTACGATGATCTGCCGGTTTTGGAGGAATTTTTCAAAAGCAGGTGAATGGTAATTATTGTCTGCCCTGGAGGTTTCAAATGCGGAAGAGAAGGTTTGTACGGTCATAGCAAAACTTCCTCCCGATTTTTTGGGCATATCTTCAAACATATATTGGATCTCGGTACGGTGATTCTTTTCATACAAGGCATTCAGGTCTATTTTAAGTCCCGGGAGCGGCTCCAGGGAGGTATTGAACTGGAGATTTTTCGTTTCATTGTAGATGGCCGGGGTGATATTGTTTTCATTCAACACAAGCAGATTGGCGGCTTTCAGCTTCTCAACGAACCGTTCGCCACCGTCGAAACCAAAGGCGAATCCCCATCCGGGCAACAGTCCGTCCGGCGTGTGATACTGTCCGAAAAAGTCGCCGATCATCACATCGTAACCGGGGATGTCACTGCGTGACTTATAGCCGTAATTGAAGTTAAAGCTACGGAGCATCAGCAGTGTGTGCGCTGCATACCGGGCAATATCTGGTCCGGTGCCTTTCCATTCGCCGGATAGCCTGCCGGTCTGCTTTGAATCCCCTCCGTCGGTGAAACGGCTATTGATCTTGCGTAGAAACGAAATCTTGTTGTAGAGCGCTGCCAGGTTAAAACGGCTGTTTACGGTGAATGAAAGGTCGTTCTGCAAAAAATTCCCTATCCTCTCATCTTCTATCATTGCTCCCCGTTCCCACCGGTACCGGGAGTGATACGCTGCGCTGGAACCTATCCAGTCCAGCACTGGAATATAGGCAAACGGGAGTGTATAGGCCACATCAGCTGTCTGCGTATAATTTAGCGGCTTTCCCAACTCGCGGATACTCTGTACCACCGAATCCTTCCATATTTCATAGTCGCTCCTGTTGAGCTGTTTGTTCACCTGCAGGTAGGGCTCTTCAATCTCGGCCACGCTACCTGAATGGAAGGAGGTTTTCAGGTTGCGTGTCAGATCCCAGGTGACGGAAATATCCCTGTTCCAGAAGAAATTACGGCTGAACGACAGGTATTTTTGCTGGGCTTGTGTAACTCCTTTGGTATAGGCGTTCAGGTCGCGTAACTGTACTTCTTCATAATTGCGCATAAGATCGGAGCTGATCCGGATATTGTTGGGCAGATAATTGAGGTTCACCGCCTGGAACGGTTTCTGCCTGCCGGAGTTGTCACCGGGTTGGTTGAACGGCTCCCATGTTTTCACGAGCGGTGTGTACTCATAACTTGCCTGTAACCTGAAATCCTTCAGGGTAGCATATTCGGTATCGGGGCTCCGGCGTTGGTTTTCATTCCGGGCATAGGTGAAACTGAAATTAGCAGGATCGTAGGGCATCGGCTTTTTACTTTTGATATTCATCTTTACATTGCTGAGGCTGATGCTTATATCTCTCACGCCGGTGATGGCGATCCGCCGTATCGAGTCGCTCAGGAATTGATTCCCCGAATGCTCCATGGATTCCGAGAGTAGGATATCCTGGTTAAAAGGATCGTAGAGGGGGGCCGTGATCTGATTGGAGTAGGAGAAATAAAAAGGAGCCGACAGTTTTATCTGTCTGGGAAAGAAACGCCCCATTTCCAGGTTCAATGCCAGTTGAACCCATGTATAATCGTCGTCGCGGCGTTGCAGCAGGCTCTGGTTGAGTGCTCCGAATCCGGCCGTTTCTTTCCGGCCGGAGAAATTGATCGTTCCTATGTCGGAAAGCGCCAGTTGTATATTTCCCTGTGCAGCCCAACCCCCTTTTTCATCGAATTCGCTCAGACGTAATTCGTTGACCCATACTTCTGCCGACCGGTGAGTGTCGGAATTGTTCCTGATTCCGATCATCAATACTTTCACTTCCGCCAGCGAAGGATTTCCGGTGATGGTGATCCGATTCCCCTGTTTCTCCGGGTCGGGGCGTGTGTAAGGTACAAAAAAGGAAGTCCCGTCACCACGCTGTTTGTCTGCATTGCGCTCCAGTTTTAGATTAGTGAGCAGTTCGAGCGGAAAATCGAACATATTTCCCTGTGGCCATACTTTTTCCTGATCGGAGGGATTGTTGGTGCTGTACTGTCCTTCGGGGGTGAGATGCAGCGGGATCTCATACTCATAGAAATTATTCCTGTAGTCCGACCCCAGGCGCAGGAAGATGGAGAGGTCGCCGTCCTGCAGGGTTCCGGGATCCTGCGGTAACCGTTCCGCGTGTACAAACATTTGCAGGCGTTTGTAGCGGCGCAGGTCATACATGCTGTTTTTATATACTGCACGGATATCACCCGGATCGAGATCCGCCACCTTCATAGCGAGCGACTGTTCATTTTCCTGGCGTAGTTGAGGCTGGCCGGGATCAAGAATACGGGTGACACCCGGCGGAAGGACATAATTCACCGGTGTGCGGCGCCCGTTCTCTTCGATATTGACCGCTGAAATATCGAGGCTGCCCGATCCGGTGACTGCCCCGCCGGAGACGAGGTCCTTCCGGTAGTTCCGCCATTCGCTCCGCTTTAACTCTAATGTGGCGAAACGCAGAAAATGGGGCTCTTCGAAATCGGTGAGGAATATCCGCATAAAACGGATATTATTGAATCCCTCTATATTGCCCGTTTTTACCTGATACTCCCCGACAGGTATCTTGAACTGGTACCAGGTGATTTTTCCGTCACTGCCGTTTCGTAACCGTACACTCGTTTCCCGTTTGTCCACGATGAAATTGGCGCCCACCTCCATCGCTTCGGGTCGGAGTGACACTTTGTACTGATAATAGGATTCGTTCTCATTGAGCGTGTTATCGTTGTCGATATCCTCGATATCCGGAGTGGCGCGCGATGCGGTTGAATAAGCGCTTTCATCCTCCGGTGAGAGTGAATTTCCCTCTGTCCCGTTGAAATATTTATACCGGTCAAGAATACTCATCTGTCGCCTGTCCTGCTCCGTTCCCCGGTAATGACGGAAGCTGTCCCCTGCCGGGTCATTGAAGGGGGAGTGGGCGTCTTCCTGCATATGCGAAAGGGTTTCGCCCGTCAGGCGGGTGCCCAATTCATCCAGATAATCTCTGTAGGCGGGATATGATTTTTCTTCCTCGCTGCTCAAGCCGTTCAGCCCTACATCCTGTAATCTGCGGGATTCGTCTCCCCGGGAATTGTCGAAGGCGTAGACGGTGGACTGGCGCCGGGGGTATTTTCCCCATACCGTATAGTCTACGGCTGCGGAGTCCCCATCGACAGGTAACCCGTTCTCGAAGAATTTCTTGCCGTCTTTCAGGATGTCTTCCGATATTTCACCCAGGTTGAAATAGAGGTCGCCTCCGCGTGACGTACCCAATGTATCATTTACAAAGGGATCCATCAGCCAGAACTCTAAATATTCGATATTTGCCGCTTCAAAATCCCGGATATCCATCCGGCGGGTGATGCCGCCCCAGCGATCCCGGGGATTGAGCAGCCTGCCCTCGCCATCCATATGGGTATCGAGGTTATAAGGCCCCCGCTCGTTGGGATAATAGGAAACATTAAGCACCGGGATAGTGGCCGGCTGTCCGAAATAGGTATCTCTGTTAGGGAAAATTTCCCGTTCATAGACCTCCCGTACACGATGGTCGGAGAGTTGCTCCTGATCGTTTCTGATATGCGCCGGGGTGAGGCCTGAGTTCCTGTGGGTAAACATACCGTCAATATAGAACCAGGCCAGCTGTGCGCGGTTTTTCCCGTATTCCTTGTTGTTGGAGAGGGAAGCTTCCGGGAACAGTCCGGCAGACGTGTTATTATAGGGGGTGGCGGCAAGAGACCAACTGTAAGGGGAGCGAAGGTCGATTCCTGAGGTGGAGGTTTCAAAATCGTCGAGATAGGAGTACCCTCCTGTATATTTGTTTTTGTAATGCCCCGGGATCATATGGGCAAATTCCATCCTGGCCGAGAGCTGTGAAGGGGCTGTAGCCTCCACGAATGGCAACAGGTCGATGAGATTGGTCAGTGCGACGGATTGTTTTTTATAGTCCAGATTGACGCCCCATAAGCTGTTTTTTGCCGATTCGTCGCCAAAGACTGTTTTCATGAGGAGCGGTTTCTCGTAATAATGCATCAGTGTGGCGCCGGCCGAAAAATCTTTCGAGAAGTTGTAAAGCAGGTTTACGCCCATCAGCGTTTTGCGTTGCATCTGCGATGTCATCCGGTTTTCGAATGTGACGTTCACGGGTGTGCCGGCGTCGAGGATTGACCGGTTGATGATGCGCACCGTTCCGGAGAGATAATCCACGGTATAATCCACCCCTTCCGTGAGGGTGATGCCGGCTGCTGTTACCCGGACCGATCCCCGGGGGATATTCATCGCATTCAGGTTGATCTCTGTGCCCGATGAACCCCTGTACTCGCCGCTCATGCGGAATTTGTTCTTTTCTGCAGCCTGCCGGGCAACAGTAAGTGTGGAATCATACAGCTCCCGGAAAATGAACTTCTCTGCCATGACGTCATTACCGATTTTCTCTCTCAGGTGCGATCCGAAAGGTTCCGTTACCGGGAAAATAATGCGCCCGTTTTCCGTATCTATGGTATAGCCTTCCAGGAAGTCGAAGATCCCGTCAGGGTAGGGGTCGTGGCGTGCATTGAGCCGGTCGAGGTTCATCACCTGTAGCAGTAATTTTTCCTCAATGCCGCTGTTGGGGAGGTAATTCAGATAGATGCCGGTAGTATCGCTCTGGTAGGTGATGTATAGCTTGAAAGGGTCTTGTTGCAAGTCGTAGGCGCCGTAACCTACGGAGTAGATATTCTTCATCATCAGGTCCCAGGTATAAGCCCGGGGGGAGAGCGAAACCGGTTTCAACAGTTTTACGAAGAGTGCACCGCTTGTTGCCTGACTGTTCCCCTCCGTTCCTTTTCCCACATCATCGGAGAACTCTCCCACCTGATAAACCTGGCCGTTGCGGGTATATTCAAAGGCTACCGCCAGCACTTCATCCGCCAGCAATGGCATTTGAAGTGAGATATATCCCAGTTGCGGCTGAAATTTGTATTCCGAAGGGTTGAGAAGGCGCGCATTTTCAAGTTTTTCGTAATCGATACCCCGGAGTATGTTGTCCGGTAAGATATTGTCGGTAGCCGTGATCTCCCTTGCACCGGCATATGCGGTGACCAGCTGTTCATACATCGAATTGGCCCGGTTATGCGGGTACTCTTCACTCCCCTGCGGTGTCCAGAAAGGATTGTGTATGGTGCTGTGTTCCCCCAGGTCGGCAAAGGCCACTAAATTCCTTACCTGGTCGTAGTTACCCTGTTTGTTGGTGACCCACACTTCCATCCGGGTGATGGCTACCGGTGATTGCACATAAGGTAGTTTGGCCAACGCATTGTCGTACGATTCGCGGAAATAGTACCCCAGGAAGAAGTGCCGGTTCTCATCGTATTGATCGGCGTTGAACTCAAACGGTGTGGTCTGTACCCCTCCGCGGCTGTTCACGGTCTGCGTTTCCGACTGTTGCTGGGAAAAGAGAGTGTTTATATGCAGTTTGCCGAACTGCAGATCCGTTTTTATGCCGAACAGCGCCGCACCGCCGTTGATGAGTGAGTTGGTGGTGGTCATGCTTACGTTCCCCGCTTCGATGTTACGGATGATCTCATCCTCGCCACCCCGGTAAGCCAGTTTTATTTCTCTGGCATCCAGGTCGAAAGTGGCGTTGCTGTCGTAGTTGATATTGAAATCGATCTTATCACCTACTTTCGCGTTCAGGTTAAGTTGGATCTGCTGGTCGAAATCGAACCGGTTGCGTACGCGTGCCCGTTGCGGCAGGGTGGGATTATCGGTCACATCCCTTTTCAACCCTGCCGATATCTCTACGGAGCCCCGTGTGGTCAACCGGACCCCTCCGGGGCCGAAAATGGCGCCGGACAGTTTATCCCTTGCGCGCTGGCGGGAAAGGGACAGAGGCCGGACAAACGGCGAACCGCTGCCGCCGGAAGTGTTGCGGTCCCGGAAATGACTGTTTTGCATTTGCTTCAACCGGTATTCCATATACTCTTTTGGGGTCATGGTGACGGGGGTGTCGGCCACTGTGCCGCCGATTATGCGTTCAAAGATGTAAAGGTTAGTACGATAGTCGTATCTTACCTCTGTCCGTACGTTCGGAGGATCCAGGCGGACAGGCGCTATGCTTTGCAGCCCGGCCGGCTTATCAGGGGAGTTTTCCGTCGCCTGAAAGTTATTACCGGTGCTGTCGGGAGGCAGTTGGGATGAAGAGGTCTGCCCGGATAGAACCCCTTCACTCGATATCAACGAGAGAAACGGGCATATACAGTAATATGCACATAAAATAATGAGCATACGGGTTCCATACGACCTTGGTGTTAAAAATTGAATGATCTTCGTATGGATAGGAGAGACTATGTGTACGATTTTTCCCAGAGAAACAACAGCTTAATACGATCCTTGAAATCAACAATTTGCATCGTATTACGTAATCAGCCTGTTATAATCTCTTCAGCGCCTCTTTGATCACGCCTTCCACCGGCAGCGAGGGCGATTCCCTCATGATTTTTGATACCGCTTTCTGTGATGCCGTCTGCACGAAGCCAAGCATTACCAGGGCCGACACTGCGGCATGGCCTGTTTCGGAGAGATCGTCTTTCGTGGGCAGTTGAATGGCACCGCTCTCATCGGTAAGCTTGATCTTATCTTTCAGATCGACAATGATCCTTTGTGCCGTTTTTGCCCCGATCCCTTTTACCGATTGGAGTACGGGAGCATTCTCCGTGACGATCACATTTTCCAGTTCCCTTGAGTTAAGGGAGGAAAGGATCATCCTTGCTGTGCCGGGACCTACGCCCGATACGGAGATAAGGTGAAGGAACAGTTCACGTTCATGTTTGTCCATGAACCCGAATAGCACATGGGCGTCTTCCCGGATGGATTCATACACATAAAGTTTTATCGGGGACTTTTTGTCGATCGCTCCATAGGTGTTGAGCGAGATATTCAGCAGATAGCCGATACCGCCGCATTCCAGGGTTACATTGGTCGGCGTAAGTTCCACTACCTCTCCTTTAATGTAGTCTATCATTTTAATTTCATTGAAATTAGACTATTTCTCGCTATGGCAAAACGCAAACAAGTTTGACTTTGCTCCTTTAGCTTAACGAAATAGTTTAAATAGGTTGATTACGTAATACCGTTCTTAATAACGGCAGAATTTGAAGAAAAGTATATTGATGAAGCAAAAAGATATATGTACGGTATAGAGGCAGGTATACCGGTTCTCTTCTCAGCTTCTCAGGAAAATGTATGTCCTTTGGCCAGCCCTCCTTCGCCGGTCTCTTTGTAGAGTGAAGGCAGGTCGTGTCCCGTCTCCTTCATCACATTCACCACGCGGTCAAATGAAACCCGGTGGATCCCGTCCGTGAACGACGAATAAAGGTTGGCATCCAGCGCCCTTACGGCGGCATAGGCGTTGCGTTCGATACAGGGGATCTGCACCAGTCCGCACACCGGGTCGCAAGTCATCCCCAGGTGGTGCTCCAGCCCCATCTCCGCAGCATATTCGATCTGGGCGGGACTTCCTCCGAAGAGTTGGCTGGCGGCCGCGGCCGCCATCGCGCAGGCAACGCCCACCTCTCCCTGGCATCCCACTTCCGCACCTGAGATCGAGGCGTTCTCTTTCACTATATTGCCTACCAGTCCCGCTGTGGCCAGCGCACGGAGCATTCTGTTCTTACTGAAACTGCGGCTTTCTTCCAGATGATAAAGAACCGCAGGCATCACGCCGCAAGAGCCGCATGTGGGCGCGGTAACGATCTCACCACCCGATGCGTTCTCTTCCGATACCGCCAGCGCATAGGCAAATACCCGCCCCCGCGATTGTAACGACGCCTTGTATCCCTTGGCCTTGATGAAATAACTTGCCGCTTTCCGGTGCAGGCTCAGCGGTCCCGGCAGCACTCCTTCATTATCGAGTCCCCTTTCTACAGCATCCTTCATCACCTGCCATACCTCTGCCATGTAATCCCATATTCCTTTGCCTTCGCACTCTTCCACATACTCCCAGTAACTTTTACCTGTTTTCTCGCACCATTCCATCACCTCTGTCATAGTAGTCATCGGGTAGATATCTTTTCCCTCATTCCCTGCGACGCCGATTGTTTTTTCCCCGTCGGAAAGTTTTCCGCCGCCCACGCTATATACCGTCTGGGAATCCGTCAGTTTTCCATCGCTGTCATAGGCTTTCAGTTTCAGTGCGTTGGGGTGAAAAGGGAGGAATGTTTTGGGCAGCCATTCGATGGTGGCGGGTGCTACCGGTTCCAGTACGCTTAAAATTGCTTCGTCGGTCAGGTGCCCTTTGCCGGTAGCAGCCAGGCTTCCGTAAAGCGTGACGACGAATTTCTTCGCTTCCGGATGACTCTCGGCGAATATCGTCGCAGCCTTTTTCGGACCCATAGTATGGCTGCTTGACGGGCCGTTCCCGATGCGATAGAGTTCTCTGATCGATTGCATAAGATAAATGTGAAATTAAGTTCCAAGTCTTTGCAAAGGTAATGATTAATTCCATTCGGGAAAAGAGCATTCACAGACTGCCGCCCGGTAATAGGATAACAGGCTATAATGGCAGGCGGGTTATTTTCCGGCTTCAAACCCAACGGGTTTCACGTAGTGAGGAGAATGAACTATAATCGGTAAATCAGCCGGAGAATAAGGGTTGCTTTTGGATATTTTTGTACCTTTGGGGTTCAAAAAGAGAAAAGATTTCAATAAAATTAGACTATTTGAGTCGCCTTCGCTCCTCGATTGTTAATTCTGCGTTCGGCAAAGCCAATTTATTTGCTCTGCTCTCACTTAATGAAATAGTTCCTGCTATGGCATAGCCCAACCAACGACAAACCGAAACCAAAAATAAACTTGTTTGAATTTCGGTGAGGTGCGAAGAAGAAATAAGTCAAAGAGAAAAATGAGTGCGAAGAAAAAATACAATTTCGATATTGAGGCGCAGGATATCGATTTCCGGGGGAGAGTTTCGCTGAGGTCGTTCACCAATATGGTGCTGATCACGGCCGGCAGGAATGCGGATGAAAATGGTTTCGGCCTGCTGGAACTGCAGACGGAGTATTGCACCTGGGTGCTTTCGCGTCTGGTGATCGATATGGAACGATTCCCTACGGAGAAAGATACCCTTTCCATTGAGACGTGGATTGAGCATGTGGGAACCGCATTTACTACCCGTAATTTCCGGATTAGGGACGGTGCCGGAACGGTGATCGGCCACGCGGCATCATCCTGGGCGGTCATCGATATGCGCACGCGGCGCACCATACGGCTGGATACCATACCCTCCATGCAACGGTATATTGTGCATGAAAGTACGCCGTTGGGTGAACCCGACAGGATGGCCAATATAGAGGGAGAGGTGGCCAACACCTTCACGGTAAAATACAGTGATATCGATGTCAACGGCCATGTCAACAGCCTGAATTACGTGCAATGGATATCGGACTGTTTCTCGCTCGATTTTTACCGGAAACACTATATCCGGCGGTTCGAGATCAATTTTCTGAAAGAGATTACCTATGGCGACAGCGGCGAGGTATACCGCCGGATGGTTGCTCCGGAAGATTATCTTTTCCAGATTGAAACCCGTGAAAAAGGAATTACCTGCCGCGCACGGATCCTGTTTGAGGAGGCGGGAAAATAATTCCTCTAATGATGCTGCTATGCCGCAGCCTGTTATTCCTTTCCTCCGAAATTGAATACCACAGGGATAGCTGCCGGCGATTTAAGGACCGTATTGCCTACAGTGAGCTTAGGCCATAGTTTCACGGTTACGGAGGTCTTATTGGGAGTGATGCCGAGGAAAGCGCTCATCTCGTTGGTCACCCGCTGCTGAGAATAACGGTTCATCACATTTCTCAGGTCCACACTGATGGGAATAGGAACGACTTTTGTCTCTCCCGGCTCGATGCGGATGGGTATATCCATTTTCCCTTCCGCAAAATCCATTTCATTGATCTGGATGGCATAATCCAATGCATCGAGAAAAGCGGCGCTGTTGTTCGGATTGGTCACATCCATATTGAGCGTCATACTGAAAGGGATGTTTTGCATGGCGGATCCCCCTGCAAGGACGGTAGCTATGGAAGCCAGTTTTGATACCGAAATGGCGGAAGCGTTGCCTAAACTTATTCCTGCCAGTTGAATATTGTCTAACGAACGATAGCGGTATTCGCTTTGTGAAAGCTGGTAGGCCCCCCCGATTTTATTTACTACATCGCAGCCGTTAAGGAAAATGGCTACACTGAGGAGCAGGATCATCTTTTTCATACGTCAATATTTATTTTTTATTTAACCGTCACCATGGTCGCTCCATAGCCATATTCACTAAAAGAGGCGTCCTGGTAAAAACATTTGGGATAATTCTTTTTCAACTCTTTAAGGATGGCATTTCTGAGTACGCCGTCCCCTCTGCCGTGGATAAATACAATTTTATGGTTTTTACGGTGAATATGTTCATTCATCACCTCATTGAATTTATTCAACTGGTATTCCAGTATATCAGCATTGCTCATTCCTGCGGTGGTGTCGAGCAGTTCATTGATATGCAGGTCGATCTCGGTCACCGTTTCTTTTCTTTTTTTTTCGACCGGTTCTCCCTGCGAACGGCCGTCCTGTCGCTTTTTTTCTTTCATCGCGTGCTCCAGGTCACCTGCCGAAACGTGAAGTTCATTTTCAGGGGTATCGTTTTGTATGATGAAGCGGATAAGCGCATTATCCTCGAAATAATCGTTTTCCCCGAAACTGTGCAGTTTGTAAAATTTCACCGTATCGATACGCAACTCCACCGAACAGGGATTTTTTAAATTGAACGGTTTATGGCGCTTGAATGCAATGAACTGCACGATCACTTTCTCTATATCGTTGAGGTCACTTTTTTCAAGCTCCTCCAGAAAGATCTTGGTATTGGGTTCGATAAGGCCGCTATAGCGGATTTTCAGGGAATCCCCTTCCTTGTTCATATAATTAAAAAAGAGATAGTAATTGCTGTCGTTCACGAAATAGCACTCGTAGGCCGTGGACGACAGGTTCTTTATATCCAGGGGAAGCCACGCCAGGCAAGCGGTGATCTTTTCACCTTCCGGGGTTTCCTCAGGCTGCTCTTTTCTCTCTTCCTCTCCTGCCGTTGCATGGAGTGTTGAGGCGAGGCTCGCTATATCGAAGGAAACGTCTTTCTCCTCGGCCAACTGCGTCAGCTTTTCATTGCCTGCCGGTTTTACCACGACACATTCCGAGATCAGTACAGGTACGTCGAAGCCATGTTCATCTTCCACGATTACCACCTGTTTGTTCCGGAAGCCCTTTACGATCCCTCCTCCTACTGTGTTGAGGAAACGGACCGTGTCCCCTGTTGATAATTTATTCATTGTAAAGTGTCAGTGTGTTTCACCTGTCAAGGCGAGTTTTTGATGGAAATGCCTGTTTTGACTCTTTTATTCTTGTTACGTGTTGCAAAGTTGACTAATTTTGCGGAATAAAAGCATTAATTATTACGAAAAATCGTTTTTTTGATAGTAAAAAAATGAAAAAGGAGAAGATCCGGCAACTACAGATATCCCATTATAATTATCCTCTTCCCGACGGTAAAATAGCGAAGTATCCTCTTCATCAAAGAGATGCGTCCAGGTTATTGGTATACGACGGGTCGCAGATCAGTACCTCCCGGTTCGGGGATCTGCCCGGACTGCTTCAGGAAGGAACCCTGCTCCTGTTTAACAATACCAGGGTGATCCATGCCCGGCTGTTGTTTCAGAAAGAGACCGGTGCGCAGATTGAGATATTCTGCCTCTCACCGCATCATCCGGCCGACTATACGGTGAATTTTCAGCAACGCCGTCACTGCTCCTGGCATTGTATGGTCGGAAATGCCAGACGGTGGAAGGAGGAGCCGCTGCGGATACAGATACCTGCCGGAAACAGTGTAGTGACGTTGAAAGCCGAAAAGGCGGCCATAACAGGGAGTGACACGGTGGTGCGGTTTTCCTGGGATAATGAGGAATTCACTTTCTCGGAGCTGTTGGAAATTGCCGGGAAATTACCTATCCCTCCTTATCTGAACCGTCCTGCGGAGAGGAAGGATGATGAGACCTATCAAACGGTCTATTCCCGTTCCGAAGGGTCTGTGGCGGCGCCTACGGCAGGCTTACACTTCACGGAAGAAGTGATGGATCGGCTTCGTGACAAAGGGATCCGGACGGCCGAAGTCACACTCCATGTGGGGGCAGGCACCTTCAGGCCTGTGAAGACCGAAACCATAGCCGGTCACGAGATGCATACCGAATTCATCTCCGTGCCAAAAGAGACTATTGAGCAATTACTGCATCATTCAGGGAAAGTCGTGGTGGTGGGAACCACCTCCATGCGTACTGTGGAAAGCCTTTACTATATCGGAAGGAAACTCGGTACTGATCCGGGCATATCTGCCGATGAACTGGGTGTAAAACAATGGGAACCGTATGACGATGTCGAAGAGATTGCTCCGGAACAGGCGCTTCAAAATATTCTCCGGTATCTTGAAGAGACCGGGCAGGAACGTCTTATTTCTAGCACCCAACTGATGATCGCCCCCGGCTATGAATTCCATTTTCCCGATGCCATCATCACTAACTTTCACCAGCCTCAAAGTACGTTGTTATTGCTCATTTCTGCATTTGTGGGCGATGATTGGAGGAAGATCTACGACTATGCGCTGCAAAACGACTACCGGTTTTTGAGTTACGGCGATAGTTCTTTGTTGTGGAAATAAGTAGAATGAAATCCAAAAAACCTATTTTTGGTTAAAAGTTTACCGGATACGAACTTTTGACCCCCTTTTTTTGTAATATTGTATTATTAAACAATCAAAGTCGCTCATTCATAATAATTCAATTGAGTTGGTCGCTAAAATTGTCCGCATATTCGCCATTGTCATTGTTAGTATTATATTGTTGAATATACTGCTTTTCATTGCTTTCAGCATTCCTGCAGTGCAGAAGAGTGTGGCTAACATGGCATTGGAAAAATTCAGGCCGCTCCTCAAAACGAAAATTGATCTGGAGAGTATCCGTATCCGCCTTTTCAATACCGTGGAACTCGAAGGGGTTTATGTAGAGGACCTCCAGCAGGATACATTGTTGTATGTGGGCAAGATCGCAGTACGCCTCCATGCGCTGGATCTCCTGAGAAACAAGGTGACGGTGCATAAGGTGGGTCTTGAGAATTTTACGGCCAATATACACCGCACATCGCCCGACGATCCCTTTAATTTTCAGTTTATTATCGATGCCTTCGCCAAGGAGGATACCCTAAAGGTGGAGAAGGAGAAGAAACCGTGGCGTATAACCGCCAACGAAGCGATATTAAAGAATGGAAAGCTCCGGTATAATATTCTTTCGGTACCTGAGACTCCCGGAACCTTTAATGTCAGTCACATAGACCTGCAAGACTTTAATTTCCGGGGGAAAGCGGATTTTCTGAGTCTGGAAGATATGCAGGCCGAAGTAAATCATCTTAACTTTCTGGAAAAGAATGCCGGCCTTTCACTCCACAATCTGAAAGCCCGGGTGAGGGGGGAGGATTCTTTGTTGAGTACTGACGGAGTGACTGTCGCTTTGAACGGATCGCGTATCCAGATTAAGGACGCCGCCTACGACCTGGGGTCGAAAGCGTTTTCTCTTACCGCGGAAAGCAATATGATCGACCCGCGCGATGTAACTATTTTCTCTTCCCGGGTTGCCCATCTCGATAAACCAATCTCTTTTGAGATCAGCGCAGAGGGAGAATTGCCGCAAGCCGTGCTGAATAATTTAGATTTCCGGTACGGTTCCGATACGGAACTCAATATATCAGGATCCGTTTCCGACTACAGTGATATTAATAACGGTGAATTGCATGTGAATCTCCGGAATCTGTCCGTTTCGCAGGAAGACCTGGAGGCGTTGTTCCGCGCCGGGTCACCCGACTTCACTCCGCCCGACCAGCTACAGGCAATGGGCGACCTTGATCTGCGGATAAAAGCCGATGGCCATCTGAAGCAATTTCTTTATGACGGTGACCTCACTACAGAGCAAGGCCAGGTAACCCTCAAAGGAACCGGGCGTATCGGCAATGAATTCAAAAGCTTTGTTTTTGAAGGACCGGTGAGAGCCAGGAACATCCAGGTGGCCAATATTATAGGAAAGGATGCCGGCGTAGGCACCACCACCCTCACCACGGATGTCAAAATTTCTGTCCTGCAGGATGCAGGGATGACAGTGGCGGCCGACGGCCGGATTGAATCGACGTCCTTCAGGGATTATCGTTACAATAATATCTTCTTCGATGGAGTATATAGTGGCAGTAGTGTGGTTGCGGAGATTCGTTCCGATATGGAAAAGAACAAGTTCGATCTCTCCGGCAATATGACATTCGGGGAAGCAATGAAATTTGATGTGAAGGCGGATGTGGAGCGCCTCGATCTGACGCCTTTCGTGGCGAACGAGAGCTGGAAAGATCCCTATCTCAGAGTGAATATTGACGGCAACCTGGCGGGCAGTTCGTTGGACGACCTGACGGGGACCGTGGTGATGGAGAACATCTCGCTGGGCGACAGTAATTTTATTTATAATCCCGGCGCTATTTTTTTAGAAGCGTCGGCCGATGAAGGCCAGGGAAAGAAAATCGAATTCATGTCCTCATTTTTTGAAGGCAATATCACCGGCGATTATTATTTTTCTACTATCGGGGCAGAGCTGATGCAGGTAATTCATCCCCATCTCCCCTCGGTGATCGGTGTAAAAGAAATACAACAGGCACAACCTGAGGCGGGTAAAAACAATTTCCAATTCAATATCCAGCTTCAGAACACGGAAGATCTCTCCTATGCCCTTTCATTGCCATTTTATAATGTGGAGCCGGCGACCATCTCCGGCAGTGTGGACATGACGACTGAGGAGTCGCTGCGGATCGACGCTCATCTTCCCCGGTTGATGGTCGGCGCCAATGATATCCGCGAAACCAAGGTGAACCTGCTCAGTGGTATGTCCGGACTGGGGCTGGACGTGAACAGCTATCTGGTGCAGAATACCGGATATATGAATGTAAAATTACACAGTGATGCAGTTTCGGATTCCGTAAATAACCATCTGTCGTTCGATATCCAGCAAAACGCTACCCGCTCCAACGGGGAATTATTGATCGCGGCGGGATTTCTGCGTGATAGTGAAAACCGGCTTGCGGCAAACATCCACCTCCTTCCTGCCAGTATCATCTTCAACGGTAAACAGATCGATTTTAACGATGCTACTATCGCCTACAGCACTGACAGTATCGTGATCTCCAATTTCGGAATGCGTGAAGATAATATGCTCCTGCTGGGCATAGAGGGGGTAGCCTCCAAGAACGAAACCGATAATATCCGGATATATTTCAATAATACGGAACTGGCGAATATCCTCAATACATTTAATGTGACCAACTTTACCGGTTCTATCAATGGTGAGATATACGTGCAGCAGGCATTGGGCGACCCGATGATCCGTACCGAAGATCTCCGGATAGAGAATATTACGGCGCAGGGAGACACTATCGGTACATTCCGGGTCGAAGCGAATTGGGATAACGTCCTTTCCGGTCTTAATTTGAATGCCTGGCTCGAGGATAGGGGAGAGCGCAGCCTCGATATTCAGGGATATATTCCTACCGGGGATAATAGCACGTCTCCCATGGATATTAACCTCAAAATAACTGATTTTAAACTGACGGCTATTAAGCCATTTACTACCGACATTTTCAGTGAACTGGACGGGCGTCTGAATTCTCAGATACGTGTCACCGGCACTCTCTCTGCACCGATAACGGAAGGATGGCTGGGAATTGATGACGGAATGATGAAGGTGGCATTTACCAATGTAACTTATTATATCTCCGATAAAATAGAGATCAGCAGGGACAATGTGGGATTAAAAGATCTGGTAATCCGTGACCAGAACAACCATACCGCCACACTGAACGTGAGTCTGTCGCACACCAATTTCGGGCGTATGGTTTATAAAGCCGGTATCCGCTTCAACGATTTTATGCTATTGAACAATGCAAACCGGACTGACCTGATGGCTTACGGTAGCCTGAAACTGTCGGGAGAGCTGAATGTGACGGGATCTCCCTCCGGAATTTTCGGGGATGGGAATTTGACCAGTTCCAGCAAATCGAATGTAACCATAGTGGTCCCGCAAACAGCAAAAGCGACGGAGTACAGTGGTATAATCTATGTCAGCAGCAAATTCCGGGAGCCTGATTCCCTGACATTCCTACGGAAAAATGAAGAAACTGCGGGACAGCCCGGCAGGAATATGTCCCAGGGTATTCCCATTGTGATGAACATCACCGTGAACCTGAACCAGTTGCTCGAAGCGGGTGTGGTACTCGACCCAACTACCGGGAATGCACTTAATGTGAGCGGCGATGGCGAGTTGAATATCAACTTTAACTCCAGAGCTACACCTTCGGCACGTCTTTACGGAGACTATGTCATTCATGACGGAAAGTTCCATTACAATATACAGAATCTCCGCTCGATAGACTTCAATATTCGGGAAGGAAGCAAGCTCTCTATGGAGGGTAACCCCATGAATACGCAGTTCAATGTCACCGCTTACCTGCCTGTAAAGGCAGATCTGACCGCACTCAGCCCCACATTCTCCACCGAGCTGGCCAATACACGGGTAGCTGTGAACGCGCTGCTTCATATCAGGGGAGATCTGGAAGAGATGGACCTGCAATATGATATTGAACTGCCGGAAAGTTCCAACGATATTCAACAGCGGGTAAATAGCTTTATTCCTGATGAAGAGACAAAGATCCTTCAGTTTGCTTATCTTGTGACTACCGGTAATTTTATTCCGTCACAGGGATCTCCCGACCTGGACTTTGGTTCGTCGGTATTTACAAAATTAGCGGCCAACACCCTGTCCCGGGGGCTGGATGCCCTGTTTGCCCGTGCACTGAGCGACAACTGGTCGATCAGTACCAACCTGGAGTCGGTCGATGGCACCCTCGATAACGTGAGGATGGGGGTGGATGTCTCTACCCGTTTGATGAACAACCGGCTGCGCATAAACACCAATCTGAGTTACGGGGATAACAGTATGCTGGCCGGTCAGCAGGCATTTCTGGGAGAATTTGAATTGGAGTATGACATCAACAACTGGCTTATGCTAAGGGCCTTTAACAGGGCCAATGAACGGTTCTACCGCCGTGCACCTACCACGCAAGGGGTAGGGGTGATGGTCACCCGGGAGGCGAAAAGATTCAGGGATCTGTTTGACTTCAGATTTATCAGGAAAAAAGAAGAAAAGGAGTAATGATTTGATGATGGGTTGATTTAATGATTTATTAATTAATCTGCTAATCGGCACATCGGTAAATCAGCTAATTAATAATGTGCTGATGTGCTAATGGGCTAATTATATGAAAAAGTATATAGTCTTCATATTGTGGATATTTACATTGGTCGCCTGTGATGTTACTAAAAAGGTGCCCGAAGGGAGCTATCTTCTCAACAAGACCGAGATAGAATCGGATGTGAAAGGTATCGGCTCGTCCGCCCTGAAGCCCTATCTGCGGCAGAAACCCAACTCATCGGTGTTTTTGCTGGGGAAGGTGAAACTGCATATGTATAATATACCCGAGGATACCTCCACATGGGTAAACAGGCTGCTGCTCAAATACGGCGAACCCCCCGTACTTTATAACGAACAGTTGACTGTTATCTCGGCAGAACAGATCCGGCTGCATCTGAATAACAAGGGATACCTGAATGCAGAGGTAGATACCGCCGTGGTAAAAAAAGATAAGAAAGCCGATGTAACTTATGATGTGACAGGGCACGAACCCCATCGCATCCGTATCTTCAGGGATACTATTCACTCGACCGATACGACTATCTATAATATTCTGAATCAGGCCAGACGGCTCGAAGTGATGAGAGAAGGCGATATTTTCGATCTCTCCGTACTGGAGGAAGGCAGGGAAAGGATGACCACTATACTCAGGAACAGGGGATATTACGATTTTCTGAAAGATAACTTCTATTTTATTGCCGACACCACCGTGGGAACCAGTCAGGTGGATGTGACGCTTGCCCTGAACAATCCCTCCGATACGACCTTCCATCAACAGTACTATATGGGAAATGTGACCGTGATCAACGGAGTAGATGCGGCTCTTCTGGAAGACTCCACCCGCCAACTACCGTTAGATACGATAGAATACCGGGGGATGCAGATTGTTTCAGAAAGAGAACGTTTCCTGCGCCCACAGGCTGTTTATTATAACACCTTCTTACGTCCCGGGCGGCTTTATTCCGACAGGATTGTAGAGCGGACCTATGCGTCACTGAACGGGATGGGGCCGGTGAACCAGACGACGATCAACCTGACCCCCGTAATACGAAACGACTCGGCCTACATCGACTCGAAGATCACCCTCTTTCCGGGAAACCTTCATTACACGCAGTTCGGAGTGGACGGCACCAATTCGGCAGGCGACCTCGGAGTTGCGGGCAATGTGACCTATGAACACCGGAACTTCCTGAAGGGGGGAGAAACATTTCGTGTTCAATTGAATGCTGCTTATGAATTCATCACGGCGTCCGACAGCCTGAATTTCCTGGACAATAGTTTTTATGAATATGGGGCGGAGGTGTTCCTTTCCATTCCGCAATTACTGCTTCCGTGGGTGATAAAACAACTCAAAGATCAACCCTCGGCCTCCACGGAGTTTTCCGCGGGGCTCAACTTCCAGAAACGGCCGGAATACCTGCGTCAGTTCTTTAACCTCTCCTCCCGCTTCCAGTGGGCCTCTATGGAATGGCGATTGCAACATATGCTGGAACCGGTCGGGGTTACCTATGTAAGGATGCCCTGGAAATCCGAACGGTTCGAAGAACTTTATCTGAGTGAGGACGCTAATCCGATCTTGCGGTATAGTTATGATGACCAGTTGATCGTACGCAGCGCATACACTGTCACTTATACCAATTATAACCGCATTGCGAGAAGGGATATGCCGGTAATTCCCTTCCGGATCCGCTCAGGGGTAGAAGTGGCGGGATGGCTGCCCCGTGTCTTCACCAGTCTGGGGGCAGGGCAACAGAATGAAAATGGGTTCGAGACAATTTTCAAATTGCCCTATTCCGAGTATGTGAAGGGCGATTTCGATATAGCCGCATCCCATACTTTCAATGACAACAACACTATTGCCGCGCATCTGGCATTAGGCATGGCCTACCCTTACGGAAATTCCACTATCCTGCCCTTCGAGAAGCGCTATTTCGGCGGCGGGGCCAATAGTGTGAGAGGGTGGAGCACCCGTACATTGGGACCGGGAACCTACAGTCGCGATTCCGTAGGATCTGATTTCGGCCGTAAGGTGGGTGATGTGAAGCTTGACTTGAGCGTGGAGTTCCGGCGTAAGCTCACCAATTTGTTTGAACTGGCCACTTTCGTCGATGCCGGGAATATATGGACTATCAGGGACTATGTAGAACAACCGGGCGGTATGTTCCGGTGGAACAGTTTTTACAAGGAACTGGCCGTGGCCTATGGACTAGGTCTGCGTTTAGATCTCAACTTTCTGCTGATCAGGATAGACGGGGGAATGAAAGCGCATAATCCCGGCCTTCCGGCAGGTTCCCGATGGACCATCTTCAAACCGGACTTCCGCCGCGATTTTGCTTTCCATTTTGCGATAGGTTACCCGTTCTGATTTTATTTCGTTTATCTCTCCTTATTGAATTGTTTACCGGATAGTGGGGTAGCTACTCAGGCCGTTTCTTTTTGTATGCGTGTTACACGTGCAATGGCATCATTCATTTGTGCAATGCTTTGAAAACCAAGCGTCATGCAGTGTATGTTTGATTCT
>NZ_CALNAT010000159.1 GCF_937873925.1 uncultured Proteiniphilum sp. | reverse complement strand
ACACTACGTAACTCTTGCCTAAGTTGGCCATGTCGGCGGCAATTTCAATAGCTCTCTCGATTCCGCCCAGTTCATCCACCAGTCCGATCTCTTTGGCCTGGTTCCCTGTCCATACCCGGCCTTCGGCATAGAGCTCCATCGAGTCTTTCGGCATGTCGCGTCCTTCCGCGCAGCGGGTGAGGAAGAGGTCGTACCCCCTCTCGATCATGGTCTGGAGCAGTTGGCTCTCCCTGTCGTTGAAGGGGCGTGTAATATTGCCGAAGTCGGAAAACTCGTTGGTTTTCACCTCATCGGTAGAAATGCCGAGTTTTTTGGCAGTCCCCTCAAAACTGGGGATAGCACCGAAAATACCGATCGACCCGGTCAGAGTGGTGGGTTGGGCCACTATCTTATCGGCGTTGCAGGCGATATAATAACCGCCGGAAGCCGCCAGATCGCCCATGGAAACCACGACCGGCTTTTCCGCTTTCAGGTCGGTGATGGCTTTCCATATCTGTTCGGAAGCATAGGCGCTGCCACCCCCCGAGTTGATGCGGAACACCACCGCTTTTATCTCTTTATCTTTTCTCAGTTTCTCAATCTGGTCCACCATATACTTATCCTGAATATTGGATGAGCCGGAACCCGAAGCGATATTCCCGTAGGCATATAAGATGGCGATAGTATTGTCGGTTTTCCTCACGGTTTTTGTGGTGACCGATTTCATATTGGAGACTGTCGCTGACGGGATCTTTGCATCTTTATCGATGTCGAGCAGGTTCCTCAGGTAATCCTTCATCTCCGTTTCGTAAAGGAGGGTATCTACCAGATTGGACGAAAGCAGGAAGTCGGTCGATTGGACGGACGGCAGGCTATTGGCCAGTGAATCGATATCGGCCGGCGTGAGCGAGCGGGCTTCGGCAAGATCATCCCTGAGGAAGCTCCAGGCATCGTTCAGGAAAGAAGAGACCTGTTCCCTGTTTTCCTCACTCATCTCGTTCCGGGTAAACGGTTCCACTGCAGACTTATAGGTTCCTACCTTGAATATCTGCATTTCGATCCCCAGCTTGTCGAGGGCATCTTTATAAAAAACCGGTATGGAGGCCAGCCCGTGGAGATCGAGCATCCCCTGCGGATTGACGGCCACTTTGTCGGCCACGGAAGCCAGGTAATAGCCTCCCTGCGTATAGGTGTCGGCATAGGAAACGATGAATTTTCCGCTCTCTTTGAAACTTTCCAGTTCATGGCGGATCTCTGCCAATGTGGCTATGGATGCCGAGAACATACGGGAATCCAGATATATTCCTTTTATTTTATCGTTGTTCTTTGCTTTCCTGATGGCGCTCACAATATCATTCAACCCTATAGGTGAAGGACGGTCGGAACCGATCAGGGAAGTGAACGGATCCTCTTCGGGTGTGCGTTCGGTGATGGGGCCGTTCAGGCGGAGATTCAATACCGTATTATCCTGAAGAATGAACTTTTCGGTAGTCGACATGGATCCGACAAAAGATCCCATCGCGCCGAAAATAAAGATCATTGCAATGATTGAAAAGAGAATGTACGCAATGATAAAACCCAAAGCAGACGCAAGCATGATTTTCAAAAAATCCTTCATAGAGTAATTATTAATTGATTAAGTAGACAAAAATAGGGAAAAAAGAGTTATACCGCAATTTAAATTTACATATTCTTAATTAATTTCATTTGCCGGTTCTTTCTGTTGATAGTAATTTTGGTGCAGGCAAATTTTTGCCTGATGATGACCATGGTTATTTATTTCTTAAAAAAGCGTAAATAGAGATAAAAGCTTATGGTTTCATGCAGCGTTTTTTCTTGTTTTTCATCTAATAAAATGAACTGCGGTTAAGAATGGATGATTCGCAACTTGTCATAGCATGTAAGAAACAGGACCGTAATGCCCAGAAGATATTATATGAGCGGTATGCTCCTGTAATGATGGCGGTGTGTTTGCGTTACAGCGGGGAAGAAGAGACAGCCCGCGACTTGTTGCATGACGGATTCATCCGTGCTTTCACGCAGATTGGCTCGTTTTCGGGCAAGGGTTCTTTTGAAGGTTGGCTTAGACGGATTTTCGTGAATCTGGCATTGGAGAATTACAGGAAAGAGAAGCAGAAGTACCGGTTTATGGAAGAATACAGCTATATCAATGCCGATGAATCGGAAACCCCGGCGGATAATTTACTCGATATTGAAAATATTCCCAGGGAAGAGGTATTCGGCATGATAAGGGATTTACCGCCCGGATACAGGACAGTATTCAATATGTATATTTTCGAAGAGATGTCGCACAAGGAAATTGCCGAAGTACTGGGTATTAATGAAGCAGCGTCGCGTTCGCAATTTTTCAGGGCAAAGAATATGCTACGGAAGAAAATTTCAGCCATCCTGCATAACAATCAAAGACAGATACAATGATGTCAGATAACGATATTAGAAAAGGATTTCAATCAAAACTCAGCGGTTTTGAGGCGCCTGTCCCGTCAGATGGCTGGCAGAGCGTGGAACGGTCGCTGAAGGCAGCTGCTGCTGCCCGGACGGCACTCCGCCGAAGGTGGTATGCCGGATCGGTAGCTGCCGTGCTGGTATTGCTTATCGGCAGCATACTGTTTATCCGGAATCCTATGGAACAGACGGAGAGGATGGTTTCCGAATCGACTACGACCACACCTTTCACCGGCAGTACGCCGGATACCGGTACAGAGAGGACAACAGCACCGGAATCCGTACCCGAATCGGTTGTTCAGCCTGCAGGAGCCGAACGGTTGTTGGCTGCAAGTGCCTCCGGAAAAGCAAGAGCCGGAAAAGAACCGGTTGTTCGCCCTTCTACTCCCGCGAGAATGATGGTGGCGTGGATGAAGCGTGAGAAATTACAGATGGAGGGTACGAAAAGAAGGATGATGGATACCGGCGCACTTCGCCTATTGGCCAAATCTGTGGAAAAGGATGCGGAACAAAGTGAGAAAGAGTTGCGGGCGGAGGAGACTATTATGGTTGGAGGAGATGAGGAAATTCTTTTTGCCGGACGAGCTGGTGAAAGAGGCGAGAAAAATCTCCTGCTTGCCGTCAATGGGAGAGGGGGGCTGACCGGCTATCAGCAAACGGTGAATTCGCCTATGACCCTGCGGAGCGTTATGGCAGTTCCCGATAACAAGTATATGTCGGAGGCCAATAAATTGCAAGTCCAGGCCAATAATACGGCGGACAATATTTCGGAAATGGAGCATGACCAACCGGTGTCGTTCGGCATCACGGTCTCTAAATACCTGTTCGATGACCTTTCCGTTGAAACCGGCCTCGTTTACTCCTATCTTAACTCCAAGACAAGGAACACTAATAACAACTTCAGGGTAGAGGAGGTACAAAAGCTCCATTATCTGGGTATCCCGTTGAATGTGAACTACAATCTCTTCTCTCTGGAACGACTGAATGTGTATGCTTCCGTAGGGGGAATGGTGGAGAAAGATGTATATGGTGAATTCCGGAAAGTGAGGGAAGGACAAACAGTGAATTTAAACAACGCATCAGAGGAATCGGAAGAGAAGGAGATTGAAAAGATCTCCCAGCGGAATCCCCAGATCTCGGTCAATGCCGGCGTGGGGCTTTCCTATCCCCTCTATGACAAGCTGAGGGTATATGGGAAAATCGGAGGAGCTTATTATTTTGATGCAAAAAACGAATATAAAACCATCTACTCCGACAGGAAGATCGTGATGGATCTGAATGTGGGATTGAGATATGAATTTTAATATTAACATAAAATAGAAAGTAGAGATGAAAAAAGTAATTTTATTTTTGAGTGTTATCGGAACAGCTTTTCTGATGACATCTTGTCTGGGAGATAACGAGACCTCCTATTCGGGAACACCCCTGTCGTATATCGCAAGTACGGAATTGGGTGTAATTTATGCCCGCACAATAGAAGGATTACCCATAACTTCCACACAAATTAAAACACAAGATCCGGGAAGCTTTGTATTTATTGCTTACTCTTGGAAAGAGAGTGAGAATACAATTACAGAGGATGGCATATACAACGCTACAGTAAGCGACATTTCAGATCCTATCGAACAAACGCTCCTTATATCCGCTGATGCGCCCGATCAAGAACCGGAACTTCCGTTAGCGTCATTCCAACAGGCTTTATACGGCGGTGCCTATTTCGGTTACCATTGGATCTGCGAATATGGTTATGAAAAGGGGGACGGCAATAAAAAAGAATTAAGATTTTATCATAATATTTCTGAAGGATCTGAAAATGAAATTATTATCGATGTCCGTCTGGTGAATTCCGTGGGAACGGTCGAAAAAGATCAAAGCGATATTCTGGTAGCGGTAGATCTTAAACAGATCCATAATCAGTATGTGGCAAGCATCCCCTCTTCGGGCTCTTCAAAAAACCTGCAGGTATATTTCCGCTACTATCGTAAAAAAACCGATGGTACCCTTGAGCTTTATAAAACACCGCCGTATGTAATGACGATCATTAAGGAATAAGATCCCTGTTCCGGAATATTTTATCGAGGCTGTTTCAAAGGTTCTTCGTTTTCTCTATGGAAGATAGTTTTTGAAACAGCCTCAATCTTTCTGCCCTTTTTCGTTATTAACAAGAAATACGTACCTTTGCAGTTCAAAATCAAAAAGGAATGTGGAGGGATATTTTTATCACCATTGCACAGCTCATCGTTGCGTCTCCCGGCGCGTGGAAAGATCTCGAAAAGGAAAAGAGGACGCAGCATGAGTTTCTCTCCCGTTTTCTCCATCCCATCTTCGGGATTATTGCCTTTACCTCTTTCGTGGGTGGTTTGTGGTTCGTACGGGACGGGAATGTGGAGAATGCGCTGAAGGGCAGTATTGTCAATGTCGTGGGAATCTACGGAGGATATTTTATTGCCTCTTATATCCTGAACGAGGCTGCCCCCCGCTTAGGGTTAAATAAGGACTTACCCCGTTTCCAGCAATTTACGGGATATGCTTCGGTGGTGCTCTACGCCTTGTTTATCATCACCCCCTTTGTGTCCGAACTCTTTATTCTCTGGATATTGGCGCTTTACACCATTTATCTGGTGAATAGCGGAACCCTTTATTTTATGAAAGTGCCGTCGGCAAGAGTCGCTGACTTTACCGCAGTGGCATCTGCCATTATCATTCTGGCGCCGGTCCTTGTCCGCGCCCTTTTCTCCTATCTGATCAAATGATGAAGCAAGCAGCGATCAATATAAAGAACAAGCGCGCCACCTTCGATTACGAACTGGTGGAGACCTTTACGGCAGGTATTGTGCTTACCGGCACGGAGATCAAGTCGATCCGGCTGGGAAAGGCCAGCCTGGTGGATACCTATTGTTTCTTCGAACGGGGCGAATTGTGGGTACGCAATATGCATATTGCCGAATATTTCTACGGTACCTACAATAATCACAGCGCCCGGCGCGACCGTAAACTGCTCCTCAGCAAAAACGAACTGCGCAAACTTTCCCGTCTTACCAAAGAAACCGGCTTTACTATTATTCCTATCCGGCTGTTCATCAATGAAAAAGGATTGGCCAAAGTGGTGATCGCGGTGGCCAAAGGAAAGAAGCAGTATGATAAGCGACAGTCATTGAGAGAGAAAGAGGATAAACGTTCAATGGACCGGATGTTTAAGAAATAATGCAGTTTCGCCAAGATATACTTTTTCCCGCGTTCAGGAAATCGAGCCGTACCACGTTATGGCTGCTTAAGATCATTTTGCCGGTATCCTTGATCGTGAGATTGCTGGATTACTACGGCATACTTACTTTTATGGCCGGCCTGCTCGATCCCGTTTTTGTCTATATGGGATTGCCCGGCAGTACCGCTATTGTTTTTATTACCAGCATTTTTCTGCCACTCTATGCGCCGCTGGCCATCATCACTTCCATGTCCATTACCCTGAGGGAGCTTACCATCCTGGCGCTGATGTGCCAGATATCACATAATCTCCCTGTGGAAAGCGCTATTCAGGCAAAGACGGGAACACCGTTCTGGACGGTGACTGCGTTACGGGTCGGGATGAGCATTGTGGTAGGCCTGGGATTGAACCTGGTCCTGCCGCAGGATATGGGAAATCCTGTTTTTGTCCGGGCCGACGTAGCCGGGATGGCTTCATTGGGCGACCTGTTGCTGCTTTGGCTGAGAAGCTCATTCCAGGTAACCCTTCTCATCACCGTGATTGTGTTCTCTCTGAACCTGCTCTATCATCTGCTCGACGCTTACAGGATAATACCCAAAATGAGCAAAGGCATTGAGCCGGTACTCAGCTTTTTCGGCCTGCCTGTAAGCACCGGATTCCTCTGGCTTATCGGCTATATCGTGGGGCTGGCATACGGGGGCGCACTGATGATGGATCAGATGAAGGAGGGAAAAGTGAACAGAACCGACGCCAATTTGTTGAACTACCACCTTGCCATGTCTCACTCCGTATTGGAAGATAATCTGCTCTTCGTGGCCCTCGGCGTATCCGTCTGGTGGATATTAGGGGTAAGGTTCCTGATAGCGTGGATAGTGGTATGGATGAGGCGATTTGTTTTGAAACTAAGGTTCGGCGGCACAAAGCTGAAAATGGAAAATATTTGAAAATGGATCCGAACGATCCATTTTGAACCAATTGAAACAAAATATGACCAAAGTGAAAATAGAGGATATTCTGCCCGCTCGCATCCTGATCTTGGATGGTGCGATGGGGACAATGATACAGCGCTACCGGCTCACCGAAGCTGACTTTCGGGGTGAGCGGTTCAAAGATTCCGATACGTTGCTGAAAGGCAACAACGATCTGCTTTCGCTCACCCGTCCCGATGTGATCGGGGAGATCCACAGGGAATACCTGACTGCCGGCGCCGATATCATCGAGACCAATACATTCAATTCCACGTCGATCTCGATGCAGGATTACCGTATGAGTCATCTGGCGGCCGAGATCAACCTGGCGGCAGCCCGGCTGGCACGTGAAGCTGCCGATGAGTTTACGCTGAAAACACCTGGAAAACCCCGGTTTGTGGCAGGTTCCATCGGACCCACCAACAAAACGGCATCGATGAGCCCCCGGGTGGAGAACCCTATGTTCCGCTCAGCGGTCTTCGACGATTTCAGGGCAGCGTATAAAGAGCAGATCAATGCGCTGGTAGAGGGGGGGGTAGACCTGCTCCTGATAGAGACCATCTTCGATACGCTCAACGCGAAAGCTGCTATTTTCGCGGCGGAAGAGGTAGCGGCAGAAACCGGTATAAAAACCCCTGTTGTCCTCTCCGTCACCATTTCCGACAGAGCTGGGCGAACTCTTTCAGGGCAGACGCTGGGTGCTTTCGTCGCCTCTGTCAGCCATGCCGAACCCCTGGCCATCGGCCTGAACTGCTCGCTGGGGGCTGCCGAACTGAAGCCTTATGTAAAAGAACTGGGACGGATCGCGCCTTTCTATATCAGCACTTATCCCAATGCCGGATTGCCCAACCAGTTGGGAGAATATGACGAGACGCCGGAAAAGATGGCGGCCCAGATCAAAGAGTTTGTGGACGAAGGGTTGGTGAATATCATCGGCGGGTGTTGCGGCACTACGCCTGCGCATATCGCCGAGTATGCACGCCTGGTGGAGACCGGCATTCCCCATCAAAAGGCAGTTCCGCCGGAATATTTACGGCTCTCGGGGTTGGAGATGCTGGAGGTGTCGCCCCAGATCAATTTTTTGAATATCGGGGAGCGGTGCAATGTGGCCGGCTCGAGGAAGTTCCTGCGGCTGATCCAGCAAAAAAAATATGAAGAGGCGCTCGATATCGCCCGTAAACAAGTGGAAGATGGGGCGCAGGTGATCGATATCAATATGGATGAGGGGCTCCTTGACGGTGCGGAGGAGATGACCAATTTCCTCAACCTGCTGGCATCCGATCCGGATGTGTCGCGTGTGCCCATCATGATCGACTCCTCGAAATGGGAGGTATTGGAAGCGGGTCTGAAATGCGTGCAGGGTAAACCTATAGTCAACTCCATCTCATTGAAGAACGGGGAGGCGGAATTCCTGCATCACGCGCGACTGGCGCAGAGTTATGGTGCGGCAGTGGTAGTGATGGCTTTCGATGAAGCGGGACAGGCTGATACGTTTGAACGCCGTACCGCGATCTGCGGTCGTGCCTACAGGCTGCTCACCGATAACGGTTTTGATCCGAAAGATATTATTTTCGACCCCAACGTGCTGGCCATCGCTACAGGTATCGATGAGCATAAGAATTACGCGGTGGATTTCATCAAAACCATACGATGGATCAAGGAGAACCTGCCGCACGCCAAAGTGAGCGGTGGGGTGAGCAACCTTTCATTCTCATTCCGCGGTAACGAGTATGTGCGGGAGGTAATGCACTCCGTTTTTCTCTATCATGCTATTCGTGCGGGGATGGATATGGGGATCGTGAATCCGGCGCAATCGGTGATCTACGAAGATATTCCTTCCGACGTGAAAGAGCTGGCGGAGGATACGGTGCTGAACAGGCGCGACGACGCTACCGAGCGGATGATGGCCTATGCCGAGAAGATCAAAGACGAAAAGACGCCGGAGGCGGAAAAAGGTAAAATCGAAGAGTGGCGTACGTTTCCTCTCGAAGAACGGCTGAGCCACGCGCTGGTAAAAGGTATCGGGGATTACATGGAGGAGGATCTCGCCGAAGCGCTGCAAGCTTATCCGCGTGCAGTGGATATTATCGATAAGCCGCTGATGGACGGGATGAACCGGGTGGGCGACCTCTTCGGCGCAGGGAAGATGTTCCTTCCGCAGGTGGTGAAGGCGGCGCGCACCATGAAAAAGGCGGTGGCTATCCTGCAACCTACTATCGAAGCCGAAAAAACTGCCGGTGATGCACAGCGGAAAGCAGGAAAGATATTGCTCGCCACAGTAAAAGGCGATGTGCATGATATCGGCAAGAACATCGTTTCTATTGTATTGGCCTGCAATAATTATGAGATTATCGACCTCGGTGTGATGGTGCCCCCCGAGAAAATCATCGAGACGGTGGTCAGGGAACAGCCCGATATCGTAGGGTTAAGCGGATTGATCACCCCGTCGCTCGAGGAGATGTCCATTGTAGCCGCCGAGATGGAAAAAGCCGGCTTCAGCCTGCCGTTGCTGATCGGCGGAGCCACTACATCGAAGTTGCATACGGCATTGAAGATCGAACCGAAATACAGCCTGGGTCCCGTAGTCTATGTAAAAGACGCCTCACAGAGCCCGTCAGCGGTGGCCAACCTGATGAGCCCCGGGAACAGGAGCGACTATATCCAAAAAGTAAAGGATGAGTACATGCTGCTGCGGGAGAACAGCTCCCGGAAAGTGACGGAACTGGTTTCACTGGCGGAAGCGAGGAAAAACGCTTTCAGCATCGACTGGAACAGATATGAGGCAGTCGTTCCCCGACTATTGGGGCGTGTGAAACTGGAGCATATCGGGATGAAGGAGATCATTCCCTATATCGACTGGAAGTTCTTTTTCCATGCGTGGAATATGTCAGCAAAATTCCATACGGTCACCAAAACGGATCGCAGCAAAGAAGCCCGTGCCGCATGGCTTGCAGGATACCGGGAGGATGACCGTGAAAAAGGGCGGGAGGCAGAGAAACTGTATGACGATGCGGCAGATATGCTACAGAAGTTTACAGAAGAGAATGTTGAATATATCAAAGCGGTTTTCGGGATATATGAAGCATACAGTGAAAACGATACCATCTTCATCGACGGTACGCCCTTCCCCTTTCTGCGTCAGCAGAAAAAGAGCGATAAAAATGAGTACTTCTGCCTGAGTGATTTTATTGCACCCTGCCAGACGGGGAAGAAGGATTACGCAGGCGCTTTCGCCGTCACCGCCGGAGTGGGGGCGGACGAACAAATGCGTCGCTATGAGGCCGAGGGCGACGAGTACGCGGCCCTGCTGATGAAGTCGTTGCTCGACCGGCTGGCGGAGGCTGCCACCGAATGGCTGCATGCCAAAATACGCCGTGAATACTGGGGTTATGCCGCGGAAGAGAATATCTCGATTGGTGAGATGTTTGCCGTGAAGTATGAAGGGATACGTCCCGCGGTGGGATATCCTTCTATTCCGGATCAGACGGTGAATTTCCTGTTACATGATGTGCTCGCCACCCCGGAGATCGGTATCTCGCTCACCGAAAACGGTGTCATGTATCCCAATGCATCGGTCAGCGGCCTGCTTTTCGCCCATCCGCAGTCCAGGTATTTTGCTATCGGGGAGATATCGGAAGAACAGGTGACCGACTATGCTCAGCGTAAAAATGTGAAACCGGACGGGATCCGTAAGTTCCTGCTGGCCAATTTGGCGTAGTTGACAAAAAGGTTTTGTATCTTTGTACATATAACTCAGAGATATCATGCGAAGTTTCGGAAGCGACAACAATTCCGGCGTAGATCCGCGAATCATGCAGGCACTGAAGGATGCCAACAACGACCATACCATAGCTTACGGCGATGACCCATGGACCCGCGAGGCGGAGGAGGCTGTCCGTAGTCTCCTCGGAAATAAAGAGGCAGAGCCCTTTTTCCTCTTCAACGGGACAGGAGGTAATGTGGTTGCCTTACAGGCCTGTACGTTACCTTTTCATTCGATCCTCTGTGCCGCTACCGCCCATATCGCGGTGGATGAGTGCGGCGCCCCCGTGAAGATGACGGGTGCAGCCCTGAAAGAAATCGCTACACCCGACGGTAAGCTCACACCTGCCGTGGTGCGTCCTTACCTTCATGGCTTTGGCTTTGAACACCATTCCCAGCCCAAAGTGATCGCCATCTCGCAGACCACGGAACTGGGTACCGTTTATACCCCGCAGGAGATAAAAGCGCTCGCCGATCTGGCACACAGCCATAATATGGTTCTTTTTATGGATGGGACCCGCCTAGGCAATGCCTGCGCCTTTCTGAATGTTTCGCTGAAAGAGATGACCGTTGACTGTGGTGTGGATATTTTTACACTGGGAGGAACGAAGAACGGACTGATGTTCGGTGAAGTGCTCGTTCCGTTGCGTAAGGAACTGGCCGAAAACATTAAGTATTACCGGAAGCAGACCACCCAGTTGTATTCTAAAATGCGGTTTATTTCCGCGCAGTTCATTCCCTACCTGAATGAGAATATCTGGCTGGAGAATGCAAAAAGATCCAACCGCGCCGCACAAAAACTGTATGATGAGATAAGCGGGATCGAAGGAACAGAGATTACACAACCGGTGCAATCGAACGCCCTCTTTCTTATTCTCCCCCGGGAGATTACAGATAAGCTGCGTGAGCGTTACTTCTTTTATGATTGGGATGCAGCCCGTAATGAGGTGCGCCTCGTGTGTTCGTGGGATACTACTGATGAGGATATCCGGGATTTTACCGGTTATCTGAGGTCTTTGGTTTCCGGTTCTTGAGTTTTAGCTAAAAACTAAAACGAAAAATTTGAAATATTTGAATAGCAAATTCACCGATCAGGAGAGTAAAAAATCATCACATTAGTACATATCAGTAAATCCACATATCATCAATTTCTAATTTCTAACTTCTAAATTGCTAAATAAAAAAATATGTTCGATTTCTTAGACGTTTACCCCTGGCTGTTACCCTTTATCATTTTCTTTGGGCGTATTATCGATGTAACTTTGGGTACCCTGCGAATTATTTTCGTTTCCAAAGGAGCAAAAAATATTGCCCCTATCATCGGCTTTGTTGAAGTATTTATATGGATCGTGATCATCTCACAGATTCTTTCCCGTGCCAACGACATAGTCTCCTATTTGTCGTATGCCGCCGGTTATGCAACGGGGAACTATGTAGGTATCCTTCTGGAGAACCGGATCGCTTACGGTATCTTACTCTGCCGCATTTATACCCAGAAGAACGGAAAAGAACTGGTGCAGATACTCAATCAGGTGAATTTCGGCGCCACGATGACACACGGTATCGGTTCAACTAATGAGGTGGATATCATAGAGACCGTCGTCGACAGGAAAGAGATGAAAACATTGGCGGGTATGCTCACACAGTTCGACAGCAATATTTTCTATGTGGTGGAGGATGTACGCACCAAGAAGAACGGTATTTTTCCGAAACGAAAGACCATCCTGTCGCGTTGGAGAATAGGGAAATAGGCTTGTTACAGGTTATCCGGCTGCATCATTTTCGCCTCTTGCCAGATCACTTCCATCTCCTCCAGCGTCATATCTTTCAATGATCGTCCCTGTTCCTTTACCTTCTTCTCCATGTAATGAAAGCGGTAAATGAATTTTTGATTGGTGCGTTCCAGCGCATTATCGGGATTCACCTTATAGAGCCGGGCTGCATTGATGATGCTGAAGAGCATGTCACCGAACTCGGCTTCTATCTTGTCACTGTCCATTTTTTCAATTTCAGTTTCCAGTTCCCCGAGCTCCTCCTTCACCTTGTCCCATACATCATGGCGTTGGTTCCAGTCGAAGCCGGCATTGCGCGCTTTGTCCTGGATCCGGTAAGCCTTCACCATGGAGGGTAAGGAGGAGGGTACACCTTCCAGTACGGTTTGTTTCCTCCCTTTTTCTTTCAGCTTGATCTGCTCCCACGACTGTTCTACCATACCGGCCGAGTCGGCCTGTTGATCGCCGAAAACATGCGGATGGCGGAAAATTAATTTGTCGCATAAGGAGTTGCAGATGGTGGCCATGTCAAATGCCTGCTTCTCTTCCCCTATTTTAGCGTAGAATACCACATGCAGCAGCAGGTCGCCCAGTTCTTTTTTGATTTCGGTATTGTCGTTGTTGAGGATGGCTTCCGCCAGTTCATAGGTCTCCTCGATGGTGTTCGCCCGAAGGCTCTCGTTGGTCTGTATCCTGTCCCAGGGACATTTTTCACGCAGCTCATCCATGATGTCGAGCAACCGCCCGAATGCCTCCAGTTTCTGTTCTTTTGTGTTCATATATCGAAAAGCAGAGACGGTGTTTCGAACCGTCTCTGTAATGTTGTTGGTTCATTAAAATTAGACTGTTTGAATTTATTCTACTATTTCTTGCTGTGGCATAGTCCCAATAAATTTGACTTCGTCTTCTTCCTTCGCACCTCACCACCATCCAAACAAGTTTGTTTTGTTGGTTTCGGTTTGTCGTCAGTTACTCTGCTCCCACTTAACGAAATAGTTGTTTGTTATTTGAGATTTTTTAGTCCTGTCTGCAGAAATTCCACATAATTCTCCACGCTCTCGTCATAAGCATGTGAGGGGGAAAGCGGTTTACCTTCATGATCAAGCACCACGTAAAAAGGTTGTGACTGAGTGCCGAATTTATGCCGCTGCAGATAACTCCATTTATCGCCTACGGTCCGCAGCCTGGATGTTCTTCCGCTTTCGTCGACCTCAATTGTCTCCGGCAGCCGTGTGCGTTCGTCTACCATGAGTACGATAAATACAAACTCGTCTTCAATCAACTCTCTTACACGTTCGTCAGCCAGTACGGCGGCATCCATCTTATGACAGTTCACACAACCATGACCGCCGAACTCCAGCAGCACCGGCTTACCTGTCTGCGCAGCGTATGCCATTCCGGTTTCATAATCATTGAAAACCTGGGTTATCGGGTTGTCCGCCAGTTTAAAATCCTGTGTGGACAATGGCGGGACAATAGAGCTGATCGGTTTCAGCGGTGCTCCCCACATGCCCGGGACTAGGTAGACGGTAAAAGCAAACGACAGCACCGCCAGGAAAAGCCTGGCAAGAGGTACATGGGGCAGGTCGCTATCGCCGCGCAGTTTGATCTTTCCCAACAGGTAGAATCCCAGCAGAGCGAATATCACGATCCATAAGGCAAGGAATATGTCGCGGTTCAGAATACCCCATCCGCCGGAGAGGTCTGCTACCGATAAAAATTTCAGGGATACGGCCAGTACAATGAATCCGAGCACCACTTTCACCGAGTTGAGCCAGCTTCCCGATTTGGGCAATGTTTTTAGCCAGGATGGGAAGACGGCAAAGAGGGTAAACGGAATGGCCAGGGCGAAAGCAAATCCGAACATGCCAATGGCCGGCGCCAGGAAATTGCCTTGTGTGGCGGCGTCTACCAGCAGCCATCCGATTATCGGGCCTGTACAGGAGAAGGAGACTAGAGCCAGGGTGAATGCCATGAAAAACAGGCTGATGATCCCTGTGGTGGTGTCTACCTTGCTGTCCATCTTATTGGTCCAGGAGGCCGGAAGCACCATCTCGAAAGCTCCCATGAAAGAGAAGGCAAAGGTGATGAGCAAGGCGAAGAAGATAAGATTGAATACCGGGCTTGTAGCGATATTGTTCAGTGCGGCAGCACCGAAAATAGCGGTGATGATCAGTCCCAGTGTAACATAGATGACGATGATAGAGAGGCCGTATACCGTGGCGTCCTGTATGGCCTTTTTACGGCTCTTTTTGTTCCGGTTCAGGAAGAAACTGACCGTAATGGGAATCATTGGCCAGACACAGGGGGTGATGAGTGCGGCAAATCCCCACAAAAATCCTTTCAGGAAGATACTCCACAGGGAAGCATCGGCATGGTCGTCCGACCCGAGCGCGTTCAATTCTTCGATGATCGGCGACCAGAGGAGTTCACTGTCGACATTTTTTATAGGGGCAGGGGTGTCGGGAGTTACCGTTTCTTCGGCCGTATCGCCGGGAACTTGTATTTCCGCCGGCGTGAGGGATAAGGCATTCTCTTTTGTGGAAGCCTCCCCGGCTACTGTTACCGTGGCAGGCAGAGCGGATGTGCCGAAGGAGAAGTCTACCGGCAGCGGTGGTGTACATGTCTGGTCGTTGCATGCCTGTGCACGCACATTCCCTTCTACCGAAAAGTTTCCTTTGTCGGTTACTCTCAATCGTTGGGCAAAGGTGACGGAGTTGGTAAAGATGCCGATCTTCATGGCGAAGATCTCATCATATTTTACAGTCGCTTTTTTATCGACCGATTGGAATTCCCCAACTGCTTCCGCACCCGTTGTTTTTTCGAACTCGATCATGGTGGGGGTAGGGCCGCCATCCGGGATCTTTGTGTCGTACATATACCATCCTTGTTGGACAGAGGCTTTGGCGATGATGTTAACCTCTCCGTTGCCGGCATCTTCCAGGGAAAAATTCCAGGTGACTATATCCTGAGCGGTGGTAAAGGCCGTGAAGAGAAAAAGAAAACCAAAGAGAGTGGTTACTACCCGTTTCATATGATTAATTGATTTTTTCGTATTTAAATCGACAAAGTTAGTAAACCGCCCTTAATATACTAAGTTAATATCGGTTATAAAGAGTTTTGTCGCGTTAAATATATTTGAGGGTTTGAGTTTACTATGGCTGTATTTCAACCTCCTGTACAATTTCCACCATAAAATGGTAGAGGTCGGCGATTTGTGTGAAATCCTCTATCAATTGAAGCGCAATGGCCCCGCTAAACAACCGTTCGTCCGTCAGCGGCAGGGTTTTGACCACATATACGTTTTTACGTTGCATCCACGGCTGGTAGAATTCGGGAAGATCATTGGCCAGCGGACGTTTATAGGTTTCTCCGGCCACCTCGAACCCCGTATCCAATACTGTTTGTGTCATTTCCCTGAATGATCCGGGACTGTAGCCGATCTCCTCTCTCAGGTGATCTATCACTTTCCGTTTGGGCATGAAAAGCCCCATCCCATACATGAAATACTCGGCGCTGAATTCGGCAAAATATCCCGGGAAATTCTCCCAATGTGTGGTCATACGCTGAAAATTCAGCCACATGCTGGTTTTGTACGGGTCTTTGTTGGAAGAGAACCGGACGTCGCGGTAAATACGTGAAAGCATTTTTGCCGGTCTCAGGTCGAACATCGGATCGACATTGTACATGATCGGTGAAAGCATAACTGCCAGCGCACGAAATGGTTCCAGCAGCACCTCCTGGTAAACGGTCTTGCGCTCGTCGAACCATTGCTTGTAGTTATTTTCTTTCAGTTCCTGTAAAAACCGTACGGTTTCGGGCTTAAATCCCGTAAAGGATGGAATCTCTTTCATGAACGTAATCTTTTTTGTTTGTAAAATTAGCAAAATAAATCATTAAGGTGCATTTACCCAATGTTGAATTGAATTTGTCTGTATAAAAAAGAGGGTATATCACCCTGTGATTTACCCTCTATGATTCGGTGTCTTTAAGAATAGATCGAAAACGTTACTTTTACTCAATACCGGCTTTTTCGTAAGGTATACCCAACGCATCCGCCACCCCTCTTCCGTAGGCGGGATCGGCCTTGTAACAGTTGCCTATATGCCGGATTTTTATGATCTCGTCACTGCAACCCATGTTCCGTGCCGTATTTTCAAAGAGTCGTTGTTGTGCTTCGGGCGTCATCAGCCGGAACAGTTTTCCCGGCTGTTCGTAATAGTTGTCGTCATCTTCACGGAAATTCCACCGTTTGATGTCGCCGTCCGATTTTTGTACCGGTTCATTATATTCGGGCTGTTCCTGCCATACGTTGTAGCTGTTCGGCTCATAGTGCAGGGTAGCCCCCTGATTCCCGTCCACGCGCATTTGTCCGTCGCGGTGGAAGGGGTGATATGCTCCTCCGGTACCTTTCGGTTGATTGACCGGGATCTGATGGTGATTCACCCCCAGGCGGTAGCGTTGTGCGTCGCCGTAAGAGAAGAGGCGTCCCTGCAGCATCTTGTCGGGAGAGAAGCTGATACCCGGAACTATGCTGGCCGGGTTGAAAGCAGCCTGTTCCACATCCTGGAAATAGTTATCGGGATTACGGTTTAGTTCGAACTCTCCTACGGGGATAAGCGGGAACTCCCCTTTATACCATACTTTGGTGAGATCGAACGGGTTGTACGGCATGTTTTCAGCCTGTTCCTCGGTCATGATCTGGACATACATTTTCCATTTCGGGAAATTACCGTTGCCGATCGCTTCGAACAGATCCCGCTGATGACTTTCCCGGTCTTTTCCTACCAACATTTCAGCTTCGGCATCGCTCAAGTTCTCAATTCCCTGTTGCGTCACGAAATGAAATTTCACCCAGTGGCGCACGTTCCCGGCGTTGATAAAGCTGTACGTATGGCTTCCGAAACCGTGCATATGGCGATAGCTGCGTGGAATACCCCTGTCGCTCATGGTGATGGTTACCTGATGGAGCGCTTCGGGAAGATTCGACCAGAAATCCCAGTTGTTGTTGGGACTGCGCAGGTTGGTGTGCGGGTCGCGTTTTACCGCATGATTCAGATCGGGAAACTTCAGCGGATCGCGGAAAAAGAACACGGGAGTATTGTTGCCTACCAGGTCCCAGTTGCCTTCTTCGGTATAGAATTTTATCGCGAAACCGCGGATATCTCTTTCGGCGTCCGCTGCGCCGCGTTCACCCGCAACGGTGGAGAAGCGGACAAACATTTCCGTTTTTTTGCCGATCTCTGAAAAGATCTTCGCCCTGGTGTAGTTCGTGATGTCATGCGTTACGGTAAACGTGCCGAATGCGCCGGATCCTTTTGCATGCATACGCCTCTCGGGGATTACTTCCCGGTCGAAATGCGCCAGTTTTTCCAGAAACCAGACATCCTGAAGCATCATCGGCCCCCGGGGCCCTGCCGTCATTGAATCCTGATTGTTGCCGACCGGCGCTCCTCCAACGGTTGTCATTTTCCGTTGATCCACCTTGTCTTTTTGTTTTTTCAGTTCTTCTGCGTTCATAAATTAATTTTTTTAAGAATTACGATTCGTGGAAAATATTCTTTCAATTAGTCATTTTCAATTTTTAGCTTGGCGAAAATCTTCCAATTATTTGTAGTTTGATTGCTTTTATCTTAAAATTCGGGATGTTGTGCCTCATAAAGAAATCATCCAGCAATTGATCCAGGTCTTTGTTTTCATAATCCTCAATATGATCGTCGTCCGAACTGAACAGATGGTGATGATGGGTAAGGATAAAGTCGTAACGCGCCGCCTCGCTTTCGGTGCGGAACTTTGTGATCACGCCGTTCTTTACGAACGTATCGAGCGTTTTGTATACTGTGCCGGTAGCGATGTTGGGATTTTTTTGGCGTACCAGGTCAATGATCTGGTCAGCCGTAGGATGATCCCCTATTACATGAAAAGACTCCAATATACTGACTCTTTGCGGAGTGATCTTCAATCCTTTGCTTTTAAGCTTTTCCCGTATCGCATCTGCGTGGGCTTCCATCGTTTCTGCTATATAAATAGGAACTATTCTCTTTTAGAACAAATTCTCCTTTGAAAAGTTCACTGTTATCCCGTTAATTTTGCAGCGATATCACCCGGCAGATTCGCCTCCCTCATACCCTCTTGTCACAGTGCCGGTTGAGTGAGTTTTCAACACCTTGTTTATAACCTTTTCATAAAGAATAGGTCCGAAATTCCCACAGGAACAAATTACTCCCTACCTTTACAATCTTTTTAGCAAAAACTATCGAGATGGAGAGACAAAAACGAAAACCTGCGGTAAAAGTAGTTGAAAAAACGGTTACTGCGCCTGATATAGGCAAGTTACCCCCTCAGGCCAGGGAACTGGAGGAAGCAGTCCTGGGTGCGCTGATGCTCGAAAAGGATGCCTATTCCGTTGTCAGTGAAATCTTAAAGCCGGAGAGTTTTTACGATCCCTCTCACCAGTTGATCTATGATTCCATTCAGGGGCTTGCCATGCAACAGAAGCCGGTGGATGTGCTTACGGTGGTAGAGGAACTGAAGCGGCGGGGTGAATTGGATACCGCCGGAGGAGCGGTCTATATTGCCGAATTGTCGGAAAAAGTAGCCTCAGCCGCGCACATCGAATATCATGCCCGTATCATAGCGCAGAAATATATGGCGAGAGAGCTTATCTCTTTTTCTTCGGATGTGTCACAGCAGGCTTTTGATGAGACGGTGGATGTGGATGATCTTATGCAGGAGACCGAAGGTCGGCTGTTTGAAATTTCACAACGGAATGTGAAAAAAGATGTGATCCAGATCAACCCCGTCATCAAGGAGGCAATGCAAAATATTCAGCTGGCGGCTAACCGCAAAGACGGAATGAGCGGCTTGCCCACCGGTTTCAAGGAGTTGGATAAGCTGACTTCGGGATGGCAGAATTCTGATCTTGTTATTATTGCTGCACGGCCTGCCATGGGGAAGACCGCCTTTGTGTTGTCGATGGCGAAAAATATGGCGCTCGATTACGAACAACCTGTGGGAGTCTTCTCGCTAGAAATGTCGAATGTGCAGCTGGTAAACAGGTTAATTGTGAATGTATGCCAGATAAAGGGGGAGAGTATCAAGAGCGGCCGCCTTTCGGATGATGAGTGGGAGCGGCTCGACAAGAACCACAAATTTTTGTATAATGCGCCTATCTATATTGACGACACGCCCAGCCTGTCGGTATTTGAGTTGCGTACCAAAGCACGACGGCTGGTGCGCGAACATGGGGTGAGAGTGTTGATCATCGATTACCTTCAGCTGATGAATGCCAGCGGTATGAGCTTCGGCAGCCGTGAGCAGGAGGTGAGTATGATCTCCCGTTCGTTGAAGGGATTGGCCAAAGAGCTGAATATCCCCATCATTGCCCTGTCGCAGTTGAACCGTGGTGTGGAAACACGTCAGGGAGTTGAAGGCAAAAGGCCGCAACTGGCCGACCTTCGTGAATCGGGTGCGATTGAGCAGGATGCCGATATTGTTTGTTTTATTCATCGTCCCGAATATTACAGGATCACTGAAGATGAGCGGGGTAACTCGCTGGTAGGCATTGCCGAGATCATTGTGGCAAAGCATCGTAACGGGCCTACCGGTATTGCCAGTATGCGTTTTGATAATGAATACGCCCGTTTCCAGAATCTGGACGATTATGCTGTGGGTAGGAAATATGTGGAGCGCCCTTCCAGAATGAATGCGCATTCCAAACCGTCCGATTCGGCGGATTCCTCCCTCTCCTCATCCGGCTTTATATCCCAGGAAAAGGATCCGTTGCCGTTTTAACAATGGGGTGAAGATAAGTTCCCTGCGAAACCTAATTGTGTTTAAATTGTTATAATTACTGTAAAACTGTTTGTTACATATGATAACGACAAAGCATAAATCCAAATAATATTTCTATTTTTGTGCGTTAAAAGTTGTATAAGCGGCTCATGTAAATTGGAGTAAATATATATAATGGTCTTATTATGAGTAAAATACTTACGTTCGTTCTTTTTTTAAGCATATCAGTCCTTTCGCTTTTGGCGCAGGATGGGAGGTATGGAACTGTAGATGTGAACGGACAGACCTATTATGAATATACTGTTCGATCCGGAGAGGGGCTTTATGCCATTTCCCGCACATTCTCGGTTTCGGTGGCCGATATCCTGCGTCATAATCCGGGAGTGGAAAGAGGTTTGCAGAGCGGTCAGAAATTACTGATCCCGGTAACCGGGGAGAATAAGGGACGGACAGAATCCGTTTCGCCGCGTTCAAGCTCTTCCCGGTCCGCCCAGTCACCACCGGCAGATCAGAATACCGCTTTTCAACACACCGTGGTGATTGGAGAAACAGTTTACAGTATTGCCAAAATGTATCATACGACAGTGGATGAGGTGTTCCGCCTTAATCCGGGAGCCAAAGAGGGGATTACCGAAGGTCAGGTGCTTACCATCCCGCAACGTCGTGTCATCAGTGAAGAAAAGGAAGAAAACTACCGTTACCATACCATACTCCCTAAAGAGACCCTCTATTCCGTATCGAGAACCTATTCCCTGAAACCGGAAGACGTGGTAAGAGCAAATCCCGGGTTGTCAGTAGAGACTTTCCGGATAGGGAAGACCATTCGCATTCCCTTTTTCGAATCGTATGAGGTGATCTTGCCGTATGAAGAGCAAACCACCAATATTATTCATAAAGTAGAAAGAGGCGAAACCCTCTATAGTATCGCAAAACGGTATGATGTCGAGGTTCAGGAAATTGAGCGGGCGAACCCTATACTTGCGGGAGGGTTGAAGATGAATATGGAACTGATTATCCCGGTGAAAAAGAGTCTTTTGGAAGGAGATTCCAGATCGGATGCAAATGAAGCGAATCGGTTGCTTAGCCAGCCCCTCCCGTCGCAAAGGATCAATGTGATAAAAGTGGGATTGCTGCTGCCGTTCCTTGATGAGACCAGGGGGTCGCACCTGCGGCTTCAGGAGTATTATGAGGGATTTCTGTTGGCGGTAGAAAAAATGAAAAACGAGGGAGCCAACATA
>NZ_CALNAT010000158.1 GCF_937873925.1 uncultured Proteiniphilum sp. | reverse complement strand
TTTTAAAATCTAAAACTTCATCAAAGACAGGAGGAATTACTTCTACTCCATTTTGATCCAGAAATCCCCATTTACCACCTACAAATTCTGAATAATCGCTATTTGGTATTTTTTTGTTTTTTCCACCTATGTTGAACGCAGCATATCCATTTGAAAAAGGGCGAATGAAATCATATTTAGGGTTTAAAATTATAAATCCGTTCGTGTTTGCAAGTCCTATTTTACCTTTACCAACAATTCGGAAAATATTATTTATTGGATAATCAGGCCCGTTATCGACAACATATACTTTAAAAAGTTCTTTTCCTTTATTATTTATTGCGACTATATCTTTACCTTTTTTGAGTACATAACCTAATGAATCAATTGTATCTGAATAAGCAAAATCATATTTCCCGTAAGGAATAATAATCTTGTTTCGATTATCTACATAACCAAATTTCATTTTGCCAGCTACTGATTTTTGTACTTTAATTAAAGACTGCGTAAAAGCAAAAGTAGAAGAAGAGGCGAGAAATAAAATTGTCAAGATTTTTAAAACTATTCTTTTCATACTTATTTAATCCCATAAAAGTATATTTCACTACAGTGTGAGGAGTAATCCTCATCTTCTATTTATTCCATTCCATAAGTCAAAAACCGGCGGAAAAAATCTAGACAAGCCTGATTAATTTTTCCGCCCGTTTTAGTTTGTACAAAAATTATCTTTTATCCTCTTTTAAAATATTGTCAAGTTTGAAATAGTTTCAATTTAATACGCAAATAATCCCAAAAGCCGAATTAATATTAGCGGCTTTACAAACATAAGTATTTCCACTTGTTAACCCCTTTAATAACAAGCAAAAAAGCAAATAGGTTTTATATAACCTAATAAATTTGCTTGCAATTATGGGTTCTTTAATATTGTAAGTTCATTATGCAGTTTTATAAACGACGCATTAAAAAAGCTACAGATAATAGCTTTTGTTTCACAAAAGCTAAAGCAACAAATTCAATGCTCGACTTGTTTAAATTGTTTCTACAGGTTGTATGAAGACGGGGCATTCTTAAATTTTCCATTGACACTGAAGATGATCTTGTCTATTATTTACAAGATATTGGAACTGTTGGTCTTAATCAATACATGATCAGATAAATTGGCTTAAAGTAAGGAAGAAAAAATATTTAAAATTTGGGGGATTAAATGCTGCTTTACCTCAAACTGATCTTTTCCCTGAAATAATAATCATATTCTTTTTCTATGTCGAATTCTTCTTCATATATACTTTTGTCTAAATTCATTTCTTTTTGTCGATAATATCTATTTAATTCCCAGAACTCCTTAGCGTATTTTTTATTAATTCTTCTCTCATTAACTATCCATAATGTGATAATACCGGTCAGGGTAAGAATAAATACAGACATAATAACAATTTCTTTTACAGTAAGCCCCCACTCATAAAAAATCTTGTCGTGACAGATCCTTTTGAAGTGATTGATTTTATTTATGCCATTTGTTTTTTTCATAATAAGAGGATTTTTATATATTAAGGAATAACTTTTTCTTAATCAACAAATTTCCCGGTTCATTGTTTAATGTATGAGGATCGTTAATATAAAAACAACATCGAAAATTCATTGATTAAAATAAGGTAAAATCGTTTGCCGGAGGTTATATTTGAACCAATTGGATCAATAATGGATAATAATAAAAACGATAATAAGGTTGAAATATGCACTCTTTCAGAAGATGGTAAGAATAGGGTATTTCCCTATGTAGGAACCATTCCCGCCGGTTATCCTTTCCATGCGGCAGGTTTTTCGTTGAACCCATAGATATCTCTGATAAATACATGAGGGATTCTTAAGCTACGTTTATAGATAGGCCCTATGGCATTTCAAGGGACGGGCTCATTGCAGATTGAGATTATTTTTATATGGACAGGGCACTACTTAACTGCAACGGACAAACTCTATCTACATCAACAAGAATGGTACAGATCGGTGGTAGTATAAATATTTGTGGATAAGTTTCTGGAAACTTCAGTGGAATAATTACTATAGAAAGTTATCTAGGAATGTTAGAAGGTCAACTGAGGGTTGACATAGTAAGCAAGCTATAGACTACAACCTAAATTTAGCAATATGCAGAATTTATATGGAATCAATCGTTACTAACATCCGGAAATATATAAAAATATTTTTTTGGGGAAGTTGTTTATTATGTTGGTTGTTTATGATATCCGGTTGCACGCATCAAGCCGGCAAATATACTGAAAAGAAAAAAAATCATGTACTTGAAAATAATGAAAATTTAGAAACAGAGAATCTTTTGAACAACAGTGATATAAAGGATTCAACCTTGTTTTTTATAAATTCATTAGATATTCGCCTAGTCTTAGAGGATTCCATTTTTATCGGAAATCCTGAAAAGATAAATATGAGAATAATTAATAATTCTGATTATATAGTTCTTACACGCAATGCTTACATAATCAAACACTTTGAATTTGGATTTTGGGCTGCATTACCAGAATTCGAAAAATTGATATGGACAGATGAAGGATTTGTAATCGACCCTAAAACTGAAAGAGTATTTGTTGCTGAACTTGATTTTCTTGGTTTAAATTTAGTTCAAGGAAGATATAGAATAGAAAAAGAAATATCCATTTTAGATAAAGGGAAAAACTCTCAAATCGATAGTAATAGACCTATTGTAGGAAATCGTTCCATTGAAACCGAATTTGTTGTTAAATAACCTCTTGCTTTTTTGGAAACCGTTTTGTCGAGACAGAATTCATTTTGTATGGTATTTCTTTCAAGTCTAATATGTTTAGATGTTCACGGGTATTTATTTCGATTTTCAATCTCATGCTGGTTACGGGCTGTATTTCCGAATCGAAACTATAAACTACCGTGTTGTTATAAATATGTTGTTTTACAGTCCGTTTCATTCCAAGAAAAGACAATCTCTCGCATCCGGGATATCGCGAATCTTTTATACTTGCATCGTACCGTTTCTTGTAGCGTCTTTAGTTGAAAATTTTCATTTTTTATTTGATTCTTCTTTTAACTCTTCACCCAAAAGATGACATAAATCAGGATCTTTGCAGATTCGTCCTTTCTCATCCTCGATGATATTGACAACATCCTTCTTGATCCGGTTATAATTCCATTCTATTTGCTGCTGCATAATGTCATTGCCGTTCCCATCTTTGAAATCATTGATGACCGGAATCTTTTTGTATGCTTTTGTTCCAGTGGCGACTTTCGCGTTATCAACAACAATTTGTGCATGGAATATCTTTTCATCAATCTTCTCATCGAAATTATCGGCGACTGATCCCACGAACATGCCTTGTGACAGGTTGGCAATTTTGGAAGCCGGGATCAGGAAATCCATTTGGGTATTGATGGATGTGGAGGTATCCTGCCGGTTAATTGAAATGGACTGCCTTTTCTGGAGGACTTTCCCAAAGCGTTCGGACAAGGTTTTGGCGGTTTCTCCCACGACCTGCCCGCTGAAAATGTTTCCTGCCGTATTTATAGCTGTTTGAGTAATAATTATATAATTATTTTTTTAACTGAGAGTTTGCCGACGCCTATGATGAAGATGAAAAATGCCCGGTTTCTTGCATATATAATTTGAAAATTATATATAACGTCAATCGAGCGTGCTTGTTTAATAAGTTAGAATTATTAACTTTGTTTGATGTGGAAAATAGGCATTGAAATAACGATGTACCAAAATCTTTTTTTTGCGTTCCGGCCAATCCCATTAGGAGAGAAATCCGCAATTCAGGGCAAAATAAATATCGGTTGCCGTTGTTTATTCTCGAAAATGATATTGTTCAATGTGTAGATTCCGACTTTAACAAAGAACAAATAGAGCGATTGATGAAACCGTTCGATGCAAATCAAATGGATGCTTATAAAAAGGCAAACTATAGCCGGGAAAACAGGAACTTGCCGGATATATTAAATCCTGTCGATTTTTTTTAGAATGGGTTAGTTTAGCCAAATTGATGATAGTATGACAATCTAATCAAGGTGTCAAATGTATATACGATATCGGGATACCGGCGGCAGATCCGCCCACACGAAGACACCATTTTTTACTTCGAGAAGATCTTGGCCTATGCCATTTGGACACCGAAACATCATCCGGCCTTGCCCTGGTCTTAAGAAATTAATAAGATCATTTTCATTAGAGTTTTTATAGAATAATTTGAGATCTCTGATCGTCAATTATCTTATTTCTTAATCGAATATAATGTTTATCATGCTAATAAACATTCTCTTATCTAATTTTGTTTCATACATATAACCCTTTTAATATTAATCGCTTATGGAAACAAAATCTATACTATTAAAAATCTTTTATATGACACCAATCATTGGTCTCATATTATTAGCTTCTTGTGACAATGACAGGTCCCATAAGGCTGATGACAATGAAGGGATAACTAAAGAAGAACTACAAGCAAAAGCAAGAATCGCAGGAAAAGAAGGCAGAGAACTCTTGCAGATTATCGAAAAAAAACCTGGGACACGGTCATCGGGATCTGCCTATCCTGATTATTTTGGCGGAATTTATCTTGACGAAAATTTTGATATTGTTTTAGTTATTGTAGATGATAATCCTGAGAAATTCAGGAGTATGGCTGAAGAAAAAGTTAAAAGGGTGAATCTTCATTTACAAAAGGGTGATTTCTCATTGAATGAACTGGAAAAAATTCAGGAAAAATTAGATGATTTTTTTAGAAATTCTGCCCCGAAATCTATTAAAGACAATCTTATTTCAGCAGGAATAGAGGTACAAGCTAACAGAATATCTGTTGAATTTATAGACATTAGCCCTGATAAAATAAATGAGTTCAAAAAAGCATTTATGGACTCACCGGCTATTATATTTAAGCAAGGTACTGGACCTTTTATAGACCTCGCAAATGTTAATTCCGGAAGTGGAATAAAACCACCTGGGTTAAACAATGGAAGTGTAGGATACAGGGCGAGAAATAGTTCAAATCAAATTGGGATTGTCAGTAGTGGCCATCTTTTTACTATGGTGGGCCAGGGTGCTTATATAAATAATGTGCATGTCGGGCAAGTCGCAAATAGACAAAATTCCGGTACTGTAGATGCTGCTTTTATACGCATAACAAATAGCAATTATATACCTACTAATGTAGTGGAGGGGACAGGACAAATATTAATCGCTGTAACTCACCCATTTGAAGGAGAACCAGCAACATTAAGAGATATTAACGGCGCGTATAGAGGTATAGTTCTCGATGTAAATGCTGGCGCAACGGGTACAGGTGGGGTTTACATAAGAGATCTTATACAGATAGTTAAATATGTATAATATATGACAGTACAGACTGTATATTATTCATTGAATATTGATATTTTAAAAAAGAAATTACTTACTTTGTGGTAAAGTTATATTGAACTGAAAATTAATGAATAATTTTTTATCATGTATTAAGTGATAAAACCATTCATTCTTCCTCTCATAGAGACAATTCACGCAGTTGTTATCTCGTTTTTTGTAATATTATCAGTCTTTCTTGTCATATTGTAAGAAATTTTCAAATAAGTGTTAGATATTCAGCAATTGCAGAATCTAGAAGGAAATTGGGAAGGAATTTCCTGTGTTGACGTGGAATATGTTGTTGAAAAAGAAGACTTACAAGGCAATTATTTGGGAACTGAAATAGTGCGAAAAAAAGTAAGTTAATTAATAAAAAAACTCTTGTATTTGATAAAACATTTCCTTAAAAAGATAAGGAAATGTTTTATTTTTATAGTTCACCAGAATGAGTAAAATGATTATGAATAAAATTAAAAGCATCAGTATTTGTTTACTTGCATGTTCTATATTTTTTATATCCTGCAATTCCTTGCATCCAATTTTAAAATCTGATAAAGTTGTTGGTTACTATACTAACGGATATGTAATGAATAAAGAGCGGAAAGTTATCTATTATTACGCAAATGGATATGTAATGAATAAAAATCAGGAAGTTATTTATTATTATAAAAATGGATATGTAATGAATAAAAATCAGGAAGTTATTTATTATTATAAAAATGGATATGTATTGAATCTTTAATAAGCAAAATTTTTGAATAAAGTTATCTAAAGAAAGAGAGAAACTAATACCGACAAAAGCGGACGAGAATAGGATATCAGGGCAAAATAATAAAGCCTGAAAAGTTCCTCGTCAAGGTTGCGCAAAGCGTCACCTGCCGTGCTCTTAGTTAGGGCAACGTCCATGGCTAGTAGTTTAGCTTCCGCTCGGTGCCCGCACCGGATGCCGTCACAGACTTCGTCCATTGAATTGCAGCGTGAAAAGATGCCGAAAATCATGACGATAAGCTGTTCCCAGAAAAAATGTTTTATAGTAGCGGTCGCACCCACACTTGGCCACAAAGGTCAATTTATCTTTTGGTAAAAAAGAGATTCTCTCACTGAAATCAAACTTCATTGTGAGACATGCCTCATGCCCGTGGGAAACGTATATAGCCAGTAGCGCATCGAATCGTTCCCGTATGAAAACTAATATGTACAAATCCGGGTGAATGTTCGGGTGAGATTGTGGTAGATAATATCGGGTACCGCTGAAATTAGGCAGATCAAAAAATTCCTGAAATCTTGTCATTTACTGATGATGATGGTAATGATAACATGAGACGGGATTTATAGAGCAGATTAACCTTTTAGAATTATACTTAGTTTTATTTCCTTTACTGCTCTTTCGAGTCTATCTGAAAACGTTCTAAATAATTTTGCTATTATAATTAATGCAGCAGCTTTATTTTCTTCATTACAAAACATTTCATCAAGCTCTAATAAACCTTTTTAACTCGTTAACTTTGAAAATAGCATTTTTACGAATTTCTTCTAATATTTCTTTTTCGTTCATCTTGATAGTTCTATTAAAATGGTAAGACTATGAATGACCATGGACACTTTGTCATTTAAATTATTATAATCAACCTACAAAGTCCCGAATAAGATGGAGCTTCAAGGTATTAACATAGAATAGTCAAAATAAGGAGAAAAAATAATTTATCGCCCGATTTCAAAACCTCAAAGATTATTATTTTCGGCCAGGTTATAAAAAAATAATACCTTTCATCAAGTTCCTACCGGGTTAAGTAGTCATGGTAGAAAGGAATACGGGAAATACTTCGTTTGAAAACGCGATATGAACCTGTAGGTATTATATGCGCCGAGAATACCGATGCCGTTTTCAATATTCGTATGCACCCGGACCGGTTCGGAAAATGGCCCATAATCCTCGGCGTTCACTGCCTGATTACCGGAGATCACATACTGGTACAAGTCCCGGGAAATTTCACCGATTTCTACAATATATTCCACAGTCAGCTCTTCCTCGTTATTGTTCCCGTCCTTTATTTTCTCGCCATTGACATAAGTAGCGGATTCCAGGGTATCATAAAATGAGAAATCGAATAAGATATCCTTCCCGTTAACAAACAAATCGGAAAAGAGATTATCCACCCTGTCCGCATTCCCCTCATCACCAAAGAGTTCCTGAAAGATATTTCCATTATCGGTGATATTGTTTTTCAACACTTCGCTCAGTTTCAGCTCTATGGGCCAAACCAGCAGTAATTCGTCTTTACGGTAATAATTCTGGGAGACTTTGATAAAATAATAATTTTCTTCGTTGACCGCATCCGTCAATTTCAACTGTACCTGCATGTTCCGGGTTGTGGTTTTGTGCACTGTATTTGGTTGATAGGGACTGCTGTATTCCTCTTCGCGGACGGTAACGGTTGAATCAGTCACTACCACACCGGGCTTCCCCGGAATGACCGTTTGGGATTTGACCTGGTCGTAGCCGTCGGCTATGACTTCGATCTTTATTTCGTCACCCGGCCTCGGAAAGTAGGTTCCCGTGTATATTCCGTTTGCATCGTAGGTGAGTTGCTCTTTCAAACCGCCGTTTACAAATACCGATACCGTTGCACCCGAAATAGGATTCAATGGCGCCGATTCCCCGAGGATGAAGCGGCTTTGGGAAAGATGTACGGATACGACCGAATCGGGAGTAAGGATGCTGTTCAGCACCAATAGCGGATCGGTGACGGTACCTTTGAATTGGATATCTTTTTCGCAGGATATAAAACAACCTGTAAGGATGAATAATAATAGATATATATTTCGTTTCATTGTCTTAAAATTTAATTGTGTAACTTACCGAAGGGATAATGGGAAAGAGCGTAGCCTGACGTAATACGTTTTTCGTTTTCCGTTCACCCGTTTCATGATTTACGGTGGTTTCGTCCCAGACGTATACATAGAAAGGGTTCAGGCGGCTATACACATTGTAGATACTGATATTCCAGGTGCGCAGGTTCCCCCGTTTGGTCTTTTTATGGAAATTCTCTCCCAGATCGAGACGGTGGTAATTGTTGTACCTGAAATTGTTCCGCGCCTCCACATAGGAATAGGTCTCGGGGAAATAGGAATAGGTTCCGGGGAAATAATATTGCTGCCTGTAGCTGGGGGAATCAGCGGCGGCATATTCATGAAAGGCAAAGGTTGCGGCATTCCCTGTACTAAAGACCCACGAAGCCGATACGTCTATCTTTTCCGAGAACCGGTGGGTGCCGGTAATGCTCACGTCGTGTCTCCTGTCGTACTTTGCGGGAAACCGTTTCCCATTGTTGATGATGTTCCCGGGGCGATCGAAAATCCTGTCGGATTTCGACCATGTGTAACCTACCCATCCCGTGGTATTGCCGAACGAACGCTGAGCCAGGAATTCGATGCCGTAGGCTATGCCGCGCCCCATGCTCACCTTGTCTTCCCAATCTGTGGAAACACCGATGAACGATGCGCCGTCCTTATATTCGAGCAGGTTGTCCATTGTTTTATAATAGCCTTCCACAGAGAAATCGGCTATATGCTGAAGCGAATAGAATGCACCCACCGCATACTGGTGGGATTTCATCGGTTTGATCTTTGAAGTGGCCGGCACCCACAGATCGGTCGGCATGCTAATGGTATTATTGGAAAGCATATGAATATACTGGCTCATAGAGGCATAGCCGGCTTTCAACGACAAATTATCGTTAAGCAGTACACGCAGTCCGACACGCGGCTGCAATGAAAAATAGTTGTTATTCTGCACATGGAACGAGGAGAAATGCACTCCCAAATTTACTTTCAACATCCTTCCGAGCGAGATGTTATCTTCCAGATAAGCCGTCGTCTCATGGGCATATACTTTGGGGCTTCCGGCCACCGTATCGATGTTTTGCTCTGTCTGTCCGGAATCCAGAACCTTCAGGGAAATAACATCGGGCGCAAACGTATGATACGTGTAGGCGGTACCGAATTTGATGTCGTGATTAACGTTCGGTGTAAAATCAAAATCGGTTTTCAGTGTCCAGTCCCTTATTCCGGAATGATAGGTCAGCCGTGATTCTTCGGTCGTTTGGGTCTGTTCCGGAACAGAAAGATCCCGGGAAATGCTTTCGTAGCCACTGCTCAACGCCGACCGGTAACGGGTGAACGAAGCAGTGGTATTCATAAACAGTTTGTTGTTCAGGACACGGTTCCAGCGGAGGGCGGCAATGGCGTTACCCCAATCCCAGTCGAGTTTCGTATAGTCTTTTGTTTCGTAATTACCACCATAGGCGTTTCCGTCTTCGGCTTTCATATAGACGGCATCGTCACCGAAATAGGTACTCAGGTATAATTTGTCTTTTTCCGACAGCTTATGGGTGAACTTGGCGTTTATATCGTAAAAGTAATAGCCGGCACCGCTTACACCTCCATTCTCATTGCTTTGGGCCAACTTGATAATCGGTTGCGCCAGAATATCGAGGTAGGTTCTCCGCAGCGATACGTTGAACGTAGTCTTCTCCTTTATGATGGGGCCTTCCAACTGAACTTTGGATGAGATCAGCCCTATGCTTGCCGTTCCGCGTATTTTCTTGTCGTCGCCGTCCTTCATCCGCACGTCTACCACGGAAGAAAGCCGTCCGCCGAACCGTGCAGGAAAACTGCCCTTATAGAGTGTCACGTTTTTCAGCGCATCGCTGTTGAATACGGAAAAAAAGCCGAGCATGTGGTTCACATTGTACAGCGGCACACCGTCCAGCAGGAGCAGGTTCTCATCCGGTCCTCCTCCCCGCACATACATCCCCGCCGAACCTTCGGTGCCCGATTGTACGCCCGGCAGCAGTTGCAGGGCTTTGATCAGGTCGTTCTCGCCGAACAGGGTCGGTATGTTTTTTATCTGGCTGATGGGTACTTCCACGGTACTCATCTGCGATCCCTTGATGCCCGTTTCCGTACGGTTGCCGATCACGGTCACTTCCTCCAGTATGTTATCCTGATCCAGGCGGATGTTCAACACCGTGTCACCTTGCAGGTGAAAGTCCAGTCTTAACGTCCGGTACCCGATATAGGAATATTCGAGCGCTACATTGCCGGCAGGCAGTGTCAGCGAATAGTAACCAAAGTTATTGGTTGTCGCCCCTTTAGATGAGCTTGAATCGAAAACGGTGGCGGAGATAAGGGTTTCGCCGTTTGCCTTGTCGGTAATATATCCGCTGATGGTGTAACGTTGTGCAAAAATCGGATGAACGGTTACGAACAGCAGTATCAGGCAAAATGTTGTTTGTTTCTTCATAAAAATAAATAATGAGCAATATTCTGTGTTAAATTTTTTATGCGATCTGTTTATAAGATGCGGAACAGGCAAAAATCCCTCATGTTTACTGGTTAATTTATTAAAATCGGATCTTTTTGTTTTTGTAGTCCTTATCGTCTGTTTGGTATGTGACTGGGTAATTTTTCCGGTCATAAACAATGCACAGCCACCGACTGATCCACGTCTAACTTGCACTCACCGTTCACCTCACATACAGTAATACAGATGCAATGACATACTAAAATGCTGCAGCAAAAAAGTTAAATAACACTAATTGGCCTTTCCTTCGATGAAAAGCCAGTCAACTACCCCAAACAATTATACCCCGATACCGGCTTTTATTTCGAAAAGCATTAATAACTTCAAAAAAATCAAAATACTCTTATTTTTTGAGCATAACAATACAATTGATTGAAGGATAAAATTAATCGTTCCAAAAACATCCCATCTTTGCGTGATTATTTCATAATAATTACCTTTACACGCTCAATCGCATACAGAAGAAAAAAGAATATTCATAAAACCCACAGAAGATGAAGAGAACCAAGCAGTCAATCACCGCCATAGTGATCGCTCTCCTTACGGCTTCGTGTAATACCGGAAGCAGCGATACGGAAGAGGCCAATTACGAAGTAGTTCCCCTGCCCGGCGAAATCGCTATGCATGAGGGAACCCCTTTCATCCTTTCCGGAAGCACCCATATCGTCTTCCCTGAAGGCAATGAAAAGATGCAACGCAACGCCGGATTTCTGGCGGAATACTTAGCATTGTCCACAGGTATCAAACCCGCTGTTACCACTGATACTCCTGAACGGAACGCCATAATCCTGTCCACGGGACTGGACAGTAAAAACCCTGAAGCCTACCGTATCACCATCAATGAGCAAGCCATCCGGATCGACGGCGCCTCCGAAGCAGCGGTATTCTACGGCATCCAGACATTAAGGAAGGCTACTCCCGTGGAAAGAACCCGCTCTATTTCTTACGCCCCGGCAACCATCAACGACGCCCCCCGCTTCGCTTATCGCGGCATGATGCTCGATATAGCCCGCCACTTCCAACCGGTGGAATTTATAAAAAAATATATCGACCTGCTGGCGCTGCACAATATCAACCGCTTCCATTGGCATCTGACCGATGACCAGGGTTGGCGAATTGAGATCGATGCCTACCCGAAACTGACGGAAATAGGCTCTATGCGCAAAGAAACAGTGATCGGCCGCAACAGCGGTGAATATGACGGCATACCGCATGGTGGATTCTATACGAAAGAAGAACTCAGGGATGTGGTGGCTTATGCGCAGGAACACTATATCACCGTCATTCCCGAAGTGGATCTTCCCGGACACATGCTGGCCGCCCTGACGGCCTATCCCGAATTAGGGTGTACCGGAGGGCCGTATGAAGTGGAAGGATCATGGGGTGTGTTCGATGATGTACTGTGTGCCGGAAACGACTCCACCTTTATCTTCCTTGAAGCGGTACTGACGGAGGTAATGGAGATATTCCCGTCGGAATATCTCCATATCGGTGGCGATGAGTCGCCCAAAACGCGCTGGGAAGAGTGCCCCCGTTGTCAGGCCCGTATAAAGGAGCTGGGACTGAAAGACCGCGACGGACATACCGCGGAGCATTACCTGCAAAGCTATGTCACCGCCCGTATCGAACAGTTCCTGAACAGTCACGGACGGAGGATCATCGGATGGGATGAGATATTGGAAGGTGAATTGGCGCCCAACGCTACGGTGATGTCGTGGCGCGGTATGGGCGGAGGCATTGAAGCCGCCCGGATGGGACATGATGTGGTCATGACCCCTACCACCTATGCTTATTTCGACTATTACCAGACGCATAACACCGAAGAAGAACCTTTCGGTATTGGCGGATACCTGCCGTTGGAGCAGGTTTATAGCTTTGAACCGGCGCCGGAGACCCTTACTTCCGAACAAAAGAGCCATATCCTTGGAGCACAGGCAAACCTCTGGACCGAATACATCAAAACACCGGATCATGTGGAATATATGCTCCTGCCGAGGATGGCTGCCATGAGTGAGGTGCAATGGATAGAACCTGAAAAGAAAGATTATCACCAATTCCTCTCGCGGTTACCGCAACTATTGGCGCTCTACGATAAGCTGGAGTACAACTATGCTACCCATGTCTTCGATGTGCAGGCCACGCTAACCCCCAATATAGAGAGGAACGTCCTCGATGTAGAATTCTCCACCGTCGACGATGCACCGGTTTACTACACGCTGGACGGCAGCGAGCCGACCGAAGCTTCGGTTCGTTATGAAGGCAGATTCTCCATACAGGAAGATGCGACGTTGAAAGCGGTCGCCCTCCGCAAAGGAGGACAAAAGAGCCGGGTCTTCAGCGAAACAATCACGGTCAGCCGGTCGAGTTACAAACCTGTAGAACTATTGACAAACCCTGCATCCGGGTATGCTTATACGGGCGCAGGAATGCTGATAGACGGCCTTAACGGCAACAGCACCAACTACCGTACCGGACGATGGATGGGCTTCCAGCGGGATGATCTCGTGGCAGTCATCGATATGCTGGAACCCACCGGGATCAGTTCGGCCGAAATCCGTAACGCGGTGGTTACCGGCGATTGGATTTTCAATGCTTCGGTGATTGAGATAGCGTCTTCCGCAGACAACAAGCACTTCACGACAGTAGCCACGGAAAAGATCATCGACGAAGAGAAGGATAATTACGAAGGGGTATTCACGCATACCCTTTCATTTGATCCGGTGACTGCCCGCTACTTCAAAGTGACCGTGAAAACCTCCGTGATACCCGAATGGCATCCCGGGAAAGGGGGAAAAGGATTTATTTTTGTGGATGAGATAAGGTTAGATTAAGATTAACATTAAGACTAAATCCGGTAAATCAGCAAGGCCTGACGCAGGGATTATTATCTCCGGCGCAGGCCTTTGCTATAAAAGATTATTTCTGCAACGAATAGAGCAATTGGATCTCTGCCGCCCACAGTGATTCATCGGGGGTTTCAAGGATCAGCGGCAGATCGTCGAGCCGTGGATCATTCACGATAAAAGAGAAAAGATCCATACCCATTATCCCTTTACCGAGGCTGTCGTGCCTGTCCACCCGTGTTGCCAGCTCTTTTTTCGAGTCGTTGATATGCATCCCTTTTAAATAGTGAAAGCCCACAATCCGGCCGAACAGGTTAAAGGTCTCGTCATAGCCTTCCCTGGTCCTGATCTCGTAACCCGCAGCCAGGGTGTGTGCCGTATCGAGACAGACCCCTACCCTGCTCTTGTCTTCCACCTTGTCTATAATATGGGCGATCTGCTCGAAAGTGTATCCCAGGTTGGTCCCCTGGCCGGCCGTATTCTCAATGACGGCTGTCACTCCATTCGTTTTTTCAAGCGCCAGATTGATCGATTCGGCAATCCTGTCGAGGCAGGCATCGATCGGCATTTGATTGAGATGGCTTCCCGGATGGAAGTTGAACCGGTTGATCCCTAACTGTTCGCACCGTTTCATCTCATCATTAAAGGCAGCCCTTGAT
>NZ_CALNAT010000157.1 GCF_937873925.1 uncultured Proteiniphilum sp. | reverse complement strand
AAATCCGTTAAACTACAACTTGACAATACCGCACACCCGTTCCGCTCCATCCAGATAAAGGTAAAGTCTCCCCATTTCTATGTATACGACGGGAGTGTGCCGGTGATCTACCGGGGGCAGTTGGGCGATTCGCTGGCCCGCACTGTCAGTTATGCGGACGCCTATTTTTCCCAGCTGGAGGTGATAGACTCCGTCAATTTCGCCATCAGGGCACAAAGCGCTGAAACAAAGGCGCAGGTATTGGGCAGCCTCCGGTTGGACAGGGATCCGAAGGTAACACTCCACCATGGACTGTTGGAAAAGCAGGTGGACGGCGTGTTCGATACCGACGGCCAGTTGCTCCGGGATGCGGTAACCGGGGAACTGGTGTATATCTATTTTTACCGCAATGAATTCCTGGTGATGGACAGCAGCCTGCACCTTTCACGCCGGCTGCATACCATCGACACCATCTCTAGGGCGCAGGTGCGGGTGCGGCAACTTTCCGACGGCCAACGGAAAATGGATGCGCCCCCTTTGCAGGTCAATAAGCGGTCGGTGGTACATGGCGGTGTGCTGTTCAATGAATCCAACCTTATGGGAAAATACGAATCCCGTGAGATGTGGCAGCAGGCAGCCATTGTCGACATGTACCGGACCGACAGGCAGGAATATCTGGGCAGTTTTTATGTGCACAACCGCGGAAGCCATAAAATGACCCGGATAATCGTCACGGGCGAATATTTATTTGTTTTGTCCGGCAATGAAATCGTGCGTTACCGTTTTGCGCAACCGGTGACGCGGCATTTCATCAAAACAGGAGAAGCCGAAAACCTTTCAGAGTAGGCATCACGTTAAATTTTTTCATCATGACTAAATTTAAACAGTTCCTTGTGCCGGCTGTGATCATATTAATGGGAGCCGGCGCGGCTTTTGCGACGAATGCAGCAAAAGACTCTCAAAGTGCATCCGTTCAGGGGTACCGGTTTGACTCGGTGACCGAAGAATGTATTGCAACGAAGCAGTGTTCCACCATTCCGGGTGATATTTGTACATGGACTGACCCATCCACATCAGTTACATATAGCTTACATAACAGAATAAGCGGTACTCTATGTGGAAATCAACAACTGTACGAACCTGCATCGCATTAGAGGAAGAGAGGCTGTATCAGGAGTAAATTTAACTCTGGGAGAATTTAATATTTGAAAACAGCCTCAGATAACGAGTAGGAGGAAAATAAAGCACTTTCCTCCTACTTTATTTCCCGACCTAACACACCACCGTCCGTACCTACGGTTCCACAGACAGCCCTATTTACCACCCTTATTTTTTATTCCTTTACTGATCCATCCGATATCCGGATCTCCCTTTAAGAAATAATCAAACCAGTCCAGTATCCTGGAAGTCAGGTCAAATTGCGACTGTTGCTGTAGCAAGCTATGTCCTTCGCCTTTATAAAACAAAGCGATCACATCTTTTTTGTTTCTGCGCAGGGCATTGTAAAAAGCCATGCCATGGTCACTGGTAACATTCTGGTCTTCCTCTCCCGCCCATAACAATACCGGGGCATTCACTTTTTCCGCATGATAAACCGGGTTGTTGTTCAAATACAAAGCTTTATTACGGGAAAAAGGCACGCCCATTTTGTACATATTGGCTTCTATCCGTATATAATCAGGAAAAAGGAAATTATAATTAAAGGAGTGATAAGCCCAAAGGATATCGCTGTGTCCGGATCCGGAGACATAAGCGGCAAAACGGGTTGAGCGTGTAGCAATGAAATCCGCTTCGTAACCGCCGAACGAGTGTCCGATCAGCCCTATCTTGTTCTTGTTGATCAACGGGTTGCCGGCTAAAGCATCCAGTGCGTTATTCACACAATCCAGCGCATCTATTCCGGGACCATTTTTACCCTGTATCAAAATATCGGGCAGATACACAAAATACCCGTTTTCCAAAAGTAAACGTATATTAAATCCCAGGCCATCATAATACGACGGATAGGGATATCTGTTGGTTAGGTGCCGTTGCCTTTCATAGATATGTACCACCATCGGGTATTTACCTGAGGGATTATAATCCAGCGGATAATACAAGATTCCGTTGAGCGGGATCCCGTCACTGTTCGTATAGGAGACGATTTCCTGTTTTAATGATAAGATGGCCTTGTCCTGTATATTGCTTTGATACAAGACCTGTTCCTTGCTACCCATCTTTTTATAAACCAGGCGGGGTGGCAGGTTGTAGTCCTCTTCCATCCAGGAAAAACAATCAAAAGATTTGCTGTAACTCAGGGATTGTATATGTTTGGTGGTTGGCTGTATGATCGTCTGTGATTTTCCCTTGTTCCACAAGCTATAAGAGGTTACATTTTTCAGGGGATCGTATAACTTAATCACGAGGGGACGCTGTAAATCCACCTGTTTTTTGCTAAACCTGCCCTTATTGGTGCCGATATCAACTGTTTCTCCATTTACGATACTGGCTTGGTATCCCTCGAAAATGGCGACTTCAGCAAGCGTGCCGCTTTTTATTTCATACTTCCACAATGCACCTCTTCCCTCAAACAATACCACTTTGCCATCATTGGCAAACCAGGGCGTATCGAGACCTTTCCCGTGAATAAGTTTTTTATGCCCTGACGGAATATGATACAGGTACCATCCCTTATCCCCGGGAGATAGTGCATACTCGCCGTCCCCGGACAGGTACAGCTCCGGAACAATAGTGTCCAGAATTGAATACCGGTCCTGGACTCTGTCATATACATACAACTGCAACAGGGGGCTTTCGGCCTCATAGTCTTGCAAATGACAGGGGTCAAAACACAAAAAATACCGGTCATTGCCTACATTGATATTGGTTGTCAAATGATCGTCACCAATTTGCCGGATCAAATGTTTACCGGGTTCCCATACATAGGTTAATGTTTCTGTGTACGGATAAAATTTCTCTCCGGGTTGGTTATCGGTACCATACCAGATATCTGCAACCGCACCATCAGGTTCCTCATTTTCAATCAATACTTCCAGAAAATAGGAGTGTCCTTCCTGTATCCGTTCCGTAGATCCTCTATGAAAGATAATGGGCAATACCTCTTTTAAAGGATAAGAAGTATTATTCTCTAAATCCAGGTACAACACCTCCCGGGAAAATCCGTCAGGATTTTTCTTGAAAACCATCAAGCCTCTTTCCGAGGGGTCAATATCCAGCCGTTCGATCTCTTGAGGGGACTCATACACCTTTTCCTTTTTTTGATCGGTTAAAATGATAACATTAAACTCTTTTTCCATGACCTCTGCAATAACATAGACATGATCGGTATCGGTTGTGTAAAACCGGCTCACATTATTTACGGCATTTAAAAGATTCCCGTTTTCATCACACAATTCCAACCTGTTCTTTTTTTCTTTGCCGTAATGCAGAAGGAATTGCTTTTTATTATTTAGTGCCTGTATGTTCTTTACCCCCTCAAAGTAAATGTTCGTTTGTTCATTCAGGTTAAGCAACCCTGTTTGCCGATCATTTGATAAAAACAAATGTTCAGTCCCTGCAAAAGCCATACTCCGGACGTTTTGCATGTATCCTGCGATTTTAAATTCCTCCGGATTTTGCAAATCAAATAATATGACGGTATCTTTAGCCAGGTCACTCTTCTTCCATGCAGGCAGCCAGCTTCTTTTACGCAACGCCAGCCAGTTACCGTCTCCGGTCATTTGAGGACCCGTTATATTGTGGAATCTTTCGGAAAAGATTCCATTCAGGCTGTCGTGTTTGTTTTGGGCAGCCGACTCCTGTCCTGCTGGCAGCAGCAGGCACAGGAATAGCAAGAAAAATAAGAACCTCATATTAGTAACCCGAACTTTGCGGATATAAATTGGAATTTAAAAGTAGCTCGCTTTGTGGCAACGGCCATCTGCTCTTATAACCCTCCCAGTTGGGTTTTGCCGCACTTAATTCACCCAGCCGGCCCCAGCGCTTCAGGTCAATGAACCGATGCCCGAACTCCGTGAAAAACTCACGCCTCTTTTCTGCCAAAAGCTCCCTGGTAAAATCATCCCCCGATAACGAAGTAAATGCGGTCAACCCGGCCCGCTCACGGGTAGCGTTGAGGTAAGGTAACGCTTCGTCGAACCGGTTTTGCTTGGCCAATGCTTCGGCCATGATAAAAAAGGCTTCCTCAAGGCGAAAGACTACAGAGTACTCGGTGGAGTTATTTGAGCGGTTTTTGTATTTGTAGGGCCTGTACCATGTATCACTATTAAAGGTCACTTCGGCCATCCATGCCTGTTTTCTCAAATCCTCCCCACCAAAAGTATTGACCAGGTCTTGAGAAAGGACATACGAATTGGGTGCCGAGGAAGCAAAGTGATAAAACATTGCTTCCTCGGTGGCATCACCCTCTTTCTCCGGCTTTAGCTGCCAGAGGATATGCTTGCCCGATTTGAGGAACACTTTATTGATATCAGGCTGGAATTGGTATAGGGGTGATTGCAGAACTGTGCCTGCCATTTGCTCTGCCAACGGCCATTCTCCCCGGAGTAAATGAATACGGGCCAACAGCAGTTGCGCCACCTTCCGGTTGGGATAGATCCGCTCCGGGTCCCGGTACTCGTCCGTTAACTGCGCTACGGCCTCCGTCAGGTCCACCTCCAACTGCTCCAGCAATGCGACGGCCCCTGTTTTGCTTAAGCGGCGGTTATGCTCATAATCCAGACTGGAGGTATAGGGAATATCATCAAAAAGCTGTTGCAGGTAAAAGTAAATCAGTGAACGGACCAGCAGGGCTTCCCCCTTGATACGGCTTTTATCAGCACCTGACAAGGCCGTTGAATGTTCTGCCCCGTAGATGGTGGAATTAGCGTAATAAATTTGCTGGTAAGCCGTCTTCCAAAGACTGGTTATTATAGTATTGGTTTCCTGCTGTTGATTTTGGTAAATGTCCATTAAACCGTTCTGGTCATTATAATAGGAATCCAGGTCATCGGTGTAAGCCCCTAACAAGGAACCTGTACCGTAATAGGTTCCCGATAAAACAGACTGGTCCCGTAAACCGGCATATAATCCTCCCAGGGTGGCATTGGCAGTTTTAAGGTCTTCAAAGACCTGTACGGTTCCTATCTGGTTGGCAGGATAATCCGTTTCTACCAACTTTTCACAGGCTACCGGGAGCAGTAACCCGAGGTAAAGCAACATATGTATCTTTTTCATAATCTATAATTTAAAAGTTGATTTGAACACCAAAGGCCCATGTTTTCAAAGGCGGCAAATAGCCCGTTAGGGTAAACTCGGGGTCCAGGCCAAAATAATCGGTCAGGGTTAGAAGGTTCTGCCCCTGAGCATAAAACCGCACATCCTGTATATATTTGTTTACCGACAACCGGTAGCTGAGCTGTACGTTCTTTAACCGGATAAAAGACGCGTCGCCGATGACAGCCGTACTGTTCCTGAAATACCCCAGCAATTGGTTTTTCAGTGGATTAGCGCCTGTGGAATAAGGCATGTACCGTCCATCAGGATTGCTTTCCGACCATACATCCAACACCTCTGCCGGCTGGTTGAACCTGGTGCCGGGGTTAGCCATTAAAGCGTTGTAGTTCTTTTGCCTTTGATTGACAAACTGGAATAGGAAGGAACACTCCCATTGTTTGTAAGACAATTGGTTAAACCAGCCGCCAAACCATTTCACACCTACTTCTTCAATCACCCGGTTATCTTCCGGGGATGAGATCCTCCCATCTTCGTTATAGTCGGTAAAGGTATAGAGGCCGGTTTCCGGGTCGATGCCCTCGTAATTGTAGACCTTTGTGATAGAGACCGGGTAGCCCACCACATATTGGTTGGCGTATGTGGAGCCTTCCAGGCCGGGAAACGCTACCAGCTTGTTTTTGGGAAAGCTGATGTTCACATTGCTGTTCCATCGGAATTGGCCGGTTTTCACAGGGATGGTATTCAACTCCAGTTCCAGCCCCTTGTTTTCTACCGTGGCGGGAAGGTTGGCCTGTATACTGCTGAAGCCCGTGGTGCCGGGCAGCGGAATACCCACCAGCTGGTTGCCCGAACGGTTGCGGAACCAGGCGGTGGTAAGGTATAACCGGTCATCCAAGAGACCCAGCTCCAGGGCTATTTCCAGCTTCGTTGTCTTTTCCCAGCTAAAATAAGGGTTGTGCAGCCTGGAAGGATAAAGGGTTGTACCGTCACCATAAATTATACTGCTGACCGTATAAGTATCCAGGTACTGGTAATCCCCGATCAGGTCGCTGCCTGTAACCCCATGGCTGGCCCGGAGTTTCCCGAAGCTGAACCACGGGTTGTCTGCCAGGAAATTTTCCTCACTGAACAGCCATGCAACTCCAATGGCCCCGAAATTTGCAAAACGGTTATCAGGTCCGAATCGGCTGGAGCCGTCACGACGCCCGGTAAGGTTAAGGATATACTTGTTTTTGTATTGATAATTGACCCTCCCAAAAACCGCGGCATACTTGTATTCGGAGCCTGTGTCACTATTAACCGAAACATTGCCTGCGGCTGCCAGATTTGTGATCAGGGCATTGCTTTCAAACCCGTACCCCATCACATTCAACGCTGTATTTTCCGTTTCCTGGTAGGTACTCCCCAGCAGGATATCTATTTCATGATCCTTAAACCTGTGTTTGTAGTTCAACTGGGGCTCTAAAAGATACGAAAACCGCTGGTTGTGATTTTTATAAGCCATGGAATTGGCCGGGGTGATCCCGTAGGAAGGATTATACACGGTATTCGGATATAACGACAGTTCTTCAAAAACCTGGTGATTGATGCCCCCGTTAAATTTTATATGTAGGGAAGGAAGCAGTTCATATCCCAGGTTAATATTGACATTCAGCGTTCTGCTCTGGTTGGAATACGTGCTTTCATAAGCCGCCAGGGGATTGGTGAAGGTGTTATTTTCCCAGTTCAGGCTGCCGTCGTCCATGTATAATGCAGGGGCATTGGGACTGAGCCGGAGGCTTTCGCTGGTTATATCACTTTCAATCAAATTATTGGATTGGTCTGAAAACAACCCGGAAGCGCTGAAAGTAAACCGGTTGTCACTGGAACGGTGGTTCAGGCTGCCGGAGAGGTTATTGGTTTTATACCTGAAATCTTTGGCGAATACAGTGGTCTGCCCGTTATGGCTGCCACTTATGAGGAAGCTGGTATGCCCGTTCCCCCCGCTGACCGAAAGCTGCACGGCGGAGTTGACGGCTGTCCCGCCAATCAGCTTCTCCTGCCAGTCAGTGTACCGTTCCTGGTCCCAGGTACCGTTGACGTCATAGGCATTGGCCGGATAATTGGCAATGCCGTCGTTGGTGTACGCCTGCCGGCGCATGTCCAGGTACTGCTCCGTATTCATCATTTCCATTTTGCCCGCTACCCGGCTGAACCCATAGCCGGTATTTACACTGAAGCCGGTTTTGCTGCCTGGCTTTCCTTTTCTGGTAGTGACCAGGATAACCCCGTTAGCGCCACGTGAACCGTAAATAGCCGTGGCATCGGCATCCTTTAAAATCTCTATACTTTCAATATCGTTGGGATTGATGGCATTCAGCGGGTTTATTTCCGTATAAGGCAGAATCGCGCCGGAGAAGGACGAAGGGGTATCGGTACTTACCGGCACACCGTCGATAATGTACATGGGGTAATTGCCGGCCCTCCTTAAACTATTCGTCCCGCGGATCTGGATATTATAACCACCCCCAGCTACACCCGTGCCCTGGGTGATGCTTACCCCGGCTACACGTCCCTGAATGGCCGAAATTGCATTGTTCACCGGCTGGTTTTCGATCTCTTTGGCCGTTACCCTGGCAATGCTGCCGGTACGGAGCTGGTCCTTTACCGTGTAATACCCGGCATTCACGACCACTTCCGACAGTGCGGTAACATCTTCCTGCAATTGCACATCTATCCGTGTTCTTCCGTTTACAGGAATCTCCTCTGTTTTAAAACCGACAAAGGAAAAGGAAAGTACCGCATCCGACGGCACCCTGGCCAATGTATAGCGTCCGTCCTCTCCGGTGGTCGTACCGGTGGAGTACGTTCCTTTGACTACGATGCTCACACCCGGCAGCGGGTTACCTGTGGATTCGGTAACCCGCCCGGTGACGGTGACCGTTTGCGCGTAAGTAGAGTTTATGAAAAGAAAGGAACCTGCCAACAGCAGGAACAGCAACCGGTACCGTGTGCATCTACCCCATAAGAAGGGCAATAACGACATAATTTTCCCAATGTATTCATCTTTATGTCGTCTGCATTTATCCCGTAAGACGGCTAACAACGACAGGCAACTTTCAGGATAATCAGATCTATCTTTTAAAATCATGGTGTATCTGTTTATTTTACAGACCGACAATAAAATTGATCCGCTACAGCGGCAAATGGCTTGTCGGTGTTTATTGAAAAATTAAATGTTGTAATTTCGCAGGTTTGTCATTTCCCAATCTCATTTCTATAGGCGGACTAATAACTTGCAAAACTTGAATGAAACGGGTATTTCCGGCGAAGGCCGGCTGAGAGAGGAAAGAGTTTGCAGGTAACTGAAACCCGGTGCGGTATTAGACAATCGTACGGGCGAAGAATAAATAGATATTCTGTTGATGAAGGAATAAGACTCCCGGTAATCAGGCATCTAACGTCTTATTCGATGTGGCTCTGATGTATATGCAGGGATATAAAAAAGAGGCGCGGACGATTGTCGCTATTCCCCATAACTGGCTCAGCAATAAGCCATCGCAAAAGAATATGACAATGTCCACGCCCTTATTGCTAAGGGCGCTTCCATTTTTTTGACCTTTTGCTTAGAATTTTGCTGATTCGTTATGGAGATCAAAAAAAGCGCTATATTACTTCGTACCGTAGTTTAACGATACAAAGATAATAATTCATTTTAGTTTGTTATGGATCCATAGGGTAATTTTTAACAGATTGGTGATTTTTCACTTAATATTTACACAATTAAGAGATTCGCTCTCTATCAGATTCAATTTCCTACACAGGCAATCAGATTATTATAAGCCGATTACATAGTGAACAAGAAAAAAACTATTCTTAAAAAAAGTAATACAATGACAAAGAAAAAAAGATTTTTTGTGAATAACCAAACAAAATCGGCGTATAATTATGCAATTTCCGGATATAATTATAAGTATATCACCGAAAATCACTATTTTTGCCATATAACACGGAAAAATAAATTAAAACAATGGAAACGAAAGAACAGACTTTAAAAAACACACATCACGGGCATGCCGTAAAGCGTTTCCGCCATGCATTAGGGATCAAGCAGGAAGTCCTGGCCGATATGATGGGAACCACCCAAGCGCGGGTTTCCAATTGCGAACAGAAAAAAGTGCTGGAAGATGAGGTGATTGACAAATTTGCCAAAGCCCTAAACGTAGCCCCGGAACTGATCAAGGAACTGGAAGAGGATCCGGTTACGGTTATTATTGAGAACAACAGGCTTGACAATAATTCGGGTTCTGCCTATAATTATATTGCCGGAGATAATATTATAAATAACCCAATAGATAAGATCGCTGAACTTTTTGAAAGATTATTGGAAAAGGAACAAGAAAAGATCGTGTTATTAGAAAAGTTGTTGGGAGAAAAGAAATAATTACTGGACATATAATCCAATTGAGCAAATTCTCGAACTAAGTAAAGAGAGAACTGCCCTATACGAACGGATACTCGAACTGGAGAAAGAAAAAAGCGCTCTTCTGGAAAAGTTGTTGAAGGAGAAGAAATAAGATTCTGTAAGTTTTCTTTCAAGCAGGTTCGAAAAATCTTACCTAAATTATTGAAAATATCAAAGCATCCTCAATGAAATAGGTTGAAAAATACATTTGCTAAATTCGTAAAAGATATATTTTGCATGTAGAAAACGGAAACAAAGCTACGTTCTTCGTGCTCACAAGTTTATTTTAGCATTAGAAAATACTTTGAAAGAATTCAAGAGCCGATCGAAGAATCTAAGCAATAAAACTAATCTCGCCACAAGCCAATATAAGTAATATGAAATCTGATTTTGTTGAAAGATTAAAATCTTTGGATATTAAAGATGTTGCTAATAAATTAGGACTGAATGTAACATCTTACAGACAAAGTATCAGATGTGTATCAAAATCCCATGAAGACAGAAATCCAAGCCTGAAATTCAATCCGAAAACTAATCGTTGGAAATGTTTTTCTTGTGGAAAAGGCGGGGATGTTATAGAGTTAGTAAAAGAAGAGCGTGATTTGGATTTTAAGGGAGCATGTGATTGGCTTTGTAATGCATACAATATTCAAAGTTCACATTCAGGACGTAATAATTTTTTCCTACCATCCCCTCCAATAAAAGTAAATAAAAAGACTTATTCTAAAGAAATTAAGGTTAAGGTAAACTCCGATATATTTGAATGGATAATTGACAATACTACTTTAACAGAACATGCAAAAAAGATTTTATATAATGAAAGGATGTTGTCGGAAACTGTCGTAGAAAGTCTAAATATAAAATCAATTGATAATTTTTATAAACTTAAAGCAAAGGCAATAAGGAGATGGGGAGAAGAAGAATTAACGAAATGCGGTTTTAGTAAATGTGGACCAGCATGGTATTGTAAACCTATTATTTTTCCTTATTATAATAAAGAAGGCAGAATTATTCAAATACAAGCAAGAGCCACTGAATGGAAAAAAAAGAGTGAGAGATTTGCTAACCTTATAGGAATCAGTACTCCTATGTATAATATACCAATATTAAATAAATTAAAAACAGGAGATATTATTTATATTTGTGAGGGTGTAACTGACTGTCTATCTGCCCTCTCTCTTGGTTTTAATGCAGTAGCTATTCCCAGTGTAACAACTTATAAAGATATATATGCTACCTACCTCAGGCCATATCGCATAAAGCTAATTCCTGATAATGACTCAGCTGCGGATAATCTCATTTCAAAAATGAGGAAGAGTTTCGATAAAATAAATAAAGATTTCGAAATCAGTAGAATACCTCCTAGTTATAAAGATTTCAGCGAATACTATATAACTAGGAGGTATTCTATATTGATTTTAAAAATGGAAAATCTGATTGATCTTATACTAACCCAAGATAATCTGTTATGGGCGTGGAAAAAAGCTAAAAAAGCATTCTCTGTAGGCGATATTTGGTATTGCGATTATCAATTATGCCAATTTGAAGCAAATCTAGACTCTGAAATTAAATCATTAATTGAAGAAGTAAGAGAGCAGAGGTTCAAGATGACTGATTTGCAAATAGCCCCATTTCCTAAAGGATACGATAGCAAGGAAAATAAAGCAAAAGCGAGACAAGCTTTCTATATATCTGTTAGGGATCAGGTTCTTTGGTTGGCTGTAAGTAACGTTATAGGTCCAATATTAGATAAACAAATGCCAACATGGAGTTATGGGAACAGGCTTTATAGACCTGCATGGTATGACATTGTTGAAGAGGAACGACAAATTGTAGTAGGAAATTATCGTAATTCAAGTGGATATATATTTAGAAAATGGAAACAAAGTTGGCCATTGTTTAGAAAGCACATAACTGCGACTTTAAAAGTTATAGCTGATCCCGATATAGTAAATAAGAAAAATGAGAATAAAGACGAGAATGATTTCGAAGTTCAAAAAACTATTGATGATAATTTGAAAGTAGAGTCTTCTGAACAACTACCCTATTTGATAGATGGATATTTCTCTCATAAGAAAGTAAATTCCATTTATTGGGCTAGTCTGGATTTTAAAAAATTTTATCCATATCTCAAGCGAACAAAAATAAGGGATAAAGTTCTGTCTGTATTGAAGATTACGTCCAGTAATTCTCCAGAATTATTCAGATTAATATGTTCACTTTTTAATTTTAAAATTGAATACAGGCCATGGGATAAAGAAGAGTTAGAGGCCATTGACCTATCCCATCCTGAAGATTTTGAAGGATTGCCAACTGGCCTTTTGACAGCCGGTTTTTTAGCCAATGTAGCATTATTGGATATAGACAGAGAGATCAGCCGACAATTAATAGAAAACAAAAAAGTCGCTCATTTTAGATTTGTGGATGACCATGTAGTCCTTTCTACTGATTTTGATAAACTTATTGAATGGATAAGAGAATATCAAAAAATATTAACTCAATCTGGCGTAGGTGCATCTATAGGACATGACAAAACCGAACCAAAAGCTTTGTCTAACTTTTTGATAGATGAAAATATAGAGGATAAAAATAATCAAAAAAATTATGAGTTGGCAAAAGAAAGTTGTTCTCTCGACCCTCAATATCCTTCTCCATTGATGACGCAGACACTAGCAAAAGTTTCAGCAATCTCCAAAATGGAATTAGATTTATTATCAAACGATGAATTAGGACAGTTGATTTCGGATCTGAAACACTTGTTAATTACTGACTTTCCGGATCAAGAAGTAAAAAAAGAAACTAGAATATCCTTTGCAGCTACCATGTTAAGTAAAACAGTTTCTCGTAAGGAATATGATTTCCATGAAATTTATAACGAAAAGATTAAGCTAAAAAGATTAAAAGAAGATATTGATAAATGGTTCAAATCAAAAAAGAAAGACCCAGACTCCATTCTCATAGCTCAGAAATGTAAAGCTGGAATAGAGCAAGTTTTCAATAAGTCCCTTACTGTACAAAAAGTTAAACTGCTTATTGATGATTTACCAATCATATCTTCGTTTATGAAAGAAACTATTCCTTATAAATATCTGAAATCTTTAGAGCATATAAAATTTATATTGGATAAAATTGATTCTGATAAAAAGAGTTTAAATGTTCAAGTTTACAATCTGATAAAAAAGGCCATTAAAGAGAACCATCAAAAGGTTCGTCTATGGATCAGACTTATACAGTTCTGTTATAATGAAGGCTTTTATAAATATAATGATATATGGAATTTAATTGGTGAGCTGGAAGAGGAGAATAAAATACACAAACTTTCTTCTGCATTCATATATTATATGTATCTAGCTCTCATAATCGAACTAATGTGGAAATCAATTAGATTAATATTGATAAATAAAATGACTTCATCTGATTATCATAAACATATGGATTTTCTAAATCATGTATGCAGTGAAACATTTGTTACCATGATTTTAGAAAAAGAGGATTATGATAAGAGAGATAACTATAAGTCTATTTTTATTCAATTTAAAGTTGCTTTAGGAAGCATCCAATTTATTTTAAAGGATAATAATCCGGAACATTTCAAGATAAATAATTTTCTTGATTGGACAGATGAACCTATAAAATGGATAAAAGTACAGAGTTTAAACAATATAAACACTTGGCTTTTTTGGATTTTCAATAATACCCATACATTTGAGCAAGAAACTCCTTATGACTTTTGGCCTAAATTATTATCATATGCTAATGTGGAAGAGGTAGAAGAGATAAAGCCTTTAGTAACGCCTTTTCCCTCTGAGGATATAGTAAATTCACTCAACATTAATAATGTAAATTTTGATATAATTTTACCGTCGATTATAGACTCTCAAGGTTGGCTTTTTGATTATTATCAAACCATTAAAAAAGATGAAACAAGGTATATCTTCCAGAAAAAAATAAAGAATCATCCAGAACTGTATAGTAACCTAAAACAAAATGAGAAAAAAAAGACATTATTTGATTGGATTCATTTAGTAAAGGGCATCAAAGAAAAACAAAATGATTTAAGATTAAGTGAATGGACTGCATTATCTTTCACTCTAAAAATAATTGATGCAATACGAGAATTTCGAGATCAGAAGGTAATATCTATTAATAGTTTATTAAATAAAGATTCAAGTCCAGATATTTACATACATCCTGCGAATTTTTTAATACCATCGTCTTTATTTAAACCCTTTCCAGAGACTTGGAATGACTTGGAAACTGCAATGAGAGAGGTTATTTTCGAAATTCGTCCTAAAGAGGAACAGATTAAAGATGAACGTTATCAGACATCAAGTTTAAATTCAATATTTTATGATAAAGATATCGTTACATTATATGGTATTTCTATAATAATGATTCAGCTATTGTGCAGAAAGAATTCTTTCCCGTGGGTTTGGAATTTATCAGATAGAAATTTAATTTGGTCGAAAGTGATAACTAAACAATTAACAGAGAATGCAATATCTTCTTTTTCTCAACTCATAATTCAGTCATGCTTATCAGCACGGAATCGAGAGACTTTATTATTTAATTCCCGTAATATTTCTGTCAATGATATAACCTACGATCCGCCCATAATACATTCTTTGGATAAGTTAGCAGAGGAAATAACTAAAACTTTAAATATACTTAGACAGAATCGAATCTCGGTGGAAGACAACAGCCCAAGGCAGTTAATACCTGTTAGTCTAATTTGGTTATCAAATAAAAACAATCCATTTAGAGAAGACAACAATGAATAGTTTTATGAATATAGGTTTGATCCAAACTTCACTCAATTCGGAAATAGCTTGGCCGAAATCTTCTTCTGATTTACAAATGAATGAGGATGAATCAAATAGGATTTGGCATGAAATTAAATCAGGGTTTTATAATTTTAGAGCACTACCTGTTAGTAAACGACCCAAAATTGTTTTATTACCAGAATTTTCTTTGGATGAACATCATGAAAAAGCTATTTCTGAATTATCTAAAGCATTAGGATGTGTTATTATTGGAGGAAAAGATTTTGTTAGACAAGAGTATAATGGAACTAAATACGTACAGAATAAAGCGGTAGTCGTTATTCCTCAAAACTGGCCAGAGAATAGTAGTGCTCGTTCTGTTTCAAAGTTTTATTTTGGTAAATCTTTTTTTTCTAAAGACGAAGAAGAAGCTTTTAGAAAAAAAGGGTATACTTCCATCTCATGCCCTCATATATATATATTAAATGCAGGTGATTACGGAAAAATAGGTGTGGCTATTTGTGCAGATTTTTTCGATATCGAACGCTTTGTTATTTATAAAGGGAGAATACATCATCTTTTTATTATTGCATATAATAAGGATATTCAATCGTTCTATTTTTTGGCCGAGGCAATTTCTCGGTTGGTTTTTTGCAATGTTATTATCTGTAATACAGGTCACTATGGAGGAAGTATCGGATTTTCACCTTACAATGAATTACATAAAAGATATGTCTATAAGCATGAAGGAAGTAAACTGTTTACAACTCAGGTTATCTCTTTACCTGTAAATAGTCTGGATATAGCACAAAAAGGAAGAGATTCAAAAGAGATATTTAAATCAACTCCCCCTAAATACGAACAAAAAACATTTTAAGCATGGAATACAAATTTCAAGATATTTTAAAAAATATAATTCCCGGATTCTATATTGTATTAGGGATGGTTTTGTTATGTTGGTTGTCTGGTTGTATTACCAACCTCGATTTGATAGACGTAATAAAAAATATACCTAGCGAAGTTTTTATTTTTTTTATTCCTCTAATATTCTATATATTAGGATATTTAAATGATATATTATCTAGCTGTTTTGAATTCTATTTGTATGAACTTGGCTGCAAAAGACCTTCGGAGCTATTATTAAATAATAAGAAAAAAAGGTATAGACTCCCTAAGCTTGAGAAAATAAAGAATGAACTCGGTTTACCAAATGAGAATATATTATCAAGAGAAGAGTCATATAGAGCCTTTCAGAAAGCAAATGAAATGAAAGATATAGACAAGGATAATATTACTGAATTTTATGTTTCTTACATTTTTGCGCGAAATTTTATGGTTGCAAATTTTCTACTGGTAATAGGTTCCTTCATTGTAGCTGTTTTTAACACCAGTAATTGTCATATTTGGATTATCCTGATATCCTACTCACTCCTATCTTTCTTATTTGTTTATCGCTGGAAACAAAAAGCTTTATATTATTCGAAAAAAGTTTTCAATTCCATCATTAAGTGATAAATTTCATCACATCATTTACAAATTTGTATCATAAGCATTTGGTGTATGTTGTCTAAGGTTCGGGGTAATTACAATTTCTATTACTTCTATCTTCTTGTTAATTTAATTTGCGTTTCATCATAATTAGTTATATTTGCAATTATATCTACATACATGATTATTAATAGAATTAGAACAAAATATTTTAGACCTAATTGATTGTATTAAATACAGCATAAATGCTTATAAATTAAATTTTTATACAGTATTATGAATGATTTTGAGAAGAAACATTCTGCTTCTGGAAGTGATGCAGCCTTTACCTATCAATTCTATTCTTTTGTATACAAATTACTTAGTTTAGAAAAAGGAGAAACCGTTGGATACGAAATAAAAGACGATATACATATTGAATCTTTCGAAGGGAAACTTAAATTAATACAGGTCAAACATACCACTCAGAAGAAAAATGATGGAACACCTTCAAATCTTACAAACCTTGACATTGATCTTTGGAAAACTCTTGCGAACTGGGTTGAATGGATAAAAGAATCTAAAAAAATAAAACAGGAATTAGAATCCATATCTTATGTACTATTTACAAACAAAGAGACCGGAAACATACAATTTTACGATAAACTTAAAAAAATCAAGAATGGAAATGCCTCTATTGAAAACTTTATAGAGGTATTAAACCAGCTTCATGAAATCACAAAAGACGACTCGATAAAAGGGTATATAAATACTGTTAGGACTTTCAATAAAGGCAAGTTATTAGTATTCTTAAAAAATATAGAAATTGAAACAGGAAATGATGATATAATACAGAAGATCAAAAATAAATTAGAATTAATATGCAGATTTAATCCCTCGGCATTACAGAATGTTTACAAACTACTTATCACCTCCATAAACGATGATAAATTTTCAAGTATAACTGGGAATACAAACTTTTCCCTATCATATGATGAGTTTAACCAGAAATACAGAAACTGTTTTGAAGAGGCCTATGACAGAGAAAATTTACCTATCAGAGATATACCGGTAGAAACATCACTAGATTTCGACTCCCTAAGAAAAGAAATATATATACGCCAGTTAAGCGACATTTTAGCAATACGCTCCGACTCTGATATTATCAACATACATCATTGCAAATTAACTTGGGACAATCATATGCTAAATTGGGAAGATATTCTTTTACCTGATGACTATAAAAAAATGTATGCAAATGCCTATCAGCATTGGTTAAATTCATTTCAAGAAGCGTATTATTCTCTTAATTTAAAAGAAGCCAGAGATTCATCTTTCCAGCCCAAAGATGATGATATATTGCCCTTGGCTTTTAATTGTTTGACAAAAACTCGCAGCAAATACATTTATTATCGCACTCAGAACCTTGATACGATATTAAGTAACGGTTTCTTTTATACCCTTTCAAATATACCGGAAATTGGGTGGCATCTTTTATGGGAAAAATTATATAAACAATGAGTATGAATAGTTTTTTTTACATATATAACAATGAAGCATTGGTTTCTCTTGTTATAACCAGACTATTAAGAGAAGTAACAGATATCGATTTGGCACGTGCTGCTGTTATTGTTTCTGTTCTTCTAAATGATTTGTCGATTGACACATTAAATTCAGCAAATTACAAAACCATGAAACAATTCCTCAAAGGAACAACTGGAAATCTACTGAAATACAATGGTTATTATTATGCAATGTTACCTATTTTAATAAACAGCCTGAAAATCATTGTAGATTTGGGGTTTGCATCATTCAATAAAGAAAAGTTTTATCTCAATAGAGATATCCCCTATCCTAATCCCAATAGCCTTGGAAGCAGATACAGTGAGATTTGTAGAGCTATACCACTGTTTATGAGTTTGGCTAATAAATATCCAACAGAAAAATTATACGAACTTTTTAGAATAAGATTATGAACTTTTATATAGAAGAAATAAAATTATGGTTTAAAGGAAGTCTTGAGCCTAAAAGCTACTATTTAGAACCCAATAAAGTAAACGTCATAACAGGAACGGCAACAAAAGGTAAGAGTAGCTTCATATCCATCATAGATTATTGCCTACTGGCATCTTATTCTAAAATTGTTGAAACCATTATAAATGAGAATATCTCATGGTATGGAATACGTTTTTTTCTAAATGAAACATACCACTCCATTGCCAGAAAAGCACCAACTAGTGGTATTGTATCTCCCGAATTCTATTATAAAAAAGAGAGTTCTTTCACAAACGAACTGCCAAGTCCAAATATAGAATTGATCCCTCTTCTAAAATTATTAAATAATGAATGGGGAATTACTGATGAACTTGTTACACTTAACGAACAGAAAAACAAAAGTAAAACAAAAATTAGTTTCAGAAGTTTTCTTCCATATAGTACTATTACAGAAAACATAATTACTGTAGAGGAGCAGTTTTATGATCCGGCATATTTCCACGATACTATTACCGTGAAAGAATCATTACCTTTTGCATTAGGTCTCAATACAATGTATATTGAAAACAGCAAAAGGATAGAATTCCTTAATAGTGAGATAAAAAAATTGGAAAGGAAAAAAAAGTCAGCTAAAGATAGACAGGAAAAATATAGAAAAAAACTTGAAAACGTCTATATAAAAGCATCTGAAAAAGGTCTTTTAGAGTCAACTATTCCTGATATTACCAAACTGTCGAACGAAGATATTATAGAAGTTTTAGATAATATATCAAATCGATTTACAATGCTTGCTGACAATTCAAAAATAATAAGAGAAAGGGAAGCTTTTCAAAAAGAACGTTGGAGAATAAAAAAAGAAATTGAAAACTATAAAAAATGCATTGAGGAATATGATACATATATACAAAACCTACAAAAGACTAAAGATTCTCTTAAACCAATAGAATACTTATACGAAAACAAAGAGGAATTAATTCAGTCCATTGAAACAGTACGTTTTATAGATGCGCTCCAGACATCACTGAGCAAAATAAAAACAGTTGTTAACATGCCTCCCAAACCCGACAATGATGTTTATATAAAAATCAAAAACCTAAATATTGAATTAACAAAAATAGAGACGGAGATAAAGAATAGGTCCCATGTAAAAAATGACTATTCAAAATTTTCTGACATATTTATACTAGTAGGAAAAATAAAAAGTGATCTTGAATACGCTAAAAAAGATTTAGCTGAACCATTTTCTGATGAAGGACAATTGCTTCAGTATGCTTCCGAATTGGAACGTATATCAAAAATCCCCAGTATGGAAGAATCACTTGTCAAACTCAAATATCAACTTGAAAAAGAAATACAGCATATATACAACCAATTTACAACAATGGGGAGATTTAATAATTATGTTGTAGAGTTTGATCCAGAGAGATATATCTTAAAAATAAAAGAACCAGGAACTATTTTCACAGAGGCAACGATAGGCAGTCAATCAAATTACATGTTTCTGCATATAGCTTATTTTTTAGGTTTCCATAGGTTCAATTTAATTAACAATACAAACAGCCTTATTCCGTCGTTCCTTTTCATCGACCAACCTAGTAAACCCTATTTATTTACCGATAATTCATCTAGAGATGATACTGACAAATATAAACTTTATGAAGTATTCTACATAATGAATAACTTTGTAAAATGGACAGTAGAAAATGAAAAGAAAACTTTCCAAATATTTATGTTGGAACATACCCACCCTACATTCTGGGAAGGAAACAGCGAACTGGATTATTTTAATACAGTCGCTACTTTTTTTGATAACGAAGGATTAATCCCAAATTACGTAACTGGGTTATAATGAATATGGATCTAGCTAATATATCAATCAGTAGCTTGGTAATGCATCAGGTAGGAAATTTCTCAATAGGAGAAGGTATAAAATTTTCGGAAGAACTGATCTCACATGAGAAAATAGAACAAGACCTGTTAAAATTAATATCAAATTCATTTTATGATAATGAAATATATCACTTCACAATAGAAGAAGCATTATCATCCAATCTCGTTAAAGAGACTATTAAGAGTATATTCAATAATCAAGCACAGTTTTATCAAAAATCAATTGACTTAGCAAGAATTCTATATGAACGATCTACGCATACTTCAATAAAAAAAGGAGATTTCTATCTTGTATCTTTGGAAAATATCCTATGGAAAAACCAAAAAATCAATGCATTAGCTCTATTGAAAACAGAAGAAAAATCAACATTTCTTACAGTTAAAAATACGGCAAATTCTTTCAACATTAGTTCTATAAAAGGAATTTCTTTAAAAAAGGTAGACAAGGGTTGTCTTATCCTGAATCATAATGAGGAAAATGGTTACACGGTTTTAGTTGCGAACAATTCAAAAAACAACGATGCTCATTACTGGATCAATAGTTTTCTGCATGTTAAGCGATTTGAAGATGCTTATTTTCAGACGGAAGAATTTTCGAAAATGTGCAAGGAGTTTATTTTGAACACAAAAGAAATTGAAAATTCTCTAACCAATACTGAACGCATAGAAAAACTGCATGAAACAGAATCATATATTGCAGCAAACGCCACGTTATCTATTCATGATTTTAAAAATACTGTACTAAACGATATATCTCTTAAAAAGAAATTTGATGAATTCAGAGACGCCTATCAACTAAATACTGGTATAAGAATGTATGAAGAGTTTAATACATCAACTGATGCATTAAAAAAAGTACATAAGTCTATGAACAAAGTTATCATGCTTGATGATAGCGTTAGAATTATTATAAACAAAAAATTTCCTCTGATTGAACAAGGTTTTGATAGTTCTAAAAACAAACATTACTATAAGATTTACTTTGATGATGAAAAAATAAAATGACAAAAGCAAGATGATATTATTTTAAGATGTTCGTCCATATCAAATTATCCGAAATAGATTTTTATGGAGCATATTTTTAAAATAATAGGTGGAAATAAAGAATATTAGTTTTATCAAAAGTGTTGAAAAATGTACTCTTTGCATATTCCGGTGATGCTGACCCCCTGTCCGAGATGTTGACCCCTCCGTTCTCCCGGAGGGCACTCCGAAGGTCTTCCTTTTTTGATAAATCAAAAAGGCAAGGACAAAATTATCGTTTTTTCTTCTCATCGAGTCTCCTGAGTTATGGAAAGCTTCCACAGAGTAAATTGTCCCATTTCTGGAACACTGACTGACATAATCAAAGAAAATAAAGTTGACTTCTAACTTTGGACGGATTGATTTACTATCTTTGTAGGAACCCGTATGTGGGGATTAACAAACTTAGCTTGTGGAGAAGTTCGGCAAGAGTTTTAAGATTGTATAACAGCAATGCTCATAATCGAATCTGGCTCCCATTGGAAACTTTATATCAAATTACGGAGATACTGTAGGTGAATATAAAAGATTTAATTCTCAATAATGAAGAATAAAAATAATTTAATTAGATTATAATTAAAATGTTATGGCGAAAAACAATACCGCAGAAATTGGCTTTGAGAAAGAGATCTGGAAAGCGGCAGATTTATTAAGAGGTAATCTGGATGCTTCCGAATATAAATCAGTTGTACTTGGGTTAATATTCTTAAAATATATTTCAGACCGTTTTGAGGCAAGATATCAGGAATTAATAGAAGAAGGCGACGACTTTGAAGAAGATAAAGATGAATATACGTCGTATAATATTTTCTTTGTACCCCCAGAAGCTAGGTGGAGTGTAATTTCGGAAGCTGCCCACACTCCTGAAATAGGCACTGTAATTGACAACGCCATGCGTTTAATTGAAAAAGAAAATAACAGGCTGAAAGGAATACTCCCCAAAAACTTTGCTCGTCCGGAATTGGATAAAAGAAGGTTAGGTAATGTGGTTGATTTATTCACCAATATCCAAATGAAAGAGCATGGGAATAAAGATATATTGGGGCGGACGTATGAATATTGTTTGTCGAAATTTGCAGAAGCAGAAGGGAAACTTGCTGGAGAGTTCTTTACTCCACCTACTATTGTTCAAACATTAGTTGAAGTTCTCAAACCTTATAATGGTCGTGTATATGATCCTGCATGTGGTTCGGGAGGTATGTTTGTCCAGTCAGTGAAATTTATTAGGAATCATCAAGGGAATATAAATGATATTTCTGTTTTTGGGCAAGACAGTAACCCTACTACATGGAAGATGGCCCATATGAATTTAGCCATTCATGGAATTGAAGCCGATTTGGGTAAATTTAATGCGGATACTTTTTTTGATGATCAACATCCAACATTGAAAGCAGATTTCATAATGGCTAATCCGCCATTTAACCTTAGTGACTGGGGTGCAGACAAACTTCAAGACGATGTTCGTTGGAAATTTGGAATACCGCCCGCAGGTAACGCCAACTTCGCCTGGATGCAACATATGATTCACCATTTATCGCCTAGAGGTAAAATGGGAATGGTATTGGCAAATGGTTCTTTATCCTCGCAGACTGGAGGTGAGGGAACAATTCGTGAAAATATAATTAAAGCTGACCTGATTGAAGGAATTGTAGCCTTACCATCTCAATTATTTTATACGACAGGTATCCCGGTTTCATTATGGTTTTTGAATCGTCAGAAAAAACAGAAAGGAAAAATTCTTTTTGTTGATGCCCGCAATATGGGGACAATGGTAACCCGTAAACTCCGGGAACTTTCCGACTTTGATGAAAAAGAAAATGGAGAAAAAGGAAATATTCAAAAAATAGCTGATACATTCACTTCCTTTGATGAAGGTACATTGGAAAATGAAAAGGGATATTGTGCCGTTGTCACTTTGGATGATGTTGCAAAGCAGGATTATATCCTTACTCCCGGGCGTTATGTCGGGATTGCCGACACGGAAGATGACGGAGAGCCATTCGAGGAAAAGATGACACGGCTTACCAGTGAATTATCCGAACTCTTTGGAAAATCCCATGAACTGGAAGATGAAATTCGAAAACAACTGAAGAGTATTGGGTTCACTATATAATAAAAGATTCTTGATTTCTTCGGTTTTAAATAATCACTCTAAAATTGAAGAAATATGAAAGAAAAACTGATCAACGAAATTGAAAATGCGATGTCTGGAGTTTTAACATTTGAGCAAACTGCACAACTCAGCACTTCATTATTACAGATACTTAGCAAATATGAAGTAATGGTGGATGGAGAAACTGTGCATGAAGATTTTGCGTCAAATGCCAGACTGCTTGAAATTTTCTTATCAGCGAAACAAGTCGAAGGTTGCTCTCTAAAAACGATTAAGTACTATGAATCAACTATTCGCCATTTATTTAACGGGATGCCTAAAAATGTAGCCGATTATACAACAGAAGATATTCGGGCTTATTTAGCGGTATTTCAAAGTAAACGCAAATCCAGTAAAGTCACAATAGACAATATACGTCGTATCTTTTCTTCCTTTTTTGCGTGGTTGGAAGAAGAAGATTATATTCTGAAAAGTCCTGTCAGACGTATTCACAAAGTAAAAACCGGGACGCAGGTTAAAGAAGTGCTAAGCGATGAATCATTAGAGATGCTTCGCGATAATTGTAAGCATATTCGTGATTTGGCCATCATCGATCTATTGTCCTCTACAGGAATACGTGTCGGCGAACTTGTTAAATTAAACAGAAACGATATTAATTTTCAGGAGCGGGAGTGTGTCGTTTTCGGTAAAGGAAATAAGGAGCGAGTGGTTTACTTCAATGCTCGTACAAAAATCCATTTACAACAATATCTCAAATCACGGAAAGACAAAAATCCGGCTCTGTTTGTTTCATTGGCTAAACCTTACAGTCGATTGCAAATTTCCGGTGTAGAAATGCGTCTCCGGAATATTGGTAGGAAGCTTAAGATCAACAGAGTGCATCCTCATAAATTCCGTCGAACGTTGGCTACAATGGCAATTGATAAAGGAATGCCTGTAGAACAAGTTCAACGATTATTAGGGCATGTCAAGATAGACACCACCATGCACTATGCCATGGTTAATCAGACCAATGTAAAATTGTCGCACCGTAAATTTATCAGCTGATTATGTGGACTTGTAACTCAACATATAAATATTCCATTCATTTTTCTGAAAATCAAGCGATAAATGATAATTTAGAAATTTCGATGCGTACTTTATTTGATTTTCATTTCAATAAAATACACTGTAAATCAAATAAATACAAGATAGTATCATTGACGGAAATCGCAAGTTTTACAAATGGATTAGCTATGCAAAAATTTCGCCCAAAAGAAAATGAAAAAGGAATACCTGTTTTAAAAATAAAGGAACTTGGACAAGGATTTTGTGATAGTTCAAGCGATATATGTTCTTCCACAATCAAGTCTGATTATCTTGTAGATGACGGAGATGTGATTTTTTCTTGGTCGGGAACTCTTTTGGTCGATATTTGGAGCGGTGGTAAATGTGGCTTAAATCAGCATTTATTTAAAGTAACAAGCGATAAATATCCTCTATGGTTTGCATATTTGTGGACTCTTAGACATTTAGATAAATTTATTCGAATAGCAAAAGATAAAGCTGTTACAATGGGACATATTAAACGTTCTGACTTAGAGAAATCCGATGTATTAATTCTAGATAACAAAATGATGCAGAAATTAGATAAATTATTTACTCCAGTTTTAAATTCTTGTATATCTATTAGGGTTGAAAATCGAAAATTATCAGCATTGCGAGATTCTCTTTTGCCGAAATTGATGTCGGGCGAATTAAAAATTAACGATTTACACCGCTAAATTCTCATTTATGGAAGCGTGGAAAAAAGTAAAACTAGAAGATATGGTACTATTCAATCCTACTGAAAAGATGCTTAAAGAAACCAAGTATCGTAAAATCTCTATGGATAAGATTATTCCATATAGTAGGGATATATACGATTTTGAATACGACTTTTATTCTGGAGGAGCAAAATTCAGAAACGGGGATACTATTATGGCAAGAATTACTCCATGTCTGGAAAATGGTAAAACGGCGTATATTTCGTGTTTAAATGATGATGAAACGGCTTTTGGTTCTACTGAATATATCGTTCTTAGGGAGAAGAAAGGATATTCTGATTCCAAGTTTATCTATTATTTGGCTATATCACCTGAACTAAGACAAATAGCTATAAAATCTATGGTTGGTAGCTCTGGACGACAACGTGTTCAATTGAACGTGTTAGAGAACTACTATATCTATTTTCCATCACTTCATGAACAAAAAATTATTGCTAATATTCTCTCCTCTCTCGACGACAAAATCGCCCTCAACAAGCGGATAAATGATAATTTATTCTTTATCTTTG
>NZ_CALNAT010000156.1 GCF_937873925.1 uncultured Proteiniphilum sp. | reverse complement strand
AAAAAATCTTTCAACTTATTTCCGATCTGGCGGAACAGGTAGTTCGGCAGGCCGGTCGTACTCTTCTTCAGGCAAACGTCGCAGTGGCCGCAATCTTCCGGAGAGAGTTCTCCGAAGTAGATCAGCAGCATCCTGCTACGGCACACATCTGTCGCTTCTGCGTAATCGACCATTGAAAAGATCCGCTTTTCGAAACGCTTTTTTCGTTCTTCATAAATTGTACGGGGGATCGAGACGAAGTGAGTCTCTTCGCGTGAAGTGGTAAACACAATAAAAGGCGTTTTCTTTTGTGGTATATAGCGGATATACTTCGCTCTGGAGAGGGCGACAAGCATCTCGCAGACCTCGCGGCGGCTTTTCCCGATCTTTACCGCCAGCAGCGACTCGTCAATATAGACATCGTCTGAAAAAACACCGGTATAATTACGCAGGATAGAATGTAAGAGGGCATCCATCTCTTTCTCCAGATGCAATGAATATATTTCGTCCCGATAAATCAGAAAACGTATCCGGGAACGCATATCTATCTCTTCCGTATATTCAATATAGCCTGCCAGTTCCAATATCTTCAGCGCATGGTGGGTTTGAAGAAAAGGGAGCTTGTATGGCTGGCAGAACTCCTGAAGATTGAAATCATACACATCATTATACCCTGCTCCCACGGCTATCTGGTAATAATTCCCCAGCGCTTCATAGACCCGCAGTATAAAATCGCGGGTGGGAAACGAGTCCGTGATCCGCTTTTTCAACTTGGCGCTATCGGCTTTCGTATATAGGATAATGGCGTAGGAACGCTCTCCGTCCCGTCCTGCACGACCCGCTTCCTGAAAATACTCTTCAAGCGAGTTGGGAAGATCCATATGGACAACGGTACGTACATCGGGCTTATCGATACCCATTCCGAAAGCATTGGTGGCCACCATTACCCTGCACTCATTCACCTTCCAGGCGTTTTGCCTGGAGACCTTATCCTCGTATGAGAGCCCGGCATGAAAAAAATCGGCAGACACGCCTGCTTTCCGGAGCGAATGGGCGACCTCTGCGGTCCTTTGCCGGCTTCTCGCATAAATGATAGCCGATCCGGGTACCGATTGAAGGATATGCAGCAATTCGCCCGTTTTATTCTCTGCCGTCCGCACGACATACGACAGGTTCTCCCGTTCAAAACTTACCCGGAATACGTTTTTCTCTTTGAAAAGCAACCTCTCCTGGATATCATCTACTACCTCTTTGGTGGCTGTGGCAGTGAGGGCGAGCAAGGGAACCCCCTCTAACAATTTGCGGATCTCGGCGATTTTCAGGTAAGAGGGGCGGAAATCATAACCCCATTGAGAGATACAATGCGACTCATCCACCACTAACAGGCAGACATCCATGGCCTGTAGCTTTGTAATAAAAATCTCGGAAGAGAGTCGTTCGGGGGAGACATAGAGGAATTTATAATCCCCGAAAATACAGTTTTCAAGCGTGGTAACGACTTCATCACGCGTCATCCCTGAATAGACAGCCGCTGCCTTGATACCACGCCCACGAAGGTTGTCCACCTGATCTTTCATCAATGCAATCAGGGGTGTCACTACCAGGCAAATTCCCTTCATGGCCAGTACCGGTACCTGAAAGGTTAATGATTTACCGCCGCCAGTGGGCATCAGCCCCAAGGTATCCCGTCCCTCCCACACAGACTGGATAATCTCCTCCTGCAGAGGCCGAAAGGTGGAATAACCCCAATTCTCGCGCAGTATATTATGAAATAGATCCGATTGCATAAGCAAACGCCCCTTGCTGTTTACTCCTTTATATCCCTGATGATAAGTTGAGTAAAGGAATTACTGCCGTGCCTGTTCTCTTCGATGGTGTAACAAATATCTACCGGCAGACCGGCTTTAATACGCTGATAGAAATCGTGCTGGCTAAAAGCGATACCCGGGAACGGCCTCTCAGTTGTCTTATCGATGATCTCCAGCTTAAT
>NZ_CALNAT010000155.1 GCF_937873925.1 uncultured Proteiniphilum sp. | reverse complement strand
GGAGAAAATTCGCATAGTATATCCGATCATACCCAATCGAATTGGAATGGTATTGTAGGGGAAATATCGCTGAAAGCAGCCGGAAAAATCTTATTTGATAATATAGAGGTCTTCCCGAATGTAGAAGATAAGACTGTGAAAGTAAAGGCAACAGTGAATAATTTTCTTTCGGAAACATACACTGTAAAGTTTTCGGCTGACGCCCGTCTTAAAAAGAATGGTAAAAAAATAAAAGGACAATCGTGGAAGTTTGAGATCTCTCCCGGTAAGAACGATGTGGAGATGGTTTATAACATGGGAGAAGACGCCCTGCTATGGGATGAATTCAATCCTAATGTATACAGACTTTTTCTTACGATGAATTCGGGGAATGAAACGGATGCCTATTCAGTTGATTTTGGGTTACGTGAATTTAAGGTGGATGGTTCCCGTTTTGCTATTAACGGCCAGCCTGTCTTTCTGCGTGGGACGTTGGAGTGCGCTATTTTCCCTCTGACGGGTTATCCGTCTACCGACATTGAATATTGGAAGAAAATATACACGGCTATACAAGCCCATGGTTTGAATCACATTCGATTTCACTCATGGTGTCCGCCGGAAATTGCTTTTGAAGCGGCAGACGAAATGGGTGTATACCTTCAGGTTGAATGTTCTTCCTGGGCCAACCAAAGCGTTCAATTAGGAAGTGGATTGCCTGTAGACCAATATGTTTGGGATGAAAGTGAGCGAATCGTCAAAAACTATGGCAACCACCCCTCCTTTGTAATGATGGCTTACGGAAATGAACCCGGGGGACCGAAATCCAACGAATTCCTTGCGGAGTTTGTAAGCTATTGGAAAGAAAAGGATGATCGTCGTGTTTATACCAGTGGTGCCGGTTGGCCTGTATTAGAGGTAAATGATTACCATAATATTCCTGAGCCGCGTATACAAAGGTGGGCAGAGGGACTGAACAGTATCATTAATTCGGAACCGCCGCGGACTGATTATGACTGGTCACAAAAAGTGCCGAAAGACAAAATTCCTGTAGTAAGCCATGAAATTGGCCAATGGTGCGTATATCCCAATTTTAAAGAAATTGAGAAATACACCGGGGTATTGAAACCCAGGAATTTTGAAATTTTTCAGGAAAGCCTGCAGACCCATAAGATGGGGCATCTGGCCGATAGTTTTTTATTGGCTTCCGGAAAACTCCAATCGTTATGTTACAAGGCTGATATTGAAGCGGCACTCCGTACTCCTGGTTTTGCCGGCTTTCAACTGCTTGATCTGCATGATTTTCCGGGTCAGGGCACTGCGTTGGTAGGTGTTCTCGATCCTTTCTGGGAAGAGAAGGGTTATATTTCCCCTGAAGAATACAGCCGGTTTTGTAATACTACGGTTCCATTGGCACGACTCGAAAAACATATTTTTACCGAAGGTGAAACAATGACTGCAAAGATAGAAGTGGCACACTTCGGGGAAAAACCTTTCCAGGCAATCAGCCCGAAATGGCAACTTGTGGAGGATGGTGAAATTATTTCAGAAGGAACGTTGGGTCAACAGGATATTCCTATCGGAAATGCCATTCAATTGGGTGAGGTAGTCTATAACTTCCGGAATAAAAATGAACCCCGGAAATTGAATCTCAAAATAAATATAGAGAAATTCGAGAACTCGTGGGATATTTGGGTTTATCCTGAAAACCAAAAAATTGAATCGGCAGATATTAAAGTTGTGGAGAATCTTGACAGATCCACTTTGGAATATTTACAGAATGGGGGAAAGGTATTGCTCAGTCTCGGTAAAGGCAGGGTGTCTCCGGGAATGGGGGGAAACATAGGGGTCGGTTTCTCAAGTATATTCTGGAATACGGCCTGGACTGGAAACCAGAAACCCCACACGCTGGGAATTCTGTGTGATCCTTCACATCCTGCTCTTAAAGATTTTCCTACCGAATATCATTCGAATTGGCAATGGTGGGATGCAATGAGCCATGCAGACGCTGTACTATTAGATTCTTTGGCCAGTGATGTGAAACCAATAGTCCGTATTATTGATGACTGGGTAAGCAACAGAAGCCTGACTTTACTATTTGAGGCACAAATAGGCAAGGGTAGGATAGTGGTAAGCGGCGCAGATCTTGTCAATGATTTAACATCACGGCCTGAAGCGCGTCAACTGAGATTCAGTTTAATGCAGTATATGAATAGTGGCGCTTTTAAGCCGAGTGGGAATATAGATCCAAACGATCTGATGAAGGTAATTAGATAGTTTCTGCCAAAAAGGATTTAATATGGAATAGATCAGATAGCATTCAACCATTGTCTCTTTCCATTAAACTAATAATTTACTTCAATACCAATACTTCGTTATTATTATAAATGGGATTATACCATGCTGATTATTAATAAATTCAGTATAGAACGAAATGACTTTTATCCATCCTGGATAGGGCAAGTTAAATTCTAATGAACTGTTGTTTTTAATATCTTAACAAAAACAATTATATATGTATGAAAAATATGATTCAAGAGGTAGATAATTGGCTACAAAGGGAGTCAGTTAAGCATTTTTTATTGACTGCGAGAATAACTACCCTTTTATTATTTTCCATTGTTTTTTATTCAATGGCGAATAAAGGTTATTCTCAATATAGCAAAACAGATATTATTAAGTATGAGGATCACGTCAGCCAGCAGCAAAGGAGAATGATAACCGGCACAGTTGTTGACGAAAAAGGAACACCTATCATAGGGGCAAATATAGTTGAAGTAGGAACTGCAAATGGTACGGTTACCGATATCGACGGGAATTTTTCACTTCGGGTGAATAATGATGCAAAGATTCGGGTAACTTACATAGGTTATTTCGGGGAAGATATCAATACTGAAGGTAAAACGACTTTTGACATCACACTACAGGAAGATACGCACGCATTGGATGAAGTGGTAGTGATAGGTTACGGCACACAGCGTAAGATAACGACTACGGGCGCTATTACATCTGTCTCGAACGAAGACTTGATAAAAGCGCCGGTGGCCGGTGTAAGTAATGCATTGACAGGCCTCACGTCCGGTTTGCAATCCGTACAGGTATCGGGTGAGTTTGGTAACGACAGGGCGAATATCCGTATTCGCGGTATCGGCACTTTATATACCGGCGGCGCTTCTCCCCTGATATTGGTGGATGGTGTGGAAAGAACGACCTATAACGATATTGATCCCAATGAAATTGAGACACTGAACGTACTGAAAGACGCCTCGGCAACAGCTGTTTTCGGGGTCAGAGGCGCTAACGGGGTAATTTTGATAACAACCCGTTCGGGGAAAGAAGGCAAGCCGAGAGTCAGTGCCACGATGAATGCAGCGGCGCTGCAACCATCGATATTGCCGGAAATGCTTCGCTCGTATGATTATGCTATATTGAGGAACGAGGCTGAGCGTAATATGGGTAGGACTCCTACTTTTTCGGAGGAAGACTTACGGATCTATCAAAGCGGGGAAGACCCCATTTTTCACCCCGATAAGGATTGGATTAAAGAGTTGATAAGGCCTTTGTCGTTTCAGCAGTCATACAATATGAATTTAAGCGGTGGCACCGAAGGTATGCGTTATTTTGCCTCTTTGGGATATTTCAATCAGTTCGGCGGATACAACAAACCGGAACAGGATTTCGGTTTCTCGCCCGCACACAACTACGACCGTTACAATCTGCGTATGAATTTTGACTTTGACGTTTCGAAAGACTTGTTGTTGTCAGTAAAATTAGGAAATCAGGTAACTGAGAACATTTATCCTACCGGCGGTGCATGGGCGGCATTTGACAAGGCGACAAGCACCGCACCTATGTCAAGTCCCGGTTTTGTGGACGGTAAGGTCATTACGGAAGTGTCCGGTTTTCCCCAAGGGGTACTGGAGTTTAATCCATGGGTTGAAACGGGTCCCACCAGTGGAAGTAGTTACGGTTTACAGGAAAAGAACTACTCCAATACGATCAATACGAACATATCATTGAGATATAAACTCGATAGATTTTTAAAAGGTCTCTCAGTCAGGGCTATGGGTGCATATGACTCGTATTACAACAAGTATAGCAGACGTCAGCGTTATTTCGATACGTACACTGTTGTTAAAGACCCGGAGAGCGGACGTCCTGTGGTTTTTAAGAACGACGAAAGCGGTCCGTATTACGGCTTGAGCGAAAACATTTCCGACGCCAATAAATGGAGAAAGATGTACGGTGAGGCTGCCCTTGAATATGAAGGGGCAATAGCAAAGGATCACAAGATAGCCGGACTTTTGCTTGGTACCATGCAAAAGGCCTATTACCCGAATATGCAATACAAGCTCCCGACTGCGTATCTCGGTTTGGTAGGTCGTGTTACCTACGATTACAAAAGTAAATACCTGGCAGAAATAAACGCAGGCTATAACGGTTCGGAAAATTTCCCTGAAGGGAGTCGGTTTGGATTCTTCCCTGCATTTTCACTTGGATGGATCGTTACTGAAGAATCTTTCGTCCCTGAGAACAAGGTGCTTACTTTCCTGAAGCTACGCGGCTCGTACGGAGAAGTAGGAAATGATAAGATAGGTGGCAACAGGTATCTCTATCTTCAGGGACCCTATACATTGACCAATGACGGAAATGCGCGTACTACCTTCGGTATTCCGGGTGTTAATCAGGCCACTTATTCACAATACAAGGAGGGACTTCCGGGTAGTCCGAACGTTACATGGGAGCGTGCAAGAAAATGGAATGCAGGGTTTGATATGAAATTACTGAACGACAAAATGAGTATCACGGTTGATTACTTCGAGGAGAAACGTGATAATATCTTATGGAATTTGTCTACTATTCCCGAATTGGTAGCTATCCAACTCTCTCCTGCAAATATAGGTAAAGTCGACAATTACGGTTATGAACTGGAGGTTGGATACAGGGATAAAATTGAAGCTGTCAATTATTGGGTGAAAGGTCTTTATTCATTTGCCCGTAATACCATCGTTTTCCAGGACGAACCGAACCGTAGATATGAATGGATGCGTCGTACAGGGCAGTCGGTGGGACAACATTTTGGATTGGTATTCGACGGATTTTACAATACGCAAGCAGAAATAGATGATCCGGAGCGGCCCATCTCGCAATGGGAAGGAGCCGGCTTAAAGCCGGGTGATATGAAATATCGCGATTTGAACGGTGACAAACGTATTACGGAAGAGGATATGCGCCCCATAGGTTACAATGATTTTCCGGAAATTAATTACAGTGGTTCGTTTGGTATATCGTATAAAGGTTTTGATTTGACTGCATTGTTTCAGGGCGCAGCCAATGTCTCCATCTATTTTGCAAAACATGCCGGTGCATATCCTTTCGACAGCGATTGGGGGGCGGCATACACCTGGCAGTTGGAACGATGGGAACAGGGAAGATACGAAAGAGGTGAAAAAATATCTTATCCCCGGCTGGAGCTTTCGCCTACGCTTGGTTTACACAACTATCAGAAATCAAGGTTCTGGGTGCAGGATGCATCGTATGTGAGGCTTAAGAATTTAGAGATAGGTTACCGGCTTCCTGCCTCTTTTCTGAAGAAGATCAGATTGCAGACCTTACGTTTCTATTTGAGCGGTAATAACCTTATCACGTGGACCGGGATCCGTTATTCCATGGACCCGGATGCAAGGGAATCATACGGGCGTGTAATGCCGCCGATGCGGGTATTCAATGCCGGAGTAAATATTCAGTTTTAATATAACATTACTATGAAGAAATATATAGTATTAATCAGTTGTTTGATCTTTTCGACAGTATTTTTTTCCTGCGAAGATTTTTTGGAAAAACCTATCAGTAGCGATATTACTGTCGATAGCGTTTTCAATTCGACCATACGGACAGAACAATTCCTGTGGAATGTTTATAGTACGGCTTCCATCTATGAATTCAATCATTTCTGGAGCAGTACCGACCCTCGTTTTTATCATTACGGTGCGAGCGGTTCTCTTGTTTCGGTAGCTACAGACGAGCTTGAAGTAGAGGGAACCTATCCCGCCATACCACGCTATTTTCACACCGGAACATGGAATGCGGCGACAATCGATCCCGGTAGCTGGGGGTTGGAATTTATGTCGCATATTACCTACCAGGGTATCCGTAATGCAAATATTTTTATTGAGAATGTGGACAGATCGCCTTTCCCGGAAAGTGAAAAGAATAGTATGAAAGCAGAAGCGCGGTTTCTCAGGGCTTTAATGCACTTTGACCTTATGCAGCGTCTTGGCGGCATATCAATCGTGGATCGTGTTTTGTCGGTCAGTTCGATCGATGATGTGGAAGGCGTAAAAATACCTCGTTCGACATATGCTCAGACTGTAGATTTCATTGTTTCTGAATGTGAAGAAGCGACCCAGTTTCTGCCCAATGTATATGAGGATACAAAATATCTTGGACGTATTGTCAAGGGTGCTGCGCTGGCTTTGAAGGCCCGGGTATTGTTATATGCCGCAAGTCCTCTTTTCAACGATCCGGACGGTCAACCATACGTGCCGGTAAGCGATCCTGTGCTTCGTGAATTGATAGGTTATCCGTCGTATGACGCAAACAGGTGGCAACTGGCTGCGCAAGCCAATAAAGCCGTACTCGACTGGGCTTCCAATGAGAGCGGATGGTGCCGGTTGTACGACGGTTTTGACAATCCGGTGGATAGATACGAAGAAATATTTATCAATCATACTTGTCCTGAGGTGATATTAAGTGCCGGATTAATGCAGAATGCAGGTGGTTATTTTTGTCTGTTCATGTTGCCCGGACAGATAATCCCGCAAGGCCAGAACAACCCGTCGAATCATGCCATAACCTTCAATTTTACCAAGTTTTATCAGAAAAAGGACGGTACGGACCAGGTATGGGATGAAGCAGAGGGCGTTGCATATCCCTACTCGCAGTACCAGCGGAAACTTGGCGAGCTGGAGCCGCGTTTTCAGGCTTCTGTTTTCCAGTCCGGTACCGAGTGGTCAAGAGGCTCCGGTACGGTATACCACTTTTATGAAACGAATACACTACAATTAAAGGATATACGTGGAGTGGGTTTCATGCGTAAGTTCGTGAAAGGAGTAACTCCCAACAGCCCGGCTCCGCGGTGGATAACGTTCCGTCTGGCTGAGTTTTACCTTAACTACGCCGAGGCGCTTAATGAGATAAACGGTAGCCCCACGGAGATAGAATGGGCTGTAAACCAAGTCCGGCGCAGGGTGGATATGCCTGATGTGAGATATACAAATCAGGATGAGATGAGAAAGATCATCCGTCGGGAACGGGCCGTTGAATTGGCATTTGAGCAGCATCGCTATTTCGACCTGCGGCGCTGGAAGACGGCAAGCGAAGAAGGGGTGATGAAAGGCAAGATCTATACCCTCAAATTGTATGACACCAAACCGGAACCGACTTATAAGTTGGAACAGATCTCGAGCCGCGTCTGGGATGATAAAATGTATCTCTATCCGTTCAGGCAGCAAGAAGTCGATCTGGGATATATAATACAGAATCCCGGATGGTAAGATTTAATAATCATTGTGGTTCCATACACCGAAATATAAAAAGTAAAATAATCGTATGAAAGAAAATAATATTAACCGACTGGCTGCTTTCATTATTTTTCTGATAATTAATACAGGGCTGCATGCCGAGCATCCCGACAGTACCTTGCTGAACATCAGCTTCGGACAGCAGGACAGGACGCGGACTACCTCGTCATTATCGGAAGTAAGCGGTGGAGACTTACGCAAATCACATGTTGCGACTTTGAGTAATGCGTTTTTCGGACGCTTCAGCGGTATGACAACCATTCAGACCGATGGCGAGCCGGGTTATGACGAGGCTACGCTTTATCTGCGCGGTTCCCATTCAATGCGCAGTAATTCGTTTATTATACTTGTCGATGGATTTGAGACTGACGGTTTTAATCAGCTGACCGCCGAAGAAATAGAATCGGTAACATATCTCAAAGATGCTGCTGCACTGGCAGTACATGGTGTCAGCGGCGCTAACGGAGCTTTGCTCGTTACGACCAAAAGGGGTAGTAAGACTGACAAAAAACTGAAAATATCCTTTAAGGCAAGGTACGGCCTGCAAACGCCAACATACCTGCCTCAATTCGAGAACTCCTACAACTATGCAAGACTCTATAATGAGGCATTGCAGAATGATGGCATGTCACCTCTTTATACCGATAAAGACCTGGAGGGGTATCAGAGCGGCGCTGACCCGTATTATTACCCCGATGTGAACTGGTATGATGAAGCGTTGTCAAAAACATCTGATTTGCAGGATTATACGCTATCATTTTCAGGAGGTAATAATTTTTCACGTTATTATGTGATGGCGGGATATATGGGAAGCAACGGCCTGTATGCGCATACCGACGGAAAGAATAATTCCAACATCAGCTTTCAAAGGATCAATTTCCGTGCAAACGTCGACATAGACGTATCCTCCAATCTCTCTTTTGCGCTTAATCTCGGCGGACGCCTCGAAGACCGCATGTTCCCCAATACCGGAACCGCTACTTTCTGGCAACATATGGCTACGTATGCACCCAATCTCTATCCCGTACGCACCCCTGGCGGACAAATTACCGGAACCGCCAATTATCCCGATAATCCTATAGGTAGCCTGCTCGAAGAGGGTTATGGTTCAAGACATTCGCGGAATGTGCAGGGAATTGTTACGGCAAAATATAAATTGCCTTTTATTGCTGAAGGATTGGGCATCTTTGGAAGTATCGCATTGAACAGTAATTATCAAAGCGGTTATAATAAGACCAAGAGTTATGCTTATTATGAACCGGTAAAAACTGTTTCACAAATAGGTGAAGACTCTCTCTATTATGTCAGAAGGGGTACCGATACAGATCTGGTGGTGTCCACCGGTAATGACGGGGAAACAAACAGGATGGGAATACATGCCGGTATTGAATACGAGAAAAATTTTGATCGTCATGACCTTAACCTGCTGGTGATGTATAAACAGGATTCTTATTCGACATTTGGTGAACAATCTGTCTATGCCAAGCAAAACCTGCTCGGGCGGTTCAGCTATGCTTTCGACCGTAAGTATCTTGCCGAATTATCATTTTCTTACAGCGGTACGGACAACTATAGGAAAGGCCACAGGTTCGGACTTTTCCCCGCTCTGTCGCTTGGATGGGTCTTATCGAACGAAGATTTTATGCTTGAGGCAGACCGCATCAATTTCCTTAAAATAAGGGGATCGGCAGGGCTCCTCGGTAACGATAAGGGAGCAGAACGCTTCGCCTATAACCAGTATTGGGGAACAGCTTCAAGCCAGGGTTATTACTTCGGTACAGGCATAACTTACTATGATGCATTGGTACAATTGGCACTCGCTGATCCGCGGTTTACATGGGAGAAAGCCTTGGTGTATAACGCAGGCGTCGATGCCGTTTTCCTCAATAACCGTCTCTCGCTGGCAGCCGATTTCTACCTTGAAAACAGGTATGATATTCTTGTCAATGTTACCAATACGATGCCGAGTTTTTCGGGAGTCAATTTTTCTACTATGCAGAACAAAGGTAAGACCCGTAATCAAGGTTTTGAAGTCTCTGCAAGGTATACCGATAAGATCGGCGAAGTGAACTATTTTGCCGGTTTGGGCGGTTCAATGTCACGTACCAAAATTGTGGCAAGTTATGAGACGCCCCATAAGGAACAGGCAAGATATACGCAGGGACGCCCGTTGGGTCAGCGGTTCGGCCTGGAAGCAATAGGTTTTTTCCGGGATAATACGGATATCGAAAACAGTCCGGTACAGACTTTTTCAAACGTTCGTCCCGGTGATCTCAAATACAAAGACCAGAATGACGACGGTATCATTGATGTAAACGACGAAGTGGCTATAGGCCGACCGAGTGTGCCTGAAATCTCTTATTCCGCCAATCTTGGCGCTTCGTGGAAAGGTTTTGATGTGGAACTCCTGTTTGACGGCAATACAAATCGGAGCGTCTATCTCAGTGGTTACATGTTTTGGCCTTTTATCAACAATTACAACATATCAAAGTGGACAACAGAGCGGCGATGGACTCCCGAAACAGCAGACCGTGCAGCCGCTCCGAGACTTGGTGTGCAGGCGAATGCCAACAATTATCGTTCGTCCGATTTTTGGGTGCGTAATATTTCCTTGCTGAGACTGAGAAATGCCGAGATAGGATGGACTTATGCGGGGAAAGCGGTGCAAAAGGCCAGGATAGAAAAATTCAGAGTATATCTGAGCGCGCTGAACCTGCTCACATTGGACAATTTAGACGCCGACGTTGATCCTGAAACATTGAGCGTCGGATATCCTACACTGAAGACTTTTTCACTTGGTGTAACTTTAGATTTTTAAGCAACAATCAAAATTATTACTCTATGAAGATATTACAATATTCAATACTCCTGTTTTCCCTTTGTCTGTTGGCGGGATGCAACGATTTTCTGGAAACTGCTATTGAGACAAAATACCAGGAAAAAGATGTCTTTGTCAATTATTCACGGATGAGCAACGCGGGTTATGGAGTGTATGCTACTTTGTTCAATTTCGGTTTCAATAGAATTAACTCGGCCATGCTTGCTTCCGCATCCGATGAAGCCGATCATGCCGACGTCAATTCCTCTGTCCAGCATTTCAATGCCGGGACATGGAGTTCTTCCTTGAACCCTGATGATTGCTGGAGTACGTTCTACACGGCCATTCGTCGCGCCAATCTCTTTCTCGAAGGATCGGCTGACTATAAGACGATTCTCTTCCGCGACACGACTATCACTGCCAATGCCGAAAATTACAGGTATCAGGTCAGGGATATAGAATGGTTGAGGGCAGAAACCCGCTTTTTGAGAGCTTTGTACCATTTTGAACTGGCAAAACGCTACGGGGACATCCCTATCATGAAGCAGGTGATCGACGATGAAGCAACGCTTCTCAAAATAACAAGGGATGATTTTGATGATTGTATCGATTTTATAGTTACGGAGTGCGATGAAATAATACCTCTCCTGAGAGATACATGGGTAGATTTCGATGGTAATAAATGGCGGGGACGGGCTACCAAAGCGGCAGCTCAGGCTCTTAAAGCCCAGGCGCTGCTGTATGCGGCAAGTCCTCTTCATAATCCTTCGAATGATCTGGAACGATGGAGTAGGGCTGCCGAAGCTGCACATGCTATCATCGCATCGGGGAAATTCTCCCTGCATAATAACTATCGCGGTCTGTTTAATCTCGGCAATGGTTCGGATAGTAATCCTGAAGTGCTGTTTGCCGTGCAACGATGGAACGAAAATACTTTCGAAAAATATAACTACCCGATAGGATACGACCAGGGTGGTCAGGCTACTACATCGCCTTCACAGAATCTTGTCGATGCCTATGAGATGCGAAGTACAGGCAAGTATATCAACCAGCCCGGTTCGGGCTATGACCCTCAAAAACCTTATGAGGGAAGGGATCCCAGGCTTGCCATGTCCATAATAGTCAATAATTCCTCGTTCAAAGGACGCAATGTCGAATGCTGGATTGGAGGTATCGACGGAACAGACAAATTGAAAGCTTCAACCACGGGTTACTACCTCAAAAAATACGTCAACGAAAACCTGAACCTGACGCAAAATCAGGCAAGTGTCCACTCATGGATTATTTTCAGGTATGCCGAAGTATTACTCAACTTTGCTGAAGCGATGAACGAAGCTTATGGACCGGAAGATAAGCGCGGTATGGCAATGAATGCCAAATCGGCTGTGGATGCAGTCAGGCAACGCGCCGGAGTAAGTATGCCAATATTGCCTCCCGGATTGACACAAGCCGAAATGCGTGAGCGTATCCGTAACGAACGACGCGTGGAACTCGCTTTCGAGGAACGGCGTTTCTTTGATGTACGCCGTTGGAAGATTGCGGAACAGACCGAGAATCTACCTCTGATGGCAATGCAGATAACAAAACGTCAAGATAATACTTTCGATTATCTCGTTGTAAAAAAAGAAGACCGCGTCTTCAAAGCACATATGTATCTTTATCCTATTCCCGAAGCCGAAACCCTGAAAGGTTCCATTACACAAAATCCGGGATGGTGAACCTCAATCAATTAATAGTTAAAAATTAATCTGGAATGGTTATGCAAAGAATATTATTCATACTTATCACTGTTTTTGCTCTTGGTTGGAGCGCTTGTACCGATAAGATTATTTTTGTTGCTGACGAATCGCCGGATATCCCGGTACTTGAAAGTTATTCGGCTAAGTACCTTTGGATAGGGCCGGAGTACAAACTGGCAGTCGATGCGGTTATCCAAGACAAAGAAGCATTGAAATCGCTGCAAATATCTGTTAGCGAGTGGAATATTGATAAATCGGTAACCCTCTCGGGAAAAGAATTTATCCTGCAGGATACGTTTTTAGTTACCAGGGATGCAAACCGGACTCAACATGAAGTAGATATATTGGTCAGTAATGCGGCAAAAGGTGTCTTGCGTGTGAAAATTCCTGTTACCGACTTGTCGGCAACGAATCAGATCGAGGGTTATTCTCCGGATCTCCTGCCGCCTGCTATCACCATCCAGGCACCGACTATCAACCACTTCTACGGTCTTGCCGATACGCCGGTACCGTTAAATGTGGCTGCATTGATAACGGAAGATGTTGAAATGACGGATATATACTTCAAAGTATGGGGTGAAGACGTCAAAGGCCAGTATTTTGAGGTGGAAGATACCTGGAATCCTACTACTGAAGAGGAAAAACTTTCATACCATTATGCTCAAAATCTCGAAATACCGGGAGGCACGGCAGGTGAATATCAATTTATGATACGCGCTACCGACAAATCCGGAAATCAGGCAGTTACCGGTGGTAATCTGACAGTAGGTATGATGGACCGGTTGTATCTTTCGGATGCAAAGAATGATGGTGAAGTAAGCGGACAAGGTTTTGATGCTTATGCTTCGGCTGATGCATGGGGTATAGGTACGCTCGTGCCTATGCAGAAGATAGGAAACAACCTCTTTCAGTTGAACTACTATTATCGTAATGACACCGACGAGAACATTCGTTTCATTGCGTTCATGGGTACCGACAGGCCGTTCAATCAATCGCCGAGAGGTATCAAATATACGCTGGACGGTACGAATGTCGTGGCGCTTGCCTCAGGAACACAAGACGGTTTGACGGCTGATCTTCAGGCTGCGGAGTTCAGACTGCCTGTTTCGCAAAAAGGCTATTACACGCTTACGGTGGATATGTCTGCCAAAACGGTTAAAGCAACTCCTCTGGCCGCCACGAATCCCGATTTTGGCAATGCGGCGCTTTTCCCCGGTTTCTCTGCATCCAATCCCTATCCATACTTGGCGATTATCTCAGGTGGTGCTGTTGTAGGTACTGCCGGATGGGCTGAGATAGAGAATAATACCAGTCTCCATAAAGAAACCGGACATGATTTTATCTATAGTGGAGATTTTCGTACGGCTGGTGGTGTGAATATCAGTTTCCAGGCACCCAAAGCTTCTCTTGCGGGTAATACGGGATGGTTCAGGTTACCCGCCGCGCGCGCCAATATGAGAGATACCTACGGCGATCTGGTATCGATGATCAAACCGGTAGGTGCCTCCGGTAACGGTGCCAACTATGGTATTTCGCTTACCGGTAATACCGACTGGCATGCTACCTACGATTTGATTACCTACAGGCTTAGGATTGTAAAGAAACAATGAATGGTTGAATAATACTGCCAGGCCGGTAATAATTGTAAAACAGGGGGCAAGGCTCCTGCCGTTTGCTCTCTGTTTTTAAGTATAGTGAAGCTGTACGATGTCGGAAATCTATTGCGGGTTGTATAAAGTAATAAGAGACTGAATTTCCCCATGCGCTCCCAGTGATGTGCAATCATACAATATGTGAAAGTGGAATAACAGATATTTTTGTAGAATAGGTGTAGTTAGTACTTTATAATATGTTTTCCAGATTTTTGATTTTCTTATCAGTACTTTTCTTTAAAAATCCAGTTATTTATGCCCAAAAAGATAGCAAACCCAATATTTTGTGGCTTGTTATCGAAGATACTTCGCCTCAGTATATCGGTTGTTATGGAAATTCAGCGGTAAATACACCGAATATTGATGGGTTGGCTTCAACCGGAGTGCGGTTTTCCAATGCATATAGTACCGGAACAGTGAGTTCGCCCAGCCGTAGTACTATTATTACCGGCGTCAAGACTTATAAAACGGGAACGGGAAATCATCGGAGTAATTTCCCTATTCCCGATTTTATTAAAGGATTCCCTTATTATTTAAAACAAGCAGGGTATTATACCTCCAATAATTCCAAAACCGATTATAATACTTCTGATGCAAAGAGGATTATTACCGATTCATGGAATGAAAGTTCAGCAACAGCAGGATGGTGGAATAGAAAGCCGGGTCAACCCTTTTTCTCCATATTCAATTTTGGGGATTCTCATCAGTCAAGAACGATGACAAATCCATATCATATGTATGAAAAACAGGTGTTGGATTTATTACCCGATTCGCTTGAAGTAAGCGACAATGATTTTCAGATGCCACCATTTTATAAGGACACGCCAGAGATGCGAAAGCAACTGGCGCGCGTGTATAACGGCGTTTCTCTCGCTGATTATAAAATTGGACAAATACTGAGCCGTATTGAGAAAGAGGGTCTGATGGATAGCACCATTATCTTCTTTTACGCTGATCACGGGGAAGGAATGCCACGGGGAAAATCAAATGGAATAGGCCAGGGATACAAAGTCCCCTTTGTCGTTTGGTTTCCGGAAATTTACAGACATTTATCGCCATGGGGTACGGAAGGAGTTGTTACCGATGAGCATATAGACTTTTCGGATCTTGCTCCTACCATATTAAGTCTGGCAGGCGTTGATATTCCTGAATATTTCGACGGCAGGGCTTTTCTTGGGAGTCAACGGGAAGAAGCCAAGAAGTATCTTTTCGTATCTAATGACGGATGTGAGAATTCATTCAATCTGGATCGTACGGTTATTAAAAACAACCTTCTGTACACCAGACATTTCACACCGTATTCCCCACAGCTCAGATGGATTCATTATTTTATCTATGGAGAAATCAGCCGGCTTATTATAAATGATTATAATAACGGAAAACTGTCTGATCAGGAAGCCATCGTTATGGAGCCAAGGGAAGGAGAGTATCTGTATGATTTATCAGCTGACCCGTGGGAAATGCATGATCTGAGCAATGATCGGGCTTATAGGGAAGAACTGGATCAGATGAGACGTGCCCTTGAAAAGAACATTGTCGATAGTAAGGATGTGTTATTCAATACGGAATATGAACTTAAAAAACTGGGGGACAGGATAACACCTTATGAGTACCGACTCCTTGATGACTATGATTTTAATAGTATCTGGGAAGCTGCTAAATATGCCGGGTTGAGAGATGCAAAAAGTAAAAATGAACAGATCAGGCTTCTGAATAGTCCTGCTAAAGTAACGAGGCTTTGGGCGGCCATAGGTTTAAAAAGCCAGTCTTCTTTTGATGAAACCGAAATAACACAGATTTCACACCATCTGTTTGATCCTTACCCTCCGGTGCAGATTTTTCTGGCATCAACGCTATATGATATGAATAAGAACCGGGAAGCCCGGGAGGTGTTGGAAAAATATCTTTCAGGTTCCGACCCTGATTTAGTATTGATGGTCCTACACAATTTGCATTATATGCAGAGAAAAGGAGATTTTATTGAACAACTGGTGCAACTGGAAGAAAAGATGGGAACAGAAAGCAGAAATATGGAATTACCTAAGCAGAGTCTGCAGGTATTATTATACAGGCTTATTGATCAGCCTCTTGAGATGGAATTCTTTTGGTAAATTGTAATAAAATAAATAAAATGAGGTATATCGCTAATATTATAATAGGATTAACGGTTATTTTTTTTGCTTGCGGATCGAAGGTGGAGATCCCTTCCCCTTCTGTTCCCTCTGAAACGCGCGTAATGAAAATTGATCCGGAGCAGGAGTTACAAATAATTGACGGTTTTGGTGCTTCCGATGCCTGGCGTTGCCAAATGGTAGGCAAATACTGGCCGGAGGAGAAGAAAAACAGGATTGCGGACCTATTGTTCAGTAAGGAAACTGATGAGAAGGGAAACCCCAAAGGGATCGGATTGTCTATCTGGCGGTTTTATCTTGGAGCCGGAAGTATGGAACAAGGCCCCGATAGCGATATCTCTGATGAATGGCGTAGGGGAGAATGTTTCCAGTCTCCGGACGGGACCTATAATTGGAATAAGCAGGAGGGACAGCGTTGGTTTTTACAGTCCGCCCGTGAGCGGGGAGTGGAGAAATACCTGGCTTTTACCATCAGTCCGCCCGTACATATGACCATTAACGGTAAAGCATTCTCGCCCCAAAAACAGAGAATGAATATCAAAGAAGGTATGATGCCGGATTATGCCGATTTTCTGGTGGATTGTATTGAAAACCTGCAAGAGAAAGAAGGAGTGACGTTTGATTACCTGAGTCCGGTAAATGAACCGCAGTGGGAATGGCTGGCGGGTAATAATGGTAAATCCGGTCAGGAAGGGACGCCTGCCACTAACCGGGAATTGTTTGAACTTACTTCCCTTTTATCCGAAAGGTTAAAAGAACGTGGTTTATCCACTACTATTGCATTGGGAGAAGCCGGTGCGATTAATTACCTGTATGGAATGGTGAATAATGAAATGCGCGACAATCAGATCGTGGAATTCTGGAGCTCCACGTCTACACTGAATATTGCGTCGTTGTCCAATGTCGAAAAGGTGATAACCGGTCATAGTTATTTCTCAGTATGGCCGGTTACCAGCCAGGTGGAACATCGTCAGAAGCTGGATGCCCAGATTAAACAATACCCGGGACTGAAATACTGGCAGACAGAGTATTGTATTCTGGAGCAACCCGGAGAGAATGAGATACCGGGCGGTACAGGTAATCAACGCGATCTGGGGATGAAAACCGCCCTTTTTGTTGCACGTATTATCCATAATGATCTGGTGGTGGCCAATGCATCCTCATGGCAATGGTGGACTGCCCTTACCAGAGCTAACTACAAAGATGGACTTATTTATCTGGACGACGGGGCAAACAATGGGAGCCAGTCACCAGAATATTGTAAACAGGATGGATTTGTCCGCGATTCCAAACTATTATGGGCTTTTGGAAATTACTCTTTCTTTATTCGTCCGGGCATGAAAAGGATCCATGTTGATGGACAAAATCCGGTGCAGGCATCCACCGATGTGATGATAAGCGCTTATAAAGATACCGATACCAGGAAGCTGGTTGTTGTTGCTATTAATACAAGCAATACCGAACGTACCTATAAACTTGAGTTGAATGGAAAATTAAAGAACGGGAAACTTATTCCATATATTACTTCGGAGAACTCGAATCTTGAAAAAGGGGCGGAAGTTAATCCGGATGAAATTGTTATTGCACCAAAGACAGTGGTCACATTGATAGGTGAAATTCAGTAAGTTGTCCGCAGATTCTATAATTTATAAATACAAACAGAAATGTCCAGATATCTTTTATTCATACTGTTTATAGCCAGTTGCTGTCTCATTAAGGCACAGCCGCAACACAACGGGAATCGAACCGAAACACCCGTCTCCCTGGCAGGTATATGGAACTTCAAACTCGATCCGATGAATGTCAGTATCCCTGTCAAAGGCAGTAATTTTGTGAGTAAGTTTCCCGAAACAATAGTACTACCCGGTTCAACAGATCAGGCCGGCAAAGGCTACAAGACACAGGATATGACTTCCATCCGGCTTACCCGTCTCTTTGAATATAGCGGGGCAGCATGGTATGAAAAAGACAATATCTTTATTCCCGAGGGATGGAAAGACAAGCAAATGTTTCTCTTTCTTGAACGGGCTCATTGGGAAACACAGGTCTGGATAAACGGTCATAAGGTAGGGCGGGAGGAAAGCCTCTCTGCTCCCCATACGTACGATATTACACCTTATATAAAGGCCGGCGCAAAAAACACTGTGCGTATCCGTGTGGACAACAGCCTGATTTATGATATAGCCTACACCCATGCCATAAGTGCCGAAACCCAGACCAACTGGAACGGGATCATCGGGCGTATGGAGATTCAGGCATTCGATAAAGTGCATATTACCGATGTACAGGTTTACCCGCAACGCAAAGAGAATAAACTGGATATTACAGCCGGGATATCGAATCGTACTGGCCAACCCGTACAAGGAGAGGTGCGCATCATCTGCCATTCCGTGAATACGCCCGACAAGCAATCGATGCCGGAGATTGTTGTTCCGTTCGAAGGAAATGATTCGGTGATCACGCTTACCCACCGCTATGATCCCGGCATGCAATGGTACACATGGGATGAGTTCGATCCCTATCTTTATGAACTGGAATATGCCGTTATAATACCCGATAAAGACTATTATGACGAAAGAACGGTAAGGTTTGGTGTCAGGGATCTTGCTACACGGGGAACACAGTTTACTGTCAATGATATTCCCGTTTTTATGCGTGGGGCGGTGAATTCCTGCGAGTTCCCGCTTACCGGTTACCCTCCTATGGATTATTCCGAATGGAAACGGTTGCTTACGGTTTATAAAGAGTATGGACTCAATTGTATACGTTTTCACTCCTGGTGTCCGCCCGAGGCTGCTTTCATTGCTGCCGACGAGTTGGGTTTATACCTGCAGGTAGAAAATCCGGACTGGCGCTTTACCGTAGGAGAAGATGAAGCTACTAACCGGTTTTATTTTGCCGAAGCCCGTAGGATATTTAAAGCATATGGGAATCATCCTTCCTTTACTTTCTTTTGTGAGGGAAATGAACTTGTAGGCAAAGGATGCGTGCCTTTCCTTCAGGAGATGCTGAAACAGTGGAAAACCGACCCGCGCCATCTGTATGTGGCAGCGTCAGGATATCCCACCGTGGAGGGGAGCGACTTTTACGATTTCTACGGAGCCCGCCCCCAACGCTGGCAGGAGGGATTAAAAGGCCGGTTCAACGCGCAACCATTAAATACTTTGTATGATTATTCCGATTATGTGAGCAAATTCACGATCCCGATGATCACCCATGAGATCGGGCAATGGTGCGCTTATCCGGATTTTGGTCAGGTAAGCAAATATGTGGGGGTATTAAAACCGTATAATTATGAACTCTTCCGTGAAGACCTCAGGAATAAGAACATGCTCGACCAGGCATACGATTTCCATATCGCCTCCGGCAAATTTCAGGTAATACAGAAAAAGGAGGAGTTTGAATCTTATTTCCGTACACCCGGTTTTGGAGGCTATCATCTGTTACAGTTGAACGATTTCCCCGGACAAGGTACTTCACCCGTCGGTGTGGTGGATGTTTTCCATGACCCCAAACCGTATGTGACTGCCAAGGAATTCAGAAACATCCAGCAACCTTGTTTACCCCTTCTTCGCGTCGAAAAACTTACCTGGACCAATGCGGAAACTTTTATAGCAAAAGCCCAGGTTGCCAATTTCCTGAAAAAAGAGTTCAAAGAGGCAGCAGTCACATGGACACTTCAGTTTCCCGATGGGCGGATATATAAGCAGGGTAGTTTCACCGGTATTAACATACCCATAGGCCCTGTTACCGATATAGGGGAAATATCCATCTCCTTTGCAGATATCCGGGAAGCGACCGATTTGATGATGAAGATAAAAATCGATGGCACAGATATATCCAATGAATGGAAGATTTGGGTATATCCTCAGACACTTCCCGATGTAACTCCGAAAAATGTATGGGTGACCCGGCAATGGGATAAAAAAGCTAAGGCGCATCTTGATAAAGGAGGTAATGTGCTGTTACTGGCCGATACGGCAAAAATAAATTCCGATGTGCCGCCCGGTTTCTCAGGCATATCGTGGAATGCGGTCTGGTCGGGTACTCCGCCCAATCTGCTGGGTATATTATGTAATCCGCAGCATGCCCTATTCAGGCACTTCCCTACCGAATTCCATTCCAACTGGCAATGGTTCGATCTGGTAAGAAATTCAAAGCCGGTCGTACTGGATCATACGCCCTATGCATTCAGACCATTGGTACAAATTATCCCTGATTGGAACAATAACCGGAAAATTGGCCTTATATTTGAAGCAAAAGTAGGAAAAGGAAAACTTTTGGCAACCACCATTGCGTTCAACGACATACTCGATAAAAGCCCGGTTGCGCGTCAGATGTATTACAGTATGGTTCATTATATGAACTCTGCGGAATTCTCGCCTGAAGAGGTGCTGACCTTTGAAATGATCGATAGACTGTTTATTCAGCCATGAAGTATTACAGCAATAAATTGTTACTAATCTCGCTTTTCACTGTTTTATCGGCATACAGCTTGTATGCCCAGCAAAGATATTGGAACCAGAACACCCGGTTAACTCCCTGGAGGTTCCCGCTGGTAACGGATAAATCGACTATCACTTATGAGGATTTGACCGGAGATGGAGCGCCTGATATTATCCGTACATTTATTCTGGACAGTATTCCGGTGATGTGGGTCGATGACGACGGTGATATGCAATACGGCGATACGGAAGGCGATACCGACAATGATTGTTTGCTGATAGACCTGAATAAAGACGGGATATTCGGCGGGCCGGAGGATCTGTCTATTGACTGGGTGGATACTGACGATGATGGTATGGCCGACCTGCAAATTGTTATTTATAACGGGAAAGAAGATGTCCGTTACAGTCCCGATTACAAATCCGACTTTATCATTGTGATCGATATAGAAGAAGACGATATCAAAACCTTTATCGATTGGAACAAACTCCTTCCCTTTTGCTGGGAACGGAACGGGCATGCTAACTTTTATCAGGATTATCATGGGAATACCTTGCTGCTAAAGGGACATAACTCCAGCTTCAGGGTGGCAGATACCCGTTTCAATTGCGAGAATCCGTTTATTTTTTATGATTACGACGAAGATGGTCTGACTGAAATGGCTCTCCGGTTGATGGATGTTCCTTATATCAGACCCCGGCCGGACGAACCAAAAGACAAAAGATTCGAAAAGATCGACCCTGAACACGATATTCTGTACAGCCAACGGATCACCTGGGCAAGTATCGCCTGGGATATGGATAACGACAATGGTCAGGGAAACGAGTTTGATCTCGATATGACTGTTCATTTTGCCGGAAAAGGCTTTGAGTATGCCGACCAGGTACATACTTTCAAAAATTTAAGAGGATTGCCCGAAGCCGATAAATACATGTATGATCCCCGTTGGAGACAGATGGAAGCACTCATTTATCCGGATGAAACCGTAGCGTATGATATGACCTTTAAAGAGGGTGAGTGGGATTACTGCTGGTTTGTTTTTGATGAAGACGATGATTGTAACCGCTGGGAACGCGTGGAACTCTATTATCCTTATGATCTGTTCAAGGTGGGGGCAGCCAAAGGCGGGCTCGATAGCCATAAACAGTCGGACGCCATTGGTGACAGGGGTGAATTTGACGAAGACAATTCGGGAAAAGGGAAATTATACCTGTCGCCCATAGATGGGCGTATTCACCTGTATGGTGCTGAATGGGGTGCATGGCGGATAGACCAGAATGCTTCCTATTTTCAGGGATACGGTGGGTTATACGACTCTCGTCACGTAGAACAGCGTCTCTATCCCGACCCTGACTCATGGGCGACAGTCAGGTACGCAGATACGGATGATAACGGTTTCTTTGATCTTGTTGAATATGACCTGGATGGTGACGGCAAGTTCGAAGAACGCATCTCTCTCATTGAGCTGGGTATTGACGACAGGGGAACAATTTATGATACCGCAAATATGAAATACGAGGATGTGCGTGCCTTATTCGATATCTGTACCCATGAGATATGGCAACGTGCCCAACAGGCAATGGAAGTAGCGGAAAAACACCGGCTTAATACTTCCTGGTATGCCTTCTGGAAACAACCGCGTACCCGGTTCGAGAAATACAGTTATGGATTCTGGCTTAATTTCTATGTCTACAGGGATTTGCGCCATCTTGCACAACTTTCCGGAGACAATGAGATGCAATTACAACTGGATAAAGCATATTATTCGGGTGACTGGAAAAAGATATCGAAATGAAGAAGATTCTGTTATCGATTGGTTTTATAGGGTGGATGGTTTCCTGCGCACAACCGGAAACCCGGATAGATCTGTCCGGCGAATGGACTGTAAGTATCGATTCGGTGCAGTATAAAGTCATTCTTCCGGGTTCCCTTGCTGAGAATAATGTAGGTTATGAACCCACAGATTCCGCTACCAATATGCTGAGTGAAACACACAGTTACCAGGGAGTTGCCTGGTATGAAAAAGAAGTGATGATCCCCTCCTCCTGGGTAAACCGTCCGGTCGAACTGTATATGGAACGCACGAAAGTATCGGAAGTATACATTAACGGAAAACCGGTGGGTAGCCGGAATAGCGTTTCCACACCCCATGTTTACAGAATCGACTCATTGTTTGAAGCAGGCAAAAACCATATTGCCATAAAAATTGATAATACCAAAAGCCTGCTTCCGCTGGGAGGTTCGCATGCCTATTCAGAGCACACCCAAACCAATTGGAATGGCATCCTGGGTGACTTTTATGTAAAGGTGCTGCCGGATATATCTATCCGGCAAATACGGATTGAAACTTCGATGGATGGGAATTGTATGATTCGGGTATCTCTTGGCAATCATACCAAAATCCCTTTGGACAATCAGAAAATAGGGGTTACCGTTAAAAATGAAGAGGGCAAAATCGTTTCACAAAAAGAAATGTGGGTAAATATAATACCGGGTGATTCGGAATGCCAAATGGAAATAAAGATACCCGATCCTGCCTTGTGGGATGAATATACGCCTATTCTTTATACATTTCAGGTAAACATTCAGGGAAATGATTCAAAGACTGTTCGTAGCGGGATCAGGAATTTCACAACACGGGGAACACGATTCGTGAACAATGGCAGGACAGTTTTCCTGCGGGGTAAAAATGAATGCGGGGTTTTCCCGCTTACCGGATATGCAGGCATGGAGATAGATGACTGGAGAAGATATTTCTCCATCGTTCGCTCTTATGGCCTTAATCATGTGCGTTATCATTCATGGACTCCACCCAAGGCCGCTTTCATCGCCGCCGATGAAGCAGGTGTATTCCTGCAACCGGAACTGCCTTTATGGGGAACCTACCGTGAGACGGATACTCTCCTTATATCCTATATGAAGCAGGAAGGGCGCCGCATTATAGAGGAATATGGGAATCATCCCTCATTCGTTATGTTCAGTCTGGGAAATGAACTGGAAGGGGATACCGCGATAATGGCAAATATCGTAAAAGAGTTAAAAGAGGCGGATCAGCGCCATCTTTATGCGCTGGGAACAAACAATCATTACTGGAACCCTCAAACGCATTCCTTGGAAGATTTCTTTGTGGCCATGCGGCATGGGAAAGTGGCTCCGGATAACAGTACCGACTTGAGGGGTTCTTTCTCATTTGCTGATTCCGACAGGGGAGGGGTAATCAATTGTCTTATCCCGAATACATTGCGTGATTTTTCTTCTGCCAATCAAAAGTTGGGTAAACCTGCCATCGGGCATGAAACGGGACAATACCAGATATATCCCAATTTTGAGGAAACTGATAAATATACAGGCGTCCTGCGCCCTTTGAACTTCATGGTATTCAAAAACCGGTTGGAACAGGCAGGGATGGGCATACAGGCAAGCACTTTCTTACAAGCTTCGGGTGCACTGGCCGCCTTGTGTTACAGGGAAGAGATAGAGATGGCATTGCGTACCCCCGGTTTTGGCGGATTCCAGCTACTCGACTTACAGGACTATCCCGGCCAGGGAACTGCCCTCGTGGGTATCCTCGACGCTTTCATGGAATCCAAAGGTGTTATTTCACAGGAAAAATGGACTGAATTCTGTACGGATGTTGTACCGTTGGCACGCTTCCCGAAATACTGCTGGAGCAGGGACGAGATATTTACTGCAGAGATACAGATCGCCCATTACGGACAGGCTGACATAACGGATAAGACAGTCTCCTGTACATTATCCACCGAATCCGGTGAAATTATTTACAGGAAAGACATTGTCTGCCCGGTCATTTCCCAGGGGCAACTGAATTCTTTGACAACTTTGAGTATTCCTTTAAACGATATCAATGAACCGGCAAAAATGAAATTTCAGGTGGCTGTGAAAGAAACGGATTATCGGAATTCTTGGGATATCTGGGTATATCCGCACTACACTACCACAAAAATAGCCGAAGCCCATTTCAATGGGGTAACCGTTACCCGTGATAAAAAACTTTTTGAAAAGCTATATGAAGCGGGAAAACCCGTTTTATATATCCCCATGGAGAAAGATATCCGAGAACAATCTGTAGGAGGTTTATTTATCAGCGATTTCTGGAATTTCAAAGTATTTAAAGGTGTAGCTGAAAGTTTGGATATCGAACCTTCGCCCGGTACTTTAGGGTTATTGGTGGAAAACCCCGGACATGGGATATTCAACTCTTTCCCTACCGATTCGCATACCAACTGGCAGTGGTGGAATATTGTGAAGAATTCGCGGCCTATGATTCTTGACGACATGCCGGCCGACTATTTCCCGATTGTACAGGTAATAGATAATTTTGAGCGTAACCATAAACTGGGATTAATCTATCAGCTTCCCGGAAGCAAAGCGCTGGTCTGCTCTTCGGACTTATTCGCTTGCAGTAACGAACCGGAGGTGAAAGCATTATTTCATAGTTTACTGGAATACCTGAAAGAATATAATAAGTGAGTAAAAGCGCTATCTCATTAAGCAAGTACATGAGTAGCGTAATAAGGATTGAAAATGAATAACTTCAATGGACAATTATGCACAATAAAGTAATTTTTTCAATATTATCCGGGGCAACCCTGTTGCCACTTTCTTCATACGGTGCGCCTGGGAAAAAACAACCAAATGTATTGATCATTCTGGCTGATGATCTGGGGTGGAAAGACCTGCACTGTACCGGGAGTAGTTATTATGAAACTCCTAATATAGACAGCATCGCCAGGAAAGGAGCCATATTTACCAACGCTTATGCTGCCTGTCAGGTTTCAAGCCCTTCACGGGCCAGTATCCTTACCGGCAAAACTCCTGCACGGCATGGGATTACTACATGGATAGGCGAAGCATCGGGTGAAGAATGGAGAAAAATGAACAGGCGTACTAAAATGCTTCCGCCGGATTATAATTGGCGGCTTTCAACGGATGAACTGACCTTGCCGGAGAAGTTGAAAGAGGCAAACTACACGACTTTTATGGCGGGCAAATGGCATCTGGGTGATGAACAATCAACACCGGAGATACACGGATTCGATATCAATATTGGAGGATGGGATTCCGGCAGTCCGCATGGCGGATACTTTTCTCCGTATAGTAATCCTAAATTAACCGATGGTCCGGCCGGAGAGAATCTTTCTATGCGGCTGGCAAAGGAGACAAGCGCTTTCATCAAAAATCATACGGAAACAGAGAGTGAAAAGCCATTTTTCGCCTATCTGTCTTTTTATGCCGTGCATAGTCCCATACAGACAACAAAAGAACGATGGAGCTATTTCAGGGATAAAGCCGAAAGAATGGGCATATCGGAGGATGGTTTTATCATTGACCGTACCCTCCCGGTAAGGCAGCATCAGGATAACCCTGTTTATGCAGGGCTTATCCGGCAGATGGACGATGCAGTGGGGGTTGTATTGCAACAACTCAAGTATTCAGGGATTGACGACAATACGATCATTATTTTCACCAGCGACAATGGCGGTGTGTCCTCGGGAGATAATTATTCCACCTCCAACCTGCCACTGCGGGGAGGAAAAGGCCGGCAATGGGAAGGAGGCCTGCGGGTACCTTTTATCATCCGGTATTCACCGGAAATAACCGCAGGTACTTCTTTCAATGACCCGGTAACCGGAATGGATATTTACCCTACCATCCTCGATTATGCAGGGATTAAACCCGTTCCGAAACAACATGTGGATGGTATAAGTATCCGTCCGGTTATTGAAAACAAACAATGGGAGAAGGTCGAAAGAGAACTGTACTGGCATTTCCCCCATTATGCAAACCAGGGAGGTGAGCCTTCATCCGTAATCAGAAAAGGAGATTGGAAACTGATTTACTATCATGAAGATGAAAGAAGTGAGTTATATAATCTGCAACTGGATGAGAGTGAGAACGAGTTCCTGAACGCACATTTTCCGCAAAAGGTAAAAGAATTGAAAAACAATTTATTAACCTGGATGAAAAAGGTAAATGCTAAACTGCCTGTAGCCGATTCTCTTTATGATCCCCGTAAAGAAACGGTATACAGGAAACAGCAACAAGAACAAACAATGAAGAGACAGAGTGAAATCCGAAAAGAACAATTATCTGCGGATTGGCAACCCAACGACACGTGGTGGGGGAGCATCACCGATTGATTTATAAAATATAAGAGCAATGAAATATATTCTTTTATTCATATCTGTTTTATTCTCCCTGGGTATAACGGCACAAACGGGACAGCCACAGGGTTATCTGGAAGATATCCGGCAGGAGTTACAAAAAAAATGGCCGCATAACAGGACCATTCATCTGGTGTTTCACGGACACAGTGTACCATCCGGTTATTTCAATACACCCTATGTAAGGACAATGCAGGCATATCCGCAACAGGTATTGGAGGCTGTAAAGGAAATCTATCCTTATGCGGTGGTCAATTCCATAACCACAGCTATTGGAGGAGAGAATGCTGAACAGGGAGCAAAACGGTTCAAACAGGATGTACTTTGCCATAACCCGGATGTCTTATTTATTGATTATGCATTGAATGACAGAGGAATTGGTCTGGACAGATCCCGCCAGGGCTGGGAAGAAATGATAAAAGAGGCGCAGAGACAAGGTGTTAAAGTAATCCTGATGACTCCCACTCCGGATTTAACGGAAGATATATTGGATGGCAATCCTCCATTAGAGCAATACAGTCACCAGATACGGGATCTCTCGGTAAAATACGGGACGGGATTGGTAGATAGTTATGCCGCCTTCAGGCAAAAGACGAAAAACGGTGAAGAACTGAATGCATTGATGAGCCAAAGCAACCATCCGAATGAAAAAGGGCATACAGTGGTAAAGGAACTTATCCTTGATTATTTCTTTGACAAAAATCAATGGAAGGAATATAATAGGAATTCAACCCTGAAAATAATCAGGAGAGTAGCCGACTGGCAGTTGATAAATTTTGAGAGCCAGGTGCAAAAGGGATCGGGATGGCCGAATTCCCATGCATACTGGGCCTGGACAAATGCGACCATGTACATTGGCATGGCCGGATGCGCCGAACTGACCGGCGAGCAAAAGTACTGGGACTTCCTGCTTACCGTGGCTGGTAAAAACAACTGGCAGACCGGTCCCAATCCTTACTTTGCCGATGACTTATGCATTGTGCAACCTTATGCTATGCTGTACAATAAGTTCAAAGAACCCCATATGATCCATGAATCGGTACGGATGTTGGATTCCATCATCAATCACCCCCGATCCGTAAGCCTTGATTATTATGCCGAAGGTTCCCATTCCCGCTGGTGCTGGTGCGATGCGTTGTTTATGGCTCCCACTTCGTTCGCCCGTATAGGAAAAATAACCGGGGATAACAAGTATTTTGATTTTATGGACAGAGAATTCCGGGTTACCTATGACAGCCTTTATTCCAAACCCGACAGGCTTTTCTTCCGGGATACCCGCTATATAAACATGCGTGAAGAGAACGGAGAGAAAGTCTTTTGGGGACGTGGCAACGGATGGGTGACCGGGGGATTGACTATTATTATTGATCATCTTCCTGAAGATTATTCTTCCCGCAGTTTCTATATAACCCTATTCCGGGAAATGATGGAAAAGATCGCTCTGTTACAAGACAACCAGGGATTCTGGCACCCTTCTTTATTGGATACCGTTGCCTATTCCATGCCTGAATCAAGTGCATCGGCATTCTTTACCTATAGCCTTTTTTGGGGAATAAACCGGGGATATCTGGATAAGGATAAATATTTGCCGATAGCAATAAAAGCATGGAGTGCTTTACACTCCATTGTGCACGAGGATGGTAAGGTAGGATTTGTACAGGCGATAGGCGCCGATCCAAAGAAAGTGGGTTTGGATGATACGGAAGTATATGGTACAGGTGCCTTCCTGTTGGCTGCGGTGGAATATATGCACTATTTAAAAGGGGAGTTATGAAGAGATGGATAAAAGTCCATAAGTATGTGACAGGGACAAAATGTATGTAACAGGGACAAAACAAAAATTATGAGAAAACTCTTTGCTTTTTTATTATTTATTCCGTTTGTCACTTTGGCTCAGGAAAGTAATTACTTCTTCTTTACTCCGGAAGATATTGAGAATATCCGTTCTTCATCCCAAACCGAATGGGGACATTCTATTATAGAAAAATTGAAGGAAACAGTGGATGAACGAAGGGAACATTCTTTGCGCGTCCCCCTGTTGGAGGGAGGACATCTGCATGATTACTTCTGCCCTGTCCATAACCAGGTGTTCCGCTTCGATTGGGATAAACCTCATGCCCACTATTGTAGTCTGTGCGACAAATATTGGGAAAATAACAATAGATTCGACTGGGCATGGATTAATCATGTACACCTGCAAAACCGGATATACCTCACTGCCTGCATGTATTTGTATATTGTTACGGGCGAGAAACAATATGCGGAATACATTCGGGATATGATGCTGGACTATGCCTCCAAATACCTGACATACCTGCACCATGATACCGCAAGGAAAACAGGCCCGTGGGGAGGAAAGATGTTCGGACAAAGCCTCGATGAGGCAGTCTGGGCGAGCGATGCCTGTCCTGCTTACATGATTGCCAAGCCGGTAATGACCACCGAAGAGATCAGAAAAATTGAAGATGGATATCTTACTCCTTGCGCTGATCTGCTTTTGGGTCGACGGGGTAGCGCTAACTGGCAGGTTTGGCACAACAGCGGCCTGATAGCGCTGGGTGTCGCTTTGCAGAACGACAGTATCATCCATATAGCTGTTCATGATCCGGAGTGCGGATATTATGCCCAGATGGAGAGATATGTGCTGAATGACGGATGGTGGAGCGAAGGTTCTCCTGTTTATCATTACTATCCATTGCGGGCAATGCTGTTGTCTGCCGATGCCGCACGTTGCCGCAATATTAATTTGTACGATGAGAAACTGCATAAAATGCTTGCCGTTCCTGCCTCAGCTGTGTATGCCGATCTTTTCTTCCCTTCGCACAACGACGGGTGGTATGGAGAATCCCTTGTGGCACAGGCTCATTTATACGAAATAGCCTATAAGCGATATAAGGATCCTTTCTTTCTGGACGTATTGAGCCAGTGTTACCGTTATACCGAAAGAAATTCAGTGGAAGCCTTATTGAACAATACCGATATTAAAATTGCTACGGTCCCGGTCTCATGGCCTTCGGTATATTTTGAGGATACCGGGTATGCAGTATTGCGTTCAGGCAATAAAACCGTAGTGTTGAAGTACGGTCCGCACGGTGGCGGACACGGGCATCCCGATAAGTTATCCATCTCCATACACAACGGGGATAAGGAGCTTGTATCCGATATGGGTACGTCGGCATACGGGGTACCTGCATTCACCCAATGGTACCGGAAGACTTTATCGCACAGTACCCTTACTGTTGACGGTAAAGACCAACGCGCAACTACCGGTGAACTTGTTTCTTTTAAAGCTACCAAACACGGTGGACAGGTAAGAGCCCGGGTGGCTGACGCATATCCGGGGGTGGAAATGGAAAGGCAGCTTATCCTGCACAAGGATAAATTGACGGATCAGTTTACGGCAAACTCATCCGAAGAACATTTGTATGATTATGTGCTTATATTGACTGAGAAACCTGTTTTTACACAGGAAGGAGAAGCCATTGTATTGGATGATGCACCGGCTTATAATTACATCACAAATGCGACAAAAAGGACGGCGTCGGTATCCGTAAGCTGTAAAGTGGGTAATGCTACATTGAACATTCGCCTGCCGGATGCCGGGCCATTTGAAATAATCACCGGCGAAGCGCCCGGAATACCGCCGGGCAATGACAGGGTAAATGAGAAATATCCCACACATCTTTGCTATCCGATCATTATCCGTTTACAACATAAAGAATTGAAAGTAGAAACCGAATGGAAATTTTAATCATGAGAATCTGTAAGTTATTCACTGTTTTGGGTATAGTTGTCCTGTTTTCAACCTCGTGTAAGCAAGCCGTGAAGGAAATAAGCCTTGCCGGTGAATGGGAGGTAGTCCTTGACAGTCTGGACCAGGGTATTACCGCCGAATGGTATAACCGGACGTTTACCGATAAAATAACCCTTCCGGGAACATTGTGCGATGCCGGTTACGGTACGCCTTGTACATTGGAACCGGTGATGGAAAAAGAGATCTTCCTTAACCTGAAGGCTAAATACGAATATATAGGTCCGGCATGGTACAGAAAAGAGGTAACTATCCCCGCAGAGTGGGAGGACAAAAATATCCTGCTTACATTGGAACGTATAATATGGAATTCACAGGTGTGGATTAACGGCAAAAAGGTGGAAGGCTACAATGAGAGTCTTAGTACCCCGCATTATTTCGAACTGGGTAATTATCTGGTAGCCGGTCAGAAAAACAGCATTGTCATCCGCATAGATAACAGTAAACAACATGACATATCGGTCAGGGACCTTGCCCACGCTTATACCAATGACACACAAACCATGTGGAACGGCATATTGGGGCGTATATCATTAACCGCAAAAGACAAAGTCAGTATCGAAGAGCTGCGCTTAACCCCGGATGTGGATAATAAAAAAGTGAACGTGGCGGTAAAAATCTCTTCTCCGGTATCCGGGAAAATCGTTATGGCTGTAAATGACCCTGGGGGAAAGTCATTGCCTGATATGGAGGTGCTGATTGAAGGCAATGAAGTGGTTTTTGATTATCCGGTGAATGACCCGTTATTGTGGGATGAATTTAATCCTGATATTTATAAAGTGACAGCTACTTTAGAGACGGGTGAAGGTCGTGATGCCAGAAATGAAATTTTCGGCATGAGAAAATTAACCAATAAGGATGCCCTTCTACAGATAAACGACAGGAGACTATTCCTTCGTGGAACCCTGGAATGTGCTATTTTTCCTCTGAAAGGATATCCTCCTACAGACAAAGCCGGGTGGAAGAAAGTATTTGGCACTGCGCGTGATTACGGTTTGAACCATATCCGCTTTCATTCATGGTGTCCACCGAAATCAGCCTTTGAGGTAGCCGATGAGATGGGATTTTATTTACAGGTAGAACTGCCATTATGGGTATTGAATGTGGGTGAAGACAAAGCCACCGTCGACTTCCTCTATGATGAAGCGGATCGGATTATGAAAGAATACGGCAATCATCCCTCTTTCTGCTTCTGGAGCCTGGGTAATGAATTACAGGGTGATTTCGGGGTGATGGATGAACTCCTCACCAGTATAAAGGAACGTGATCAGCGTCATTTATACATGACAACATCGTTTACTTTTGAGCAAGGGCATGGAAGCTGGCCGGAACCGAATGATGATTTCTGGGTTACCCAATGGACCAAAAACGGTTGGGTACGGGGTCAAGGTATATTTGATAATCAGTCTGTGAGCTTTAATAAAGATTATTCCTCCGCAGTAGAAGGGCTTCCGGTGCCGCTTATTACCCACGAAATAGGACAATACAGCGTTTTTCCTAACCTGAAAGAGATGGATAAATATACCGGGAATCTTATGCCGTTAAACTTTAAAGCCGTAGCCCAAGACCTTGAAAAGAAAGGAAGGTTGCATCTGGCGGATGATTACCTGATGGCAAGCGGAAAGTTAGCTGTTATTCTATATAAAGAAGAGATAGAGCGGGCACTTAAAACATCCGGATTCAGTGGTTTTCAATTATTGGATTTGCATGACTTCCCAGGACAGGGTACGGCCCTGGTAGGGATCATTGATGCTTTCTGGGAGAGTAAAGGACTGATTACCCCGGAAGAATTCCGTAGGTTTTGCTCGCCTGTAGTCCCGTTGGCCCGGTTTGAAAAAGCAACCTATCTGAATAGTGAAACGCTCGATGTACAGTTTGAAACAGCCAATTTTAGCGATCGGATACTGAGAGATATTCAACCTCTCTGGGCATTAAGCCGGACGGACGGAACCATTGTGGCGCAAGGCGAATTAAACAGGCAGGATATCTCTTTGGGAAATGGATTGATACTGGGAAATATCTCGGTTCCACTCACATCGGTATCGGAAGCCAGTAAATTAGTCTTATCCATCCGGTTTAAAGATACGGAGTACCTGAACTCATGGGATATATGGGTATATCCGGAAACGATTCCTGAAATAAAAAATGATATTTTATACACCCGGAATTTTGCTGAAGCCCAAAAAGCACTGGAACAAGGAAAGAAAGTGCTGCTTAATCCGGCAAAAGAGGAAATCAACGGACTGGAAGGGAAATTTGTGCAGGTATTCTGGAGTCCGGTCCATTTCCCTAATCAGCCGGGGACCATGGGGATACTGTGTGACCCGGCGCATCCGGCGCTTGCCCATTTCCCGACTGAGATGCACAGTAACTGGCAATGGTGGGATATCTGTAAAAATGCCAGAACGATTGAACTGGACAGTATAAAAGATAATTTGCACCCAATCGTGAGAATGGTGGATAATTTCTATAAGAACAGGAATCTCGGATTGGTATTTGAAGCGAAGGTTGGAAACGGAAAGCTGTTGTTTTGCAGTTCTGACCTGGCAGATAATCTGGACGCACGTCCTGTGGCGCGGCAGTTGTATTATAGCCTGATGGAATATATGCAGTCGACCGGCTTTAATCCTTCGGAAGAGATACCATTTGAACGGATTAGGACAAATCTCCATAATACGTCAAAAGAAAAAGGAATAAAGAAGTCGATTTATGATAATGCGATATAGAGTAATCCGGTGATTTGAGTAGGAAGGAATCCTCTCTTTTCTGTGATATATTCCAAATAAATGGTTATATTTACAATATGAAGAGGATCATAAACAGTATCGGCAACGAAACGAAAATTTTTGCTGACACGTTCGAATACGAAGCATACGACCAGGTGAAAGCGCTTGCCAACTTTGCGCCGTACCTGAATGCCAAAATACGGGTGATGCCGGACGGACATGTGGGAAAGGGGTGCACGGTAGGCACTACGATGACCATTACCGATAAAATTACCCCCAACCTGGTGGGTGTGGATATCGGTTGCGGCATGTTGACGACTAAACTGCATGAAAAAGAAATCAACCTTCCCGAGCTTGACCGGGTTATCAAAAAAGAGGTGCCCTCGGGGTTCGCTATCCGGGGTGAGGCGGTGGCCAAATTCGATTTCTCGGATCTGAGGTGCGCTAAGCATGCCGATTTGGGACGTGCCCTGCTTTCGATAGGTACCCTCGGGGGTGGGAACCATTTTATCGAAGTGAACAAAGGAGAAGACAATTCGCTTTACCTTGTCATACATTCGGGGAGCCGGCATTTAGGAGTGAACGTTTGGAAATACTACCAGGACCTGGCCTGGAAAAATGTTAACGAGGTGAGCACGATCCGGAAGGAACGGATCGATGACCTCAAAAAACAAGGCCGAAAGAAGGAGATTGAGACAGAGCTGAAAAAGCTTAGGAAGCCTCCCGCCAGCAAAGACCTGGCATACCTCGAAGGGAGCGATTTCGATGATTACCTCAATGACATGCAGATCGTGCAACGCTTCGCATCCCGTAACCGGGAAACAATGGCCAACGTAATCCTGGCGGAAATGGGACTGACTATCGCGCATCAATTCGAAACGGTACACAACTATATTGACATCCGCCATAAAATACTCCGTAAAGGTGCTGTAAGCGCTCACAAGGGCGAAATCCTGCTTATCCCGGTCAACATGCGCGATGGTTCCCTTATCTGCCGTGGAAAAGGCAACGAGGATTGGAATTACTCTGCACCGCATGGGGCCGGCAGGTTGATGAGCCGTTCAAAAGCAAAAGAACTGCTCTCCATGGATGAATACGAGGAGTCGATGAGAGGCATCTACTCGAGTACGGTTAGCCAGTCCACCCTCGACGAAGCTCCTCAGGCATATAAGCCTATGGAAGAGATAATGAGTGCTATCGCGGACACCGTGGATGTTATCGAAGTCATTAAGCCGATCTATAATTTCAAGGCGCAATAACTTTCCCCGGTTCTCGTGGGGACTCAGATGACTTTAATCATCTCTCCTAAGATACCTACGCAATACATATTGCAGAATACCGCCGTTTTTGTAATACTCTATTTCGATATCGGAATCCAGACGTGCTTTGACGTAGAAATAAGTAATTTTTCCTGACGGATGCACCGCTTTAACCTCAAGCGTTTTATGAGGGATCAAGTCATTCGCCAAACCGGTTATTGAATAGGTTTCCGTTCCGTCTAAGCCCAGTGATTCGGCGTTCTGGCCATTAATAAACACCAATGGTGCAACGCCCATACCCACTAAATTACTTCTGTGAATTCGCTCAAAGCTCTCGGCAATCACAGCCTTTATTCCCAACAGGAATGTGCCCTTTGCCGCCCAGTCTCTCGACGAACCGGAACCGTATTCTTTACCAGCCAATACAATCAGGGGTGTTTCATCTTTTTTGTAGGACATCGCCGTCTCATAAACGGTTTTTACTTCATTTGTCGGGAAATAGGTGCTATATCCGCCTTCTTTATCTGTAATTTTATTTTTGATACGGACATTTGCAAAAGTTCCCCGCATCATCACTTCGTGATTACCCCGGCGGGAACCGTAGGAATTGAAATCGGTCCGGCTAACCCCGTGCTCCAGCAGATATTTACCTGCGGCACTATCTTCCCTGAATGAACCTGCCGGAGAGATATGGTCGGTTGTTACAAAATCACCCAGATATAACAACACCCTGGCATTGTGTATATCCATTAAGGGATGTAATTCTTCACTCAGCCCTTCGAAAAATGGAGACTCTTTAATATATGTTGAGTTTCTGTCCCATTCGTAGTCCTGATCCAGATTTACTTTCAGATTCTGCCAATCCGTAGAGCCGTCGAAAATAACATCGTAGACCTGTTTAAAATCTTCGATCCTCATGCAGGCCTTAATTGTTTCCGTGATTTCATCCCTACCCGGCCAGATATCTTTAAGGTATACGGGATTGCCATTCGGATCATAGTCCAAAGGATCTTCCAGGAGATTTACATCTATTCGGCCTACAAGTGCATACGCAACGACAAGCATCGGAGACATCAGGAAATTCATCTTTACCTGCGGATGGACGCGCGCCTCAAAATTCCTGTTACCGTACAATACTGAAGATACTATCAATCCGCCCTTTTCAACAGCTTCAGCTATATGCGGAGGAAGCGGACCGGAATTTCCGATGCAAGATGTACAACCATAGCCTACCGTATGAAAACACAACGCTTCCAAATCCGCATTTAGGCCGGAGCGCTCCAGATACTGGGTTACGACTTTAGACCCCGGTGCCAGAGAGGTTTTAACCCAGGATTTAGTGCGTAATCCCTTCATAACCGCATTTCTTGCTAATAATCCGGCACCTACCATTACAGCGGGATTTGACGTATTGGTACAACTTGTGATTGCGGCAATAACTATACTGCCGTCACTGAGTACAAACTCGTTATTCTTATGTTTAATTCTTACAGACTGAATAGATTCCCTTTCTACCTCATAGGTCGTTGGCGCATTTACCGGAACCTTCCCAAAGGTAAACTCTGTTCCCGAACCGCCGTCAGCAAGCCAGGCGGATTCCCGTCTGTCATGCAGGGGATAATAAAACCTGGCATATTCTTTTTCCAGCAGAAGTTCGAATTGCTTGCCTAACTCTTTGACCAGGATCTTATCCTGTGGACGTTTAGGCCCTGAAACAGTGGGTTGAAGAGTAGACAGGTCGAATTCCACCAATGAAGAATATTGAATATTTTCATTTCCTGTACGCCATAACAGGTTTTCTTTACAATATGCTTCCACAATTTCTACCTCTTCTTCCGTACGATTGGTTTGGCGCATATATTGTAAAGTGAGCTCATCAATCGGGAAATAAGTTACCGTACATCCAAATTCAGGCGACATATTGGAAATAGTAGCTCTGTCGGTAACCGTTAAATTATCCAAACCATCACCAAACACTTCAACGAATTTTCCGACGACACCTTTGTCCCTTAACACCTTCGTGATTGACAATACCATATCGGTAGCGGTACATTGCTCCGGTATCTTTCCTGTTAATTTCAGCCCTATAACTTCGGGACAGGTAAAGAAAATAGGTTGCCCGAGCATAGCTGCTTCCGCCTCAATACCGCCCACTCCCCATCCGATCACGCCAATGCCGTTGACCATGGGTGTATGAGAATCAGTACCCACCAATGAGTCGGGGAATAACCAGCCGTCACGGCTTATGATGCCCTTGGCTAAATATTCTAAATTAACCTGATGACAAATACCCAGCCCCGGAGGTACTACTGTGAAATTACGAAGACCATTCTGAGCCCATTTCAGTAATTCGTATCGTTCCGTATTCCGTTCATACTCAACTTGTACGTTTTTATCATAGGAATAATCTGTGCCGAAATAATCCACCTGTACCGAGTGATCGATCACTAAATCAACAGGAATAGCAGGATTGATTTTCTGACCATCTTTGCCATGCCGGATATATTCAGCCCGGAGGGATGCCATATCAACAACAGCAGGCACCCCTGTAAAGTCTTGCATTAAAATACGTGCCGGCTTAAAAGGAATATCTTTGTCTGCCGGAGTCGGTGACCAGTTAACCAACGTATTGACATGGTCATCTGTGATACTGAACCCGTCATAATTCCGTAATACATTTTCCAATAGAATACGAATACTGAATGGAAGATGTTCAACCCGACCATCAGGAAAGTCTCTAAGAGAACTGTAATAGTAGCTTTTCCCGTTCACTGCGAGTTCCCGAATTGATTTTGATTTAATTGTTTCCATAACACAATCTGTAATAATATTCTAAAGTCAACTAACAACGAAGTTAAGCAAAAGTTTGAAATATTCCTTATGGAGACAGTGATTTTATGGTCATCCCCGGAGCGGCAGGAAGTTATCTGGATGTTCGATTAGTCATTGACCGGAGGGAGCGATTTATAAACCCAACAAAAAAAGCGAGGAGTGCAAAATTACACCACTCGCTTTATGATTACTCGGCTAATTATAAGCCTTTTATGTGTTGTCGGGATGACTGGATTCGAACCAGCGACCACTCGCCCCCCAGACGAGTAC